>NZ_NQWI01000002.1:0-104446 GCF_002532535.1 Candidatus Viridilinea mediisalina
GCGATGCAACTCATCCCCAACGCCGAGGCCGAGCATCTTGCCAACCACTTTGATCGCTGGCTGAGTAGCCACAAATCCCAGATTACGCTTCATAGCCGTGGCCCGATCTTTCTTGTGCCACCGGAATGGTTTGGAAAGAAGAAGCGATTGTGATTGAAAATTGACGCTCTTAAACTAAACATCTGAGTCATCAAACTGCGTATCATCATCATTTCCGGAGCGCATAGATAAACCCATCAACATCATCAATATCGTCGAAATGTGACCCAAACTGCTCGCGCAAGCTAGAAAGTACTCTATCTGGTGCTTGATCTAAAAAACCTTGAATTTCCTCGATTTGAAATTCTTTTATTTTCCATGTTTCAGTGTTCCATTCGGCTTTCCCAATCACTGCGACTCGCTCATAGAGGCGTCTTCCAAATTCTCCGCAGGAGGTCAACTTCCAAGCGTGCGCGGATCGGATCGCGAAATGTGCGGCTCAACGCCCCCGCAATCTGTGCAATGTGCATATAGGGGGTGCGGGGGAACCAGGTTCCCCCGCATTTTCCCCCTCTCCGGCAGGGGTGTAGGGCACCGCCCTACAGATTCCAGTCACGCCCACCCCAAAGATATTGGCATCAAGGGTATACATCACTCACTGATCCTACCTTCAAGGAGATCGGCCCGGTGTTGGCGATCAAGTTCAAGCTGCTCGGCTGGACTGGGCGAGACCGGCCCCATCCGCGCAAAGTCTTCACGCAGTTGGGCCAAGCGCTCCCAGGCCTCATTGGAACGGCGCAGGGCATCATCCGGCCCGACCGCCAACTCTTGCACTACCTGCGCCACGAGGCGCGCCCGCGTGGGACGGTCAAACTGCCGGATCATTGCCAGCGCCTGCTCATATTCAATCGTTGCTTGCATGGTGTCCTCCCATCGGTGTTATCGCTGCATGTGTGTGGTTTCATGGTACACGGCTTTGGTGAAAGATCAACGCCACTCCCGCAGTTGCGGGGAGGTTTGGAGGGGCTTCGCCTTTCAGGTATAGAGTTTTTGAGAAGCTTTGGATGCGGTGTCAAGAGTTTTCTCATGCAACGCGAACCAACGACCTGCTAGGTGTGTGCCGTGCAGCCACCATATGTATCCCCAAACCCAACGGCGCGCACCTGGCAGGTCTAAGGTGCCAACGGCCCATGAGACCTCGCATGTGCGGCGCGGTGGGATCGTTGACGTCCTCATGGTAGCGGCACGCGCCCCACCTGCCAGGTCATGTGCGCTGCTCTTGGTCCATTGGAGCGGGTCAAGAATTCCTTACACACCAAGCGGTGCTGCATTGTCTCAGTGGCGGGGTAGGGTGCGCGAGGGAACCTGGTTCCCTCGCATCCATCAACTCAAGCCGTCCAAGGAGGCGCAGTACCTCAATGCGTTAGCTGTCGAGGGGCGGTAGCGCCGCATATTGAAGGGTTACATTTTCGGATCGATGGTGGGCGCTTACAATGCAATAGTCAGATGCCCTTATCTCCGTCCGAATATCTTGTGTAATCCGCTTCTTTGTGCTACAATCTCTCTAGACTGCCAAATGAATGAGCTTGGTACCTATACGCCAGGCGAATACTGAGCCACAATGAAGATTCAAGAGGTGCTTAAACTACTGGAAGCTGATGGGTGGTATGTCGCACGCACAACCGGAAGCCATCGCCAACTCAAGCATCCAACCAAACGTGGCACCGTCACTGTGGCGGGCAAGCCAAGTGTGGATGTGCCACCCGGAACGCTGAACAGTATTCTAAAACAGGCGGGATTGAAATAACACCTAATGGAGAAAGCTCATGCGCTATGTGATTATTATTGAACAAGGCCAAACCAGTTATGGTGCCTATGTGCCAGATCTGCCGGGATGTGTGGCGGTCGGCGCGACAGCCGATGAGGTTCGTGCCTTGATCCACGAGGCGATTCTGCTGCATCTGGAGAGTCTACAGGCTGATGGGCTCGCGCTTCCGCCTCCCAGGTCGCAAAGCGATTACATTGAGATTCCGCTTGCGGCCTAGTGATCGCTCGCGCAGGAGGCACCCAGTCTTGCGCAAACCCGCGCACTCAACCAACCAATGTTCCAAGCAACAACGCAATCCAGTGGTCACTATCAAGAATCTTCATAGCTCTGGAACCGCACGGCTCGGCTGATCTGTGCGCTGATCTGCTAGGCGCTCTGCAAGATCATCCATGGCCGGGTCATCGCGCCAGAGGCCAAAGACGCTCATCGCCGGGTGAACACTACCCTGACCAATCGCCTCAAGGAGTTGCTCGTCCTGATCAAGCACCACGGCAAGACGCTGCACCAGTCGCGCATTGCGCTCCAATAATGCAAGCTCTTCGGCACCAAAGCCGATAGCCGATAGCCGATAGCCGATAACGGGGAAGCCCTCGATTTGCTGCTGCATGATCGCACGATCTCAGCTATACTAAAGAAGGCCGTTGCAGCACGCGCTGCGTATTATACCAATTACCATTGAACAGGCCGCATGCCTCATGACATTCAAGCGCATTGAGACGCCATGTCCGGCTATCGGCTATCGGCTATCGGCTATCGGCTATCGGCTATCGGCTATCGGCTATCGGCTATCGGCTATCGAATCCATCAACCGCGAGAGCGCGTGGGAGTCGAACCCACCAACGCGGCTCGTCACCGCGCTCTTTGGTTTTGAAGACCAAGGCAGCCACCCGGCTACATCCGCTCTCAGTGGTGATTGTAGTTCCTTCATTGCCCCTCTGTCAATGCTATGTAACAACTACCCTTAGAATATGCCGCATCATCAAGAGCGATAACGCCCATTGGGACGCCATGTTCGGCAATCTACAATCTACAATCTGCAATCTACAATCTGCAATCTACAATCTGCAATCTGCAATCTACAATCGAAAATGCTATGACGACGTTTAGTGTGATTGTTCCTGCCCTCAATGAGGCTGATGGTATCGCGGCTTGTGTTGCTGCCGTCCGTGACCTTGATCCTGCGGTTGAGGTTGTTGTGGCCGATGGGGGTAGCGACGATGCGACGGTTGCATCGGCTCAACAGGCTGGTGCCCTGGTCGTTCAGGCTCCACGCGGTCGCGGCCCGCAGTGTAATGCCGGTGCCGCTGCTTCTAGTGGTGATGTGCTGATCTTCTTGCATGCCGATACGAAACTGCCCGCAGATGCGTTTACGCTGCTGCAACGCTGGTTTGCTGAACCTCAAGTGCAGATTGCGAAGTTTCGGCTGAGTTTTGATGTTAGTAATCCGCTGCTTGATCTCGCTGCCTGTATGATGTGGCTGGATTCGCGTCTCACGAGCTATGGCGATCAGGGCATCGTTGTCCGACGCTCCTTCTTCAATACGCTCGGTGGCTTTCCCCCCTGGCCCCTCTTTGAGGATGTGCGCCTCTTTGAATTGGCTCGCGCCCAAACACAGGTCTATGTCCTGCCCGCCCAGGTGGTCACCTCGTCACGCCGCTTCCAAGCGAATGGCAGCCTCCCGCAACTCATTATTGATCTGGGCCTTTGGCTTGAGTATGTCGCTGGGGTCTCGCCCTTTGAGATTGCCGCTCGCTATGAGCGGCGTCGAGGTATGCCTCCAAAAGCGTAACTTTTGGCCCCTTGCAACGGTAGATCATGTAGGGTCTGTTTTTTTCCTCATGGTCTACCGCTATGTTTATTCGCTTTGTCCTCTGTTGGCTGTTGGGTACGGTTGGTGCATATCTGGTTGCGCCCTCGCTCTTTTGGCTTGTTGTTGCGCTGGTGGTGCTTGCACTGGTCGCGTGGCTCGTCCGCGATCAGCCCCGTATGCACAAGTGGACAATTCTGGGCCTCGCGCTGCTGTTTGGGGCGCTCCGCTATAGCGCCGGGCTCCCCACTTTGGGGCCGAGTAGCGTGGCAACTATGCTCGATCAGGGTGAGGTGCTGCTCGTAGGGGTGGTGGCTGAAGCACCACGGCAGACCGCCTCCGCTCAGCGCTTGGTGCTGGCTGTGGAGGCGCTGCAGGTGGATGGACGCCAGCAAGCGGCTGAGGGGCGTGTGCTGGTGGTGCTGCCGACCTATCCTGCCTATGCCTATGGGCAACGCTTGCGTGTCCACGGTGCGTTGAGCGAGCCGCGTGGCGCTCAACGTCCGGGTGAGTTTGATTACCGCGCCTATCTGGCGCACCGCAATATCTTTGTGCTGATGCAGCAGCCAACAGAGGTGCGCCTCTTGGCTGGGAGTGGGGGCAATCGCGCTCTGGCGCTGCTGCTCCGTTTCCGTGAGCATTGTCGCACGCTTTTGCTTCGTACCCTGCCAGAACCGCAGGCATCATTGGCCGTGGGCATTATGCTCGGTATTCGCTCCACCATCCCTGAAACGGTTGCCAATGCCTTTGCAGCCACTGGTACTAGCCATATCCTGGTTATTTCTGGCTGGCACTTCTCGATTGTCGCGGGGGTACTGGCGGGCTTGGCCAGCAACATGCGGCTCAAGCGTATCCCAGCACTGCTCCTCACCCTCGGCACCATGTGGTTCTATGCGCTCTTTGCGGGGGCATCGGCAGCCGTGCTGCGCGCCGCAACTATGGCCAGCCTCGCGGCGATTGGGCGGGCGAGCAAGCGTGAACGCGATCCCTGGCGCTTGCTCTGCGCCAGTTGTTGGCTCATCTGCCTCGCTAATCCCCATACCCTCTGGGATATTGGCTTTCAGCTTTCGGCCTTGGCGATCACCAGTCTCTTTGCTTTCTCGGAGCCGATTGAGGCTTGGCTGGCAGCACGTCGCCCCTTCAACGTCCCATGGCCCGGCATGGCCGCCGTGCGCACGAGCCTCACTGCTACCCTGGCGGTACAGGTGCTGACCCTCCCACTGATTGCCTACTACTTTGGCAATCTGAGCATCATTGCGCCGTTAGCCAACATCCTGATTGTACCCGCACTACCCTTGGCCATGGCCACCAGTGCCCTTACGCTCCTCGCTGCCCTCATCTGGCTGCCCCTGGGCCAGATGATCGCTCCCTTTGCGTGGCTGCCCCTCACCTGGATGAGTACCGGCGTTGGCCTGCTGGCCACGCCGCGCTGGGCCGCGCTCCAAGTTCCGCCCTTCCCGCTGTGGCTCCTGTTGAGCTACTACGGGCTGGTGCTTGCAGCATGGTGGTGGGCGCAGCAACGGGGAGCAGGATATGGCCCGCGAGCCAGTGGCCAGTAATACCAATTACCGTTGAACATGCCGCATTATCAAGAACGCGAAAGCCCATTGGAACGCCATGTTCTGCAATCTGCAATCTGCAATCTACAATCGTAAATGGTATAAGCAACGGAGTGAGCGTGCGCCGTACCCCTACGGTGCGGTGGCTTCGACAGGCTCAGCCACCGCATCGTAGGGAGACAGCGCAGGTGGTGGGGGGATACCAATTACCATTGAACAGGCCGCATGCCTCATGACATTCAAGCGCATTGAGACGCCATGTTCGGCTATCGGCTATCGGCTATCGGATTTGGTATGAGGGCTATCCAAGGCATCCCCAAGCCTTACGGACTCTCCGGCGCAGGCGGCGTGGTCTGTACTGGCACCACTGGGCTGCTGTGGCCCATCTGGTTTAGGAGTAACGTGATGTCGGTGTTGGGATCAATGAACCAGATGTTGCCATTACGCATCATTTCAACCATGAGTTCGCGCTGGCGCAACTCGAAGAGTTCAGGGTTTTCGCGCCAGTAGCGACCCTGAATGGCCCGCACCTGAGCATCGCGGTTGGCCGCCTCAAGGGCCGCTTCGGTCTGGCCGCGCTCGCGGGTGAGCAACACCTGGGCCTCTTGTTGCGCTTGGAAGAGGTTGTTCTCCTGCTGGGCCTGGATCTGCTCACGACGCTTCTGCTCCGTCTCGATCTGCACCTCAAGGTTGGCCTTTTCGGCCAACAATTGGGCATACTGCTCACCAACCCCAATATCCAGCACCTTCACCGCCTCAAGGCGCACGTAGAGCTGATCAGCGGGCGCTTCTAGCCCTTGGCCTGGGCTGGTGACCAAGAATTGGCGGATGCGATCAGCGAAGCCGCCCCGATCAGAGAGAACTTGGTCGAGGGTGAATTGGGTTGAAGCACTCTTCAAGGCATCGTTGATAAAGCCGTCAAGGAAGGCGTTGAGCTGCTCATCGCGCACCCCAATGCGCCCGTAGCTATTCCGAAGCGCCTCGTGGGTCGCAATGCGGCTAAAGTCCACTTGAATATCAATGTCATAGAGTTGCTTGTCGCTACTCGCCACATTCTGCGAAATGGTGCGGCTGAGACGACGCACGTTCACGATCTCCACGGTGGTAAAGGGGGCAAAGGGACGAAAGAAGATGCCCGGCTCCTGAATACCCTCGACCCGTCCCTGGGTGACAATAATCCCGCGCTCGCCCTCGTTGATCTGGGCAAATTTCATGGTCGAAAAGCCAACCGCGATGATGATCAGGACAACAAGCGCACCGAATATGATCCCGATACGCATAGCCTTACCTCCTGGATTATTCCTTTATAGAGTTTTTGAAGAGATGCAGAGAATTTCACCACAGAGACACAGAGAACACAGAGGAATTTGTGGTGCAATCCTCTGTTCCTGCTCCCTGCTCCCTGCTCCCTGCTCCCTGCTTCATCCTTCATCCTTCATCCTTCATCCCTGCTTGGTGAACTGGCTCAAAGCCTAACGCTTCGGCCACGATGTAGAGGGGCCGTCCTTTCACTTCGTCGTAGATACGTCCGACATATTCGCCAATAATGCCCAATGAGAGCATCTGGATGGCCCCAATGAAGAGGACGCTGGCTAGGGTGGCGGCTTGGCCGTAGAAGGCGGCATCCTGGGGGTTGGGTGCGCCTAAGCGTAGCACAAAGACGACTAGAATGAAGAGTAAACTCATGCTGGCCGCAAAGAAGCCCAGGTAGGTGGCGAGTTGCAGCGGTAGGTAGGAGAAACTGGTAATGCCGTCAAGGGCAAACTTGAGCATTTTGCGGAGTGGGTATTTGGTGCTGCCCGCTTTGCGCGCATGGCGCTGATAGGTCACCCCCGTACTCTTAAAGCCGACCCAGACCGAGAGTCCGCGCATAAAACGGTGGTGTTCGCGGATACGATTGAGGGCGTTCACCACCTTGCGATCCATCAGACGAAAATCGCCCGCGTCTACCGGAATATTCACACTGGTTATTCGATCAATCAGCCGGTAGAAAAAGGCAGCGGTAAAGGTCTTGAACCAGGTTTCACCCTCGCGCTCTTCGCGCACCGCATAGACCACCTCGTAGCCTTCGCGCCACGTTGCCACGAGTTTGGGAATGACTTCAGGCGGGTCTTGTAGGTCGGAATCGATCACCACCACCGCTTGCCCCCGGGCATAGTCGGTGCCAGCGGTAATCGCCAACTGATGGCCAAAGTTGCGCGAGAAGTTTAGTACCTTCACCCGTGGATCGCGTTCATGCAGCGCACGCATAATCGCGGCTGAACCATCGCGGCTGCCATCATTGACCAACACCACTTCAAAGGGCTCACCGAGCCCTTCAAGCATGGCGACCGTGCGTTGGCAGAATTCCTCAACCAACGCCTCTTCATTGTAGACCGGTGCCACCACCGAGACGGTGGGCAATGGCTCCGTAGTTGTCAAGGTTTTTTCCTTCCATTTTTTTCTTCCAATGTGGCGGCGAAGCCGCCACATTGGAAGAAAAAAGGTTCTTCGGGGGAGGCGAAGCCTCCCCCGAACCCCGGCCAGGGGCTAACGTCATTATCCTCCAAAATCAAGGTTGCTGCCCACCTCAACTTCTACCGTAAGCGGAACATCGAGCTGATAAGCGCCCTCCATGGCGTCACGCACGAGTTGGGTGGCTACCTCCAGTTCGGCTGTGGGGGCTTCGAGGATCAGTTCGTCGTGGATTTGTAGCAGCAGGCGCGTCTTGAGCTTCTCTTCAGCTAAACGATGCTGCAAACGGATCATCGCAATCTTCATAATATCGGCGGCAGTTCCCTGGATTGGTGCGTTGATCGCTTCGCGCATGGCGGCCTGCACCCGTGGGCCTTTGGCATTGCCTTGCAGTTCGGGGAATTGACGCTGCCGCCCAAAGAGTGTGGTCACAAAGCCTTCGCGCCGCGCCCGTGCCAGGGTTTGGTCAACATAACCTTTGATTCCCGGAAAGCTGTGAAACACGCCGTCAATTAGCGCTTGGGCCATGCTCCGATCAATGTCGAGCCGCTGGGCTAACCCGAAGGCGCTCATGCCATAGATGATCCCAAAGATTACCGTTTTAGCCATACGCCGCTGCTGTTTGTCCACCTGATCAGCATGAACGCCAAAGAGGTGCGCTGCTGTCGCAGCATGGATGTCGCGTCCTGAGGTAAATGTTGTCATCAACGCCGGGTCTTGGGTGTAGTGGGCCAGAATGCGTAGTTCGATCTGCGAATAGTCGGCGGCGATGAAGTGTTGCCCCGCTGGCGCAACAAAGGCTCGCCGAATCGCACGACCCTCTTCGCTCCGCACCGGAATGTTTTGCAGATTGGGATCGTTGGAACTTAGACGCCCCGTGGCCGCTCCCACCTGGTTGTAGCTCGTATGCACCCGCCCGCTGCGCCGATTGACCAGGTTTGGCAGAGCATCTACATAGGTACTCTTCAGCTTACTCAGTTGGCGGTAGTGCAGAATTTGCCCAAAAATGGGATGCCGATCACGTAACTGCTCAAGCGTATCGGCTGTGAGCGAATATTTCTTCGTTTTGGCTGTGCGCCCCACCCCCTCCGCCGAGATTCCGAGTTGTTCAAAGAGAACTTCGCTGAGTTGGTCGCTGGAGTTGATGTTAAATTTGTTGCCTACATGGGCGTAGATCTGCTGTTCATAATCCGCAATCCGTGCTGCCAGATCAGTGCCCAACTTGGCCAAATAAGCGAGGTCAAGCCCAATCCCGGCCTGTTCCATCGCCACCAGCACCTCAATCAGGGGCATTTCGAGCTGGTGAAAGAGTTCTGCAAGACGCTCATTGGCGCCCAACTCCGCCGCAAAGATCGCGTGCAGGCGCAGGGTCATATCGGCATCAGCGGCAGCATAGGGGGTTGCCTGCTCAATGGGCACATGGTCAAAACTGATCTGCTTGCTGCCCTTGCCGAGCAGCGTCTCAATTGCAGGGGGCGGTTCGGGCAGCTTCAGGCTGTAGAAGGCCAACTCCTTCAGGCCCAGACGGGCCCGGCCTAGCAGCGCGGCGGCAAGCATGGTATCAAAATGCAGTCCCTGCACCACGATCCCTGCATTGAGCAGCAGTTCTAGGTCAAACTTGGCATTATGGGCCACCTTTGGCTGCTGCCCATTGGCAAAGATGGGTTGCAGCGCGGCAAGAGCCTCCTCACGCGGCAGTTGAGGCCCCTGCTGGTGGCCCAAGGGCAGGTAGTAGGCCCGCCCCGGCTGGGCCGCAAAGGCAATCCCCACCAGGTCGCTCTCGAAAGGCCGCAGGCCGCTACTCTCAACATCAAAGGCAAGAATGGGCGCAGCCTCCAGCGCGGCCACCAAGTCCTCAAGCTGCTCACGGGTCGTCACGGCGCTATAGGCGCCCAACGCGGACTTTGCGAGCTCGCCCGCCTGTACACTACTCCCCGCCTGTTCAAAGAGGCTCAACTGCTGTGTCCCTGTCGGCAGCGCAACCGGCCCACTGCTCGGCGCAGCAAAGAGGCTCGTCTGCAGCGAGGCACTCGGCGCGGGGGGCAGGTCACTCGGCAAGGGCGGCAACTTCTTGATCAAATTGGAACTCGCGCCAATCTCTAGCTCTTGAAACAACGCAATCACCGCGCCACGGTCATAGGCACCGAGCGCACAGGCCGCCAGATCGAGCTGTACCGGCGCATGGCAATCAATCGTCGCCAATCTTTTACTAAACTGCGCCGCCTCCCACTGCCCCTCCAGCAACTTCTGGTAACGTTTCGGCGCTTGGTCGAGTTGGGCAAAGAGCGTAGCCAAGTCGCCAAACTGGTTCAGCAGGGTCACCGCGCCCTTCTCGCCGATCCCCTTGACCCCCGGAATATTATCGGAGCTATCGCCCTTGAGCCCGCGCAGATCGGCCAATTGGCCCGGCTGGAGCCCGGCGTAGCGTTCCCGCACCGCCGCTTCGTCGTAGAGCGTTGTGCTTTTGTTGCCACGCGCATAGGGATTAGCCAACAACACACGCACATTCGCATCAACCAATTGGAGTGTATCGGTATCGCCGGTGAGAATAATGGTCTGAACCCCGGCTGCACTCGCTTGGCGCGCCAAGGTTCCCAACACATCATCAGCCTCATAGTTTGGCGCGGTATAGATCGGAATCTCCAACTTCGTCATAAACTCCTTCATGCGCTCCAACTGAGGATAAAACTCCTCCGGCGTCTCAGCGCGACCCGCCTTATACTCAGCGTAGAGTTCATCACGAAAGGTACGGCCCACATCAAATGCAATCGCCACATGGGAAGGTTGTTGCTCTTGGATCATCGACAAGACAATCTGGGCAAAACCAAAGACAGCGAAGGTAGGTTCACCCCCAGAGGTACGCAAACCCGTCTCACGCATCGCGTGGAAGGCCCGATAGGCCAAGGCATGGCCATCAATCAGCGCAAGAACCGGCGGTTGAGGCATGGGACAGCACCTTGTGTAGTAGTGATGAGTGATCTTAGAGGCTGTCTGAAAAGTCTATGAACTGGCGTTGGAGTGCCGGCTTCAGCCGGCTAAAGCCGGCACTCCAGCGCATGCCCATTGGCTTTTCAGACAGCTTCTTACCACTCCCCACTCATCACTAACATAAGCTTACGCATTATACCAATTCCTACCACAAAGATACACCACCCGCTTCGCATCAGGGGCGGCAGATTGCCAGGTGGGGGTACGGCGTTCATGGAGGACGAAACCCGCCGCGCTGAGCGCCGCACCTACTTCGGCTTCGCTCCATGCCCGTTGCAGGTGTTCTTCGGCACCGCGCCACCACAGGTTGCCATCATAACTGAACCAGACAATCTGGCCACGGGCGCACCGTGTGTCGGGGTTGTAGTTCAAACGGTTGTAGACCAGGATCCCGTTGGCGTCATAGACCACTTGGTCACAGTCGTCCCAATTTGCGTATTCATATTCACTATTGAGATCAAAAATGAATTGACCATCTGGGGTTACGAGCTTGGCGACACCCTGGAAGACTTGAAGCAGATCGTTTGGGTCGGTGAGATAGTTGAGGCTATCGTAGAGGCAGGTAACGAGATCGTAAGCCCCTTCGTGATCCGCACTGAAGCAGGTGGTAAGTTGGCGCATGTCGGCTTCAATGAAGCGGATGGGCAAGCCTTCATCACGGGCACGCCCCTGGGCAATGTGCAGCATTGGGCCTGAATGATCCAACCCAACCACCTCAGCCCCCGTGCGTGCCAAGGCCAAGGCCGCCGCCCCCGTGCCACAGGCAAGGTCAAGGACACGGCGCGGCGGCGCGGCTCGTGCAGCCAACAGATGGACCACGAGTTGCGCCGCAAATGCCCCTTGACCAATGGCATCGTAGATGGGCGCGTAGCTGTTGTAGATCATTGTGAATCAGCTAACGCCTTCCCACCAGCCCGCTCCCGCCCATAAGCCAGGATTTCGTTCAGGAAGCGTGAAGGTTTCAGCCGTTGCCCTCGGTTGCGCCCTGGTGCCCACGAGAGGTAGAGTCGCTCGGCAGCGCGGGTGAGGGCCACATAGCAGAGCCGTCGCTCCTCTTCGATCCCGTCTGAGCTACCCATGCTGCGCTCGTGGGGCAAGGTCTTCTCCTCCAAGCCAATCACAAAGACTACCGGCCATTCGAGCCCCTTCGAGGCATGAATGGTTAACAGTTGCACCTGGTCGCGCTCATCTTCGCGTGTGTCGGTCGCAGTGATCAAGGCAATCTCTTGTAAGAACGTGGTGAGGCTGGTATGTTCTTCGGCGGCACTGACCAATTCTTGCAAATGGGCCCGCGCATCGGGCAGATCCGCCGGGCTGAAGCGCTGCTCTAGGGCGGCCATGTAGCCACTCTGCTCAAGCACATCGGCCAGCAGATGGTCAGGGGGCATGGTGCCAGCAGCAAGGCGCTGCCAGCGGGCGAAGAGGCTGGCCAAACGGCGGGCACCCGCTGCGGCTTTGCTCGGCAGGCTACGAACAAAAGCTTCTTGACCAAGGGCCGCCACCGGCGTCAGGTTGTGCTGCGCCGCAAAGTTGGTGAGCGCCGCCAACGACTGTTGCCCAAAGCCACGGGCAGGCACGTTGGCAATCCGGTTCAGGCTTAGACCATCGGCAGGGTTGTTGATCACCCGTAGGTAGGCGAGCGCATCGCGCACCACCGCCCGATCATAGAAGCCGACGCTCCCACGGATGCTGTAGGGCAGACGGGCGTGGCGCAGCGCCTGCTCGATGGTGCGGCTCATGTGGCGGGTGCGGTAGAGTACCGCAATGTCGCGTAGGCGTCGCCCTTGACGCTGCAACTCGTTGATGCTCCGCACCACCTGTTCAGCCTCTTCGCGCCCGTCCTTGGCCTCGTTGATCAGCACACAGCGTTCGTTGGGCACAGCACCCCCCGCCGACCGCAACGCCATCGGCGGCACCACACGACTCTGACGGATCACCGCGTAGGCCACATCAAGAATGGCTTGGCGCGAACGGTAGTTGGTCAGCAACTCGATGATCTGTGCCTCGGGAAAATCCTTATTGAAGCGCGTAATGATGCTATGATCAGCATTACGAAAGCCGTAGATACTCTGCATAGCATCACCAACCACAAAGAGGGAACGGCGCTGCTCATTGGCGCTACTCGGACGACTCAGCAACTCCACGAGCGCATGTTGGCTTGGATCGGTATCTTGGTATTCATCTACCAAAACGTGACGCCAACGGGCTTGACACTCTTCGAGCAGATCGGGCTGTTCGCTAAGGAGGCGATGGGTAACCAGAATCAGATCGTCAAAATCGAAGGCATTGGCCTGCTCAAGGGCGCGTTGATAGCGCCGATAGCAGCCCGCAACAAAACGTTCAATCGGGTCGGGCGCAAAGCGCGCCATCAGGCGCGGCGTCAGCATGCGGCTCTTGGCACGCGAAATGCGACGCAACACCTCATCGGGTTCAAGCAATACCGGAGCACGCTCGGTGGCCGTCTCGAGGGCAATCGTCGCCAACTGCAACTGCTCATCACCCGCATAGATCGAAAAATCGCCCGTATAGCTCCCCAGCCGCCCACTGATCACCTGGCGCAACAGGCGCGCACAGACCGCATGGAACGTCCCACTGGTCAAGCCACGGCCCCCCCGGCCCAACACCACCCCCAAGCGCTCGCGCATCTCACGCGCAGCCTTGTTGGTAAACGTCAACGCTAAAATCTGATCAGGTTTAGCACCATAATTACTAATAAGGTACGCGATCCGCAGCGTCAAGACGCGGGTCTTACCGCTACCTGCGCCAGCGCGTACCAACACCGGGCCAACAGCGGCGCTCACAGCGGCACGCTGTTCAGCATTGAGGCTCTTCAGGGCTTCCATGGAGTTCTATTTTCTATGCTTAAGCTTGGGGCTGTGCCCATTCTTCAGGTAGAGAGTTTTTGCAGAGATGCAGAGGATTGAACCACAGAGGCACAGAGCACACAGAGCAGGGT
Source organism: Candidatus Viridilinea mediisalina (assembly GCF_002532535.1). Taxonomy (GTDB): domain Bacteria; phylum Chloroflexota; class Chloroflexia; order Chloroflexales; family Chloroflexaceae; genus Viridilinea; species Viridilinea mediisalina. The sequence continues at coordinate 13,572 of NZ_NQWI01000002.1, forward strand.
GTGGCATGGCAATCACCATATGTCGTGTTGGCACTCCCTCTTTTATAAACCTCTGTGCCCTCGGTGCCTCTATGGTTCAATTCTCGGTACCTCTTGCATGGAGGGCTGCCGCGCATCTTACCATACTCAGCGCAGGGTAACCCATCCCCTAAAACGGCGTCTCTTCATCACTATAGGCATGCTCCTCCTCCTCTGCGACGGGAACTTCGCTGGGCATGCCGGGACGTCCATCGAGGAAGAGGACATCATAGGCGCGCACGAGCGTCCGAGAGCGGGGTTGGCCAGTGTTCTTATCTGTCCAAGAGTCGGTGCGTAAGCGCCCACTGACAAACACGCGACTGCCTTTGTGCAGGTAGGTGTTGCAGCGTTCAGCCAGCCGCTCCCAGGTCTCAACACTGGTCCATTCGGTCTCGTACTCACGCTCACCATTCGGGTTTTGCGGGCCAAAGCGGCGGGTGGCGATGCTCAAACGGCAGACGGGCGTACCATTGGCGAGAAAACGCATCTCGGGGTCATTACCGAGCCAGCCGAGCAGTTCGACATTGTTGATCGTACCTTTGATTGCACTCATGGGCGTCTCTTCGTCTCTTTCTTTGCACGCGGGGTGTCGCGCAACACCCCGCGTATGGCTTGGGCTGATCAGCCTCTTATCATGTATACCGTTTGAAGGGGCCAAAAGTTACGCTTTTGGTCAAATATTGCTCGTTGCGCATGACGTTAACCCTCCGGCGGGGTTTTGGGGCATAGCCCCAAAGCGGGTTTCAGGGCGGCAGCCCTACATGTAATACGAATGGGCACACGACCCCACCGAACTCTCCGAAGGGTGTTATAGTTATTGCTACACCGTTGAGATTTCTTTACGGCACAGGAACTTTTTTGGATTTATACTGCATTGTATGTGGTGTATAGTTGCAAGGAGGGGACTATGCCTAAACATTCGTTGAGACGTATCGTGACAAGTGGATTAACCATTTGGTTACTCATCAGCATGAGCATTGTTGGCATCGCTACAACGGGGCTAACGTTAGTACCGAGCGAACGTAGCGTGCAGGCAGCCGAGAGTGATGGCAACCATCGCATCTACCTGCCGATTGTGAACACACCCTTTCCCGATGCGCTTGGCCAAGGCGTCGTGGTTGTGGACAGTCAAACTGGTGGGCTCGTAACCACCGATAGCGGCGCGAGCTTAGAGATTCCTCCTGGAGCAGTGCCACTTCGGGATGATGGGCAGGTGGGCGAGATGACCTTCAATATGCAGGTGGTCGATCGTACCCCAAGCCTACCAAGCGAGTTTACCCCAGTTGGCTTGGTCTACCAACTCGGGCCAGAGGGTTTTACCTTTAATACCCCAGTGATCCTCAATCTGCCTATTCCCAACGACGTCGATCCCGCCAGTGTCCTTGGTTTCACCTACTACGATGCCACAAGTGGGGAATGGCAGATGGTACCAGCGACGGTAGATGCCGAGAATCGCATAGCGACAGTGGCAACCACCCACTTCTCACCTTGGGGATTATTCCGCTTTTCTCGCAGTGATACGACGTGGCGTAATACCAACGGTGGCAGAATCCGTGTACGCAATCCGCATCGCTACGAGAGCGGTGTCTACCCACCACCTGACGGCAACCTTCCCTACACGGTCACCTATGGGGTGTGTGTCAGAAGCTATACGCTTGCCGACCCGCAACAGAGTTGGGCTTGGACACCACCGCAGAACTGGACGATGACGGTAAATGCCTATGTTCACCCGCTGAGTTGGAACTATGGGCAACCGCGCCAAGCCGATTGGTGGCTTCCCAATGGAACCTATGATCTGATCGAGGTGTGGCACTTCTCTGAAGTAAACCGCTCGACTGGCTATGTCCCGCGCTTCGCTAGCTACTGGCGACCCATTGGCAATACCACCGTCAATGCCCAAAATCCGCAGGAGTTTGTCTACTCTGAGGCCAACCTTGATCTCGCCAACTTCACCGCTGGTCGTCCGCCTTGCTTTGGCCGCCAAGACACCTCGGCTGGTACGGGCGATGTGCAGATTACCCTCAATTGGAACGCTCGGGTTGACCTTGACCTCCATGTGATCGATCCCAATGGGGAACGCATCTACTATGCCAATACACGCAGCCGGAGTGGGGGCCAACTCGACCGTGATAACCTGTGTTGGAATATGATCTTAGGGCGGCCTGAGAATATCTTCTGGCCGAGCGGCGAGGCACCGCCTGGAACCTACATTATTCAGGTTGACTACTTCAGTGGCTGTGGCGGAAGTGAGGCTGTGCCCTTCAGTGTACGTGCCGTGATCCAAGGCCAAGTCTATACCTTCACTGGGGTCTCACGTCCTGGTGATCGTCGGGTGGAAGTTGGCCGGGTGGAGGTACGCTAATACCTTTGCTACCGTTGTAGCCACGCCTGTGCAAAGGTGTAGAATTTTTTGGGGGGAGGCTTCGCTTCCCCCCTGAACTCTGAAATGATATAACGCCATGACGAGCATCCTAATCGTTGAAGATGAGCTACTGGTGGCGATGGACACCAGGGCGCTGTTGAGTAACCATGGCTATAAGGTGGCCGCTGTAGCTACGAGTGGCGGTGAAGCGGTTAATCAGGCGCTCAATCTGCGTCCTGATCTGATTCTTATGGATATTCGTCTGCGTGGTGAGATGGACGGAATTACTGCGGCAGATCAGATTCTTGCCCACTATCAAGTTCCAATTATTTACCTCACGGCGTTTGCCGACGATATGACCCTACTGCGGGCGCGTAGTACAGCCCCCTATGGCTATTTAGTCAAGCCGTTTGATGAGGCAACCCTGCTGGCTTCGATGACCATGGCGGTTGAACGCCACCGCCGCGATCATCAGGCAAGTGCTCGTGCTGAGTTGCTCAGTTCGATCCTGGATGGTGCCGGGGACGCAGTGATTGCCGTAGATGCCAATGGCCTCGTGACGTACCTCAATAGCCATGCGGCAGCACTGATTCAACAGGATCGCATGGCTGCGGTTGGCCATCCGGTTGCTGCACTCTTGCCCCTGCGCGATCCGAGCAGTGGGGTACTCGTCAATCCCCCGGCCCTTGATGCGCTCTTGGGTTCGGTCATTTCACCCCGCCCACGGGCGCTCGATCTCTGTTTGCCTGGCCATCCACCCCGCCGCATCTTCGTTGGTACCGCGCCCACCGCAGGTGCGCCCGGCCATACTGGGGCGGTCATGATTATGTGGGATCAGCCTACGACACCCTCCTATCGCACAGCAACAACACCTGAACAACGCCCCGCGCCGCTACCACCGTTGCCGCGCCGCCCCGGCCCTGAACCCCGTCAGCCCGGACAAGTCTCGCGCCTCTCGGCGGCCTGTGCCAGCCTGATTGCGCCTGGCTGGGTGGATCGCCCACTCAAACTGCACCTGCTACTCGTCCTCTACCAACATCCCCAAATGCGTCACAATACCCTCAGCCTCAGCGAATGGCTCAAGGAGCCACCATGGGAGGTGCAGAGTGCCTTGGGTGAGTTGGCTGAGGTGGGGTTGCTCTACCGCAACGCCGAACAACCCCATCCATCCTTTTACGTCGCAGCCACCGCTGAGAATAGCGGCGTTGCCGCCCTGGCCCGCGCTTTCGATGACCCCGAATTGCGCCAGTTGCTCATTACCCGCGTGCGGGCTGCCGAACAGGAACGAGTGCTGCGCCAAACCCCACCCTGGGAATTTATTCGCTGAAACTGGCCAAAAGCCCCTCAACCCGCAGGTGCAAGGCGTCGCGCACCGCACGGAACATGGCCTCTTGCTCACCTTCCGGGGCGGCAAGCGGGTCGCTGATGCTCCAATGAATCTGAGCAACCTCACTGCCCCAATAGGCACACGCTTCGCGGGTTATATCGCAAACCGTGATAATCAGGTCGGGGCGCAGGTCCTGCAGCGCCTCTAGGCCCTTGGCATACTGCGAACCGAGATCAACGCCTACTTCAGCCATAACCCGGCTTGTGAGCGGGTGGATCGGCTGTGGCCGTGTGCCAGCACTTCGCACGATGTATTGGCCTTGGCCGAGGTGGCGTAACCACGCTTCAGCCATTTGCGAGCGGGCACTATTGGCGGTACAGAGGAAAACGATAGTGCCTGATAGCTCACGGGCTACAGGGACATGGTTAGGAACGCACAAGCGCACCCCGAGATCGCGGTAGATATCCTTGAGTGCAGCAAAATCAAGGCTATAGTAGATCACCCGTCCATCGGCGTCACTGCGATGGATCTGCACAAGCCCGCCCTGGCGTAGGGCACTCAAATGGTAGGAGACGAGATTCTGCGGCAGACCAAGCTGGGTGGTCAATTCACCCACTTGGTAATCACCCTGGCGCAAGGCCAGAATCAGCCGCCAGCGCGTCTCATCAGCCAACAACTTTAGCCCTTCAGGCAGCAACGCTGGCGTATTGGGAGTGGATTGCTTTGAATCGCTCACGTGGTTTCAGGCTTCTCTCCCAGAGGGTTTAGATGCTGTCTGAAACGTCCATGAACTGGCGTTGGAGTGCCGGCTTCAGCCGGCTAAAGCCGGCACTCCAACGCGTGCTCACTAGCTTTTCAGACAGCTTCTTAGACAATATTGCGGTAGCTCTAGATCATACCCAGAGCCCAAGGGATTGTCAATATGGCTCTATACATACCAATTGGGTGTGACCAAAATGTGTAGATAGGGGGTGCGGGGGAACCTGGTTCCCCCGCATTTCCCCCTGTCTGGCGGGGTTGCAGGGCACCGCCCTACAGATTCCAGTCACACCCATACCAATGACCCTTGGATGTACTCGTTCGGTTCCACGACGATGTGCGTTACAGCCTATTTGATCTCGTCAGCATGGGCGAGCAGTTGGAACAGATCTTTCACCGCCCCGTCGATCTGCTTGACCGCAAGGCGATCGAGCAAAGCGCCAACTATCTACGACGCCAGACGATTTTGCGTTCATCTGAGGTGATCTATGCGGAGCGATGATGCCTATGTGGTGATTTCTCATATTGACAACCTTCGATATACATGCTATACTCCACCCCAACATGGCAAAATTACTCCCAACAGGTTGTTGCGCTCCGCGCTTGCAAGCTCGCCTGAGTAGCGAAGATGCGCAGGCTTTTGGTGCGCAATTGGGGCTGCTTGGGCATCCGATTCGGCTTCAGATCCTTGATCTGTTGGCCCAACACGAAGAACCTGTCTGTGTCTGTGATCTTGAGGCGGCCTTGCCGGTTAAGCAACCTACCGTTTCACACCATCTGCGCCTGTTGCGTGAGGCGGGCCTGATTGATTGTGAGCGCCGTGGCCTCTGGGCCTATTACACGGTGCGCTGCGAGGCCCTTGCAGCCCTGCGGGCTCGCATTGTGGCCCATCTTGATGCCTTGCTCTAGTAGGGCGCGAGGGCGCGAGGGCGCAAACCTATTTTCTATGTTCTCATTGCTGTTTTCTTTCTTATGGGTTAAATATCGAAGTTCATCAATCTAAGGAGGAACGTATGCGTCAGACCATCCCCGATTCCAGTGCGATCAAGGCGGCGGTGCAGGAACACTACGGGCAGGCGATTACGCGGGGGAGTTGTTGTACAACTGACACAACCACCAGTACTGAGGTGCAGATCTATGGTGCCGAGACGCTGGCTCGGTTGCCAGAGGGTGTGGTGACCACGTCGTTTGGCTGTGGCAATGCGCTTGCGCTGGCGACGCTGCAACCTGGTGAGGTTGTGCTTGACCTTGGCTCCGGGGGCGGCCTTGAGGTAATCTTGGCGGCCCAGCAGGTCGGGCCTGACGGCTTTGTCTATGGCCTTGACATGACCGACGCGATGCTTGAGACCGCCCGGCGGAATGCGGCCCGCGTTGGGGCAACCAATGTGAGCTTCCTCAAGGGGGATATTGAGGCTATCCCCCTGCCCGATCAATCTGTTGATGTGATTATCTCCAATTGTGTGATCAACCTCGTACCCGATAAGGCGCAGGTACTCAATGATGCCTTCCGCGTACTCCGCCCCGGCGGACGCCTCGCTGTCTCTGACATTGTTTTTGATGGCGATCTCACAGCCTTTCCGCTTCCCGAAGCGACCATCCGCTCGGCTTTGAGTTGGTCGTCATGCTTTGCAGGTGCATTGACAATGGACGATTACCGAAACCTCCTAGAGGCAGCCGGGTTTACCGCAGTGAACCTGGAGGTATTGCACCGCTACACCGTTGCCGATCTGCGGAACGAAGGCTCCGAGATGCTCGAAGGTCTACCTGCCGAGCTATTGCCCATGCTCGAAGGCCGCGTGACCAGTTGCGCGATTAGTGCCCGCCGTCCGCCTTGCAAGGATGCGTGAGGCGAAGCGGCGAGGGCCTCGCATCCTCGCGTCCTCGCGTCCCCTTCAAGCCCTCCACCGCTTGCTGCAAGGCCGCCTCGCGCTCGTGTAGCACCTGCTCGGCTGGTAGCAACTGGAAGAGATCGAGCCGCGCCAGTTGTGCCCGCAGTTGCCCCGCCGGTAGCACCAAATAGATCGTGCAGCCCGTCTCTAGGGCATCCTTGATCGCATTCTCAAGCGCGAGTGCAATCGTATCATCCAGCAACGGCACATTACTCAGATCAAACACAATCGTCTGATAAGCCCCCAGCTTTGCATGTTGCCGTGCAATCGCCTTTGAAACACCAAAGATCATAGGGCCACTCAGGTAGAAGAGCAGCACCTGCCCCCCCGCTTGGTTGAGCAACTCACGCTCGCGGGGGGTCAGCACAATCGCATCATCAGCGTCACTCACCGTCTTCACCTGCTCCGCCTGGAGCGCACTCAACCGCTCAATGGTCAGGATGTTGGCAATAAAGATGCCCACCCCCACCGCGACAATCAGATCAACCAAGACGGTCAGCAGCAACACACCATACATAATCAACGTCGTTGGCCAAGAAACACGGTGGGCCCGTTTCAAGAAACTCCAATCGAGAATGTTGAAGCCAACATAGAGGGCGATACCGGCCAAGACAGCCAACGGGATCTGTTCGGTCAGTTGGGCTGCACCAAGCACGACAAACAACAAGATGAGCGCACGAACAATCCCAGCCAGAGCGCTACGCGCCCCACTCTGGATATTGACCACCGTGCCCATTGTGGCCCCGGCCCCCGGCAAGGCTCCAAACAGCCCCGCCATCAGATTGCCAAGCCCCTGACCAATCAACTCTTTGTCGGTCTTGTGTTCGCTGCGGGTAAGGCTATCGGCAATCATCGCGGTCAGTGTCGTATCAATCGCTCCCAGCAAGCCCAAGATCATCCCATCAAGCACCATTGTGATCACCAACTCCGGCGTAAACGTCGGCCAGATCAGGGTGGGCAAACCCACCGGAATGGCCCCAATCTGCCGCAGGTCGGCATCGGCAAAGAAGAAGAGCGCCACCAGGGTACCGGCCACCAAGGCGACCAATTGGGGCGGCGCATAGCGTTTCCAGCGGGAGGGAAAGAGAAAGAGAATCGCCAGTGCCAGCAACCCCAAGAGCAACTCTTGCCAACGCAGGTTCGCCACCAACGTGGGCAACTGCTGCAAGGTGCCCCACACCCCCCCCGGCGGACTAGGCTGGCCCATGAGCGGCCCCAACTGCAAAATGATCAGAATGATCCCGATCCCAGACATAAAACCCGAAATGACCGCATAGGGCATCAGGGTAATATAGTTGCCCAGTTTCAGCACCCCCAACAAAACCTGAAAAAGCCCCGCAATCATCACCACCGTAAACGCCATTGCCAAGCCATACTCTGGATTAGCGGCCAACATCGCCGTAATCACCGCCGTCATAATCACCGTCATTGGCCCGGTTGGCTCCGAAATGAGCGTCGAAGTGCCGCCAAAGAGCGCCGCAAAGAGGCCCACCAAGACCGCCCCATAAAGCCCTGCTGCCGCACCCGCACCCGACGCCACCCCAAAGGTCAAGGCCAGCGGCAACGAGACAATCGCCGTCGTCACGCCCCCAAAGAGATCTCCGCGCAGATTGTCAAACCGGATCTGGTTGAACAGCCGCATGCCCACTCCTTTGGCTTTGGTAAAGAACGAATAGCAAATCACGACTTGTGGATCGTATTATAACACAAAACCAAGCGGGGTTGAGGCGTAGCCTCAACAGTACCACGCCGGCGGCTAAAGCCGCCGGCTGCTATGCGAAAGCCCGCTACGCGGGCTGCGAGCCAGTCATGCTCAGCCCGCGTAGCGGGCTTCGACCGCATACCAGACGCAGGCTTTAGCCTGCGGCGTGAGGAACGCCGAGAACACCATGCAAAAATTTGTTAGCGCGAAAAAGCTCTGGGCCGCGCCGCTTGGCTTCGACAGGCTGGTTTCGGCAGGCTCAACCACCGAGCCAGCGGCGCGGTGGCTGAGCCTGTCGAAGCCACCGCGAGGTCGCCTGCCAACCCAAGGCTTTTTCGCGCTAACAAAAATTTACGTCACACCCGCCGCTTCATCTCCCCTTGACGCCCGTTAGCGGATTCGCTACACTACTACTATTGGATGCGGCGGGCTGCAAGCGGCGGCCCGCTGTCTGATTGTGCAAAAGCTCTGGAGTTTCTATGCAATCCCTGGTCACGCTCGCGAGTACCCAGGTACTCCAACAAGCGGCTGAAACGCAAAGCAGCAATCCCTTGATTTCGATTGTTGCCTTTCTGTTGATGCTTGGCTTGCTCGTTGTGGTTCATGAATTGGGCCATTTTTTGACTGCTATTCGGATGGGAATTAAAGTCGAAGAGTTTGGAATTGGCTTTCCACCGCGAGCAATGGTGATGTTTGAGCGCAATGGGGTCAAATATACGCTCAATTGGTTGCCACTCGGTGGCTTTGTGCGCTTTGCAAGTGGCGATAGTCCCGATGATCCCCTCTACGGTGCTGGCGGCAGCCTCGCCGCAGCCCCACCATGGCGCAAAATTGCCGTCATGGTCGCTGGCCCACTCATGAATCTCTTCTTGGCCATGCTGATCTTCGCCATTCTCTTCATGGTCATGGGCATCCCCACCCCCACCGGACGCCAAATGCTCGGCCAGATCTACCCCGATACGCCTGCTGCCGCTGCGGGCATGCAGAGCGGCGATCTCTTGGTGAGCCTCAATGGTCGCCCCGCCACCTCGGCAGATGTGATCAGCAGTGTGGCCCAAAGCAACGCAGGGCGCCCGATTGAGGCCCGCGTGCTGCGCGATGGCCAAGAGCTGCGCCTCAATATCATCCCCGGCCCTTGGACCACCCCTGACGGCGCGAATATCCCACTTGGCTTTGGCTTTAGCTATAGCGCCGATGTTGAGATGGTTGCCACTGGGCCAATTGGGGCCGTCTGGCACGGCATTACCTATAGCTTCGAGTTGACCGGGCGCATGCTTGAGGCTCTCGCTGGCTTGCCCGCTGCACTCTTCGGGCTCTTTACGCCTGAACCATCGCCCAACGGCGAGCCGATTGGCCCCGTCGGGATCGCCCGCGCTACCGGCGAAGTCATTCAGCAGCCCGGTGGCTTCCTCGCCTTCTGGAACCTTACCGCCATCCTGAGCCTCAACCTCTTCATCCTCAACCTCCTCCCCATCCCCGCCCTCGACGGGAGCCATATCATCTTTGCGCTGATCGAGTGGCTACGCGGTGGCAAGAAGGTTCCACCGGAAAAGGAGGCAATGGTTCACGCCTTTGGCTTCATGGCGCTCATGGGGCTCATGCTGCTCATTACGGTCAATGATGTCATGAATGCTATTCGTGGCAACCCCGTGCTTGGCGGAGGCTAATACCAGTTACGAGTGATGAGTGGCGAGTGACAAGCAGGGTATACCTCATTGCAATGCGGTCTGACGTAATCTGCTATGCGGCATGTTCAATGGTAATTGGTATAACCCGCCCCTTGGGGCATACGGCGGGAGGATGCGAGGGAACCTGGTTCCCTCGCGCATCCTAACTTACAGGTTTTATTTTGAGGGCGAATCCGCCAAAGAGAGAGTCTGATGGAAAGAAATTGGAGCGATCTTGCAGCCGTCGAAGCTCACCCTGATGTTGTAAGTGGCACCTGGGTCTTTCGGGGTACACGCGTTCCGGTTGTGGCGTTATTTGAGAATTTGCGTGATGGTGCAACCATTGACCAATTTCTTGAGTGGTTTCCCGGCGTCCAGCGCGCTGATGTGGAAGCCGTGTTGGATTATGAGGTTGCGTTGCTCAACCTCCCGGTCGAACGGGCTGCGCTAGGCACATACGAAGAGCTTGAGATCTAATACCAATCATGCAATCTATGCCAAATGTTCGCGCCAGCGAAATCGCTGAATATACCTTCTGTGCCAAGGCTTGGTGGTTACGCCGTGTGGCGGGGGCCCAGCCGCGTGGGGCTGGCCGCCGCGCCGCAGGCGTGCGCCGCCACGCCCGCCACGGTATGCTCGTGCGCCTGAGTAATGTCGCCCTCTGGGCCGGGGTCTTGGCGATGGCCCTGGGCCTCTTACTGCTCTTTCTGCTGTGAATCTTGCCCTTGTACTGATTGCCCTTGCGCTGCTACTGCTCACCGGCGCGGTGCTGCTGCGTCGGCGTAGCGGCCTGCCGTGGGCTCGCGTGCATGCCGAGGATGTTAGCGCACAGCACACACCCGAACGGCCACTCTACGCGCAACGCTATGGCCTGAGTGGACGGCCCGACTACCTGATTGAGCAGGATGGCGCCATGATCCCGGTTGAGGTCAAGCCGAGTCGTCGTGCGCTTGCCCCCTATGAATCTGATGTAATGCAGCTTGCCGCCTATTGCCTCTTGGTTGAAGAGCACTATGGGGAAACTCCCCCTTACGGCCTGCTGCGCTATGCCGACAACACCTTTCGCTGCCCCTACACGCCCGCCATCCGCGCCCAACTGCTCGCTACCATCGAGAACATGCGCGAACTCCTTGAGGCCGAGGCGGTGGCCCGCAGCCACAACGCACCCGCCCGCTGCGCCGGATGCGGCCTGCGTGACGAGTGCGATGAGGCGCTGTGAGATATACTCCTATTTCCTATTTTCTTGTTGCTGTATTCTACCCCTACCCCAACAGCGGACGTAGCGCCGCAAGCAGCGCATCATAATCGGGCTCTTGTCCGGCCTGTGGTACATATTCGGCGTACTGGATGATGCCTGCGCCATCAATCAGAAAAACAGCGCGGCTGTTGAGCCGAAAATCTTTTAGGTAGGTACCGTAAGCTTGGGCAAAGCTCATCTCACGATGATCCGAGAGCGTAATGAGGTTCTTGGCCTCACTGCTGCTGCACCAGCGCGCTTGGGCGAAGGGCAGATCGGCACTCACCGTCACAACATTGACCTGATCGGCCAGGGCAACCGCTTCGGTATTGAAGCGCACCGACTGCTTCGAGCAGACACCAGTATCAAGCGAAGGGACGACGCTCAAAATGAGGGGTTTACCAGCAAAATCGGCCAGGGTGACCTCTTTGAGTTTGCTGTTGAGCAGCGTAAAGGCGGGAGCAGCCTGACCAACAGCCAACTCAGGGCCGACGAGGGCCCGTGGACCGAAGAAATCGAACGCAGCAGCGCGCTCGCTCATGGTGTCTTCTCCTTGCTATAGAAGGGGTTAGGATACGCGGAGGGCGGTGCAGTCTGTGCAAAACCCTCTCATAGTGTAAGTGTTCACACTTCTTCTGGGTGCGCGGGCCTCCGGCCCGCATGCGGGCCGGAGGCCCGCGCACCCAGCAGTTGCTTACCCCAAGTCTGAACACTTATCCTCATAGTGCATAGTTATTGTACACGATATGCAAACCATTTGTCAATACTTGGCCCCGACTAAGGGAAGCAGAAACTTTTAAGTATCCCAGCAGCCTGTCATGCTGAATAGTTCATGGTTTACGACTATCGTAGTGCCGACTTTAGTCGGCTGAGGTCTTTGGCAGCGATGGGAAGCCGACTAATGGTCTTCCAGTAAATAATCCGCTAACCAGACCTCGCAAATCTGGCATATCTATCAGGTCTAGCCCGTGCCGCGACACCGGATTAATTTCTGGAACACCATAAGTTGGCACTACCTACGGCGCAAACAGGAATGTTCCTACGAACCTTCGCTCAGGATGGCAACGCAACGGGGTAATCAACAGCATCCGCTTCCCTAAAGTTGGCACTCCGCTAGGGTGACTTTTGCGCTATTGCCTATTTTCTCGTTTCTCGTTTCTGTTTCCTGCCCTCATGGCTAGGTCTGATATAATAGCCCCGATGGAGCCAACCAATACCCTAGACCAAACGAGCCCTAGCCCTATGCCTGGTAAAGCCTACCTCGTCGGTGCTGGCCCTGGCCGCGCTGATCTGATCACTGTTCGCGGTATACACCTCCTACGTCAAGCTGATGTTGTTCTCTACGACTGGCTGGTGGCACGTCAACTGCTGGCCGAAGCGCCCGAAGCTGCCGAACGCGTCTTTGTCGGGAAGTCGCACGATAAGCACACCCTGGAACAAGATGCCATCACTGAGTTGATGGTGGCCCATGTGCGGGCTGGACGCCAAGTGGTGCGGCTCAAAGGCGGCGATCCGAGTGTCTTTGGCCATGCGGGTGAAGAGGCCGCCGCCCTCGCTGCGGCCAACCTGCCCTTCGAGATCGTGCCGGGGGTCTCGTCGGCCCTCGCCGCCCCGGCCTACGCCGGTATCCCCTTGACCTACCGGGGTCTTGCAACCGGCTTCGCGGTGGTCACTGGCCACGAGGCATCTGATACCAATAGCCCCACCGATTGGTCGGCGTTGGCCCGCATTCCCACCCTTGTGATCATGATGGGCCTGCATCGCGCCGATCGCGTCTGTGCCGCTCTGCTCGCCGCTGGGCGTAGCGCCACCACCCCGGTGGCGGTGATCAGCCGCGCTACCACCAATGAGCAAGAGACGCTCCAAGCAACCCTTGCGACCCTGCCGGATCGGCTGCGCGACCACATGCTCCCAACTCCGGCCATCCTAGTCATTGGTGCTGTCGCGGCCATGGCCGAGCAACTGGCCTGGTTCGATCCGCACGAGGTTGCCGAGGGCTTTACGACCTTTTGAGCGCGATGTTCCTTGAGTTACAAGCCATCGTTTGTACCTACGACGCAACGCCGGTGTTGCGTGGGGTGAGCTTGGGGGTAAGTGAGGGGAGCATTACGGCCCTGTTGGGGCCTTCGGGCTGTGGCAAAACCACGCTGCTGCGCGTCGTAGCTGGGCTCGAACCGGCCCAGCATGGGGCGGTGCTGCTCGAAGGCCAAAGCCTCACAGGTGTGCCCCCCTACCGCCGAGGCTTTGGGCTGATGTTCCAGGACTATGCGCTCTTTCCGCATCTTGATGTGGCTGGCAATATTGCCTTTGGGCTCAAGGTGCAGGGGCAAGGACGGACGGCCCCGCAGCGCGTCGCCGAACTGCTCGAACTAGTAGGGCTACGCGGCTACGAACGGCGGCGCGTCTACGAACTCTCAGGCGGCGAACGGCAGCGCGTCGCGTTGGCCCGTGCCCTCGCACCCCGCCCGCGCCTGCTGATGCTCGATGAACCCCTGGCAGCCCTCGACCGCGCCCTGCGCGAACGGCTTCAAGATGAACTACGCTCGATTTTGCGCCGTGTCGGCGTGACCACCCTCTATGTCACCCATGACCAAGAGGAAGCCTTCGCCCTCGCGGATCACGTAGCACTCTTGAACCAAGGCCAACTGGAGCAACACGGCCCCCCCGAACTGGTCTACCAACAACCTGCGAGTACCTGGGTGGCCAGCTTCTTGGGCCTCAACAACCTCGTGGCGGGCCACTGGTGCGCGGATGGACGCATCGCTACCCCCTTGGGCCAGCTTGCCTGTCGCCATAACGGATCAATTGGCGCACCAGGCAGCCCGGTGTGCATTGTCATCTACCCCGACGCAGCACAGTTCCATGCCGACGCACCATGCCAAGTCAGCATCCGCGAACACCAATTCCGTGGGCGCAGCCACCGCGTCCTCGTTCACCACCAGAGTGGCCTCAGTCTCAGCTTTGATCTGGCCAATCCCCCCGGCCCGCCTGGCACCCAGATCGGCTTGCTGCTCGATCCAGAGCGCATCTATGCGCTGGAACGATCCATAGAAGCTGTCTGAAAAAGGGCATCATGTCGTTGCACACGATGTGGCATGCGCTGGAGTGCCGGCTTTAGCCGGCTGAAGCCGGCACTCCAGCGTCAGATTATAGACTTTTCAGACAGCCTTATAGAGAAAAGCGACGGAGACGCTCAATCTGCGCCCGCTCACGTCGATAGACCACAATGAACAGGATGAGCAACAGGGGCAACAAGACCGGCAGATGTTCGCGTTCGTCCTGAAGTTGGCGCATCAGCGCCCGCATTTGCACCAAGAAGGGATTGCTGGCAATCAATGTATCCAGTGCGTTGCTCAATTGCTGATTGAAGAATGATCCTTGCGATTCAGACATGAGGGGCTCCTTGTGGACTTGATGGGTTTCAGGGGGGGGTTAGTGCAAAAGCTTACCGATGTACTATAGGCAAAAAGTACCAAGTATTGTATAGTAGGTAGCATACCACAGGCTTGATAACACGAGAAAGGAGGTATTTCATGCGCTGGTATGCAAGCCAAGCTTGGGAACGTGCCATAGACATGGTGCGCTGGTTGATGGCGTGGCTGTTGGCGGCACGTGCGCGTGCGCCGGCCCAAGGTCTGACCGAGTACGGTCTTGTGCTCGTGCTTATTGCGATTACAGCAGTAGGCATTCTCACCCTCGTTGGGCGCACCCTTAGCGAAGTCTGGTACGAGGGCCTGGTTGACGCTTTGCCCTAATTTTTGTTTTCTTGCTATTTTCATTCCCTACAGCACCTCCGCATTATGCGGAGGTGCTGTGGTTTTTGGGCTACGCCCAACCCCACATTTTTTGTTCGGTTGTGGCGGCGAAGCCGCCACAACCGAACAAATATAAGGGATGGTTTCATGACACTTCACCATTTGCGCCATAAGGTCGTTTCTGAAATCATCCCTAACATTACGTTGCCCGATTCTGCGCCAATTGCACAAAGAGGGACAAGAGTTCCGGGTTTTTGAGGGAATCGGGGTTGGCTGCTTGTGCTACGGGCATGCCCATCATGATCTTCTTGATCGGCACTTCCAGCTTTTTGCCGCTGAGTGTCCGTGGTACGTCGGGGATGGCAAAGATGGCGTCGGGGACATGGCGCGGCGAAAGGGCGCTGCGGATGGCACCTTTGATCTTTGTAGTAAGTTCAGCATCGAGGGTGAGCCCTGGGCGCAAGACGACGAAGAGGGGCATGTAGGAGGTGCCACCGAGCCCTTCGAGGTCAACGACGAGGCTGTCGAGTACTTCAGGCAATGCCTCGACGACGCGGTAGATTTCGCTCGAGCCCATGCGGACCCCTTGGCGGTTGATTGTGCTATCGGAGCGCCCGTAGATCACTACGCCGCCCCGTTCATTGATCACGATCCAGTCGCCATGACGCCATTTGCCAGGGTAGAGTTCAAAGTAGCTCTCGCGGTAGCGTCGTCCGTCGGGGTCGTTCCAGAAGTAGATGGGCATCGAAGGCATTGGTTGGGCCACGACCAATTCACCCATGCTGCCAATTACGTGGTTGCCATCGCTGTCGAGTGCCTGCACATCTACGCCCAAGGCGCGACACTGAATTTCGCCACTGTAGACCGGCAGTAGGGGCGTGCCCGCCACAAAGCAGCCGCAGATGTCGGTGCCGCCACTGATCGAGGCGAGCCATACGTCGGCTTTGATCTGCTCATAGACCCACGCGAAGCCTTCGGGGGGCAGGGGCGATCCGGTTGAGCCGATGCCCTTCAGACGGCTTAGATTGTACTGCGCTCCCGGACGTACCTCACTCTTCATGAGCGCCGTCAGGTAGCCCGCACTGGTGCCAAAGAAGGTGATGCCCGCTGTTTCGGCCAGCTTCCAGAGGACGCCCATGTCAGGGTGGCCCGGGCTGCCGTCATAGAGGACGATTGTGCTGCCTACAAGTAAGCCGCCCACCAAGAGGTTCCACATCATCCAGCCGGTGGTCGAGAACCAGAAGAAGCGCTCGCCCCGCTTCAGGTCGAGGTGCAGGCTCAACTCCTTCAGATGCTGAATGAGGATTCCTCCTTGGCTCTGGACAATCGGCTTGGGCAGGCCGGTGGTGCCGGAGGAGTAGAGTACCCAGAGCGGGTGGTCAAAGGGTACCGCGACGCACTGCAACTCACCCGCCGTATTCAGGGCGCTCGCCCAGCTTACAATTGGCCCCTGTAAATCCTTGGGGGCCGCCTGGGGATCGAGGTAGGGAATAAAGATAGTTGCCTGAAGGCTCGGCAGGGCCGCCTGAATTTCCGCTATCGCCGTATAGCGTTCGTGGGCCTTGCCGCCATAGCTATAGCCATCTACCGCTACCAGCACCTTGGGTTCAATCTGGCGGAAGCGGTCAATCACACTCGGACTGCCAAAATCGGGCGAGCAGCTCGACCAGATCGCGCCCAGACTGGCACTGGCGAGGAAGGCCACCAGCGCCTGAGGGATGTTGGGCACATAGCCCACCACCCGATCACCCGCTTCCACCCCCAACTCGCGCAGGGTCGCCGCAACTGCCGCCACCTGAGCGCGCAACTCCGCCCAACTCAGCATCGTCAACGCCTGACGTTCCGACTGAAAGACAAGCGCCGGATGTTGCTCATTGGCCTGGCGAAAGACATGCTCCACATAGTTCATGTGTGCGCCAGGAAACCACTGCGCCCCCGGCATGTGCCGCTCCCCCAAGACTTGGCTGTAGGGTCTACTTGCCTGGATTTGAAAATAGTCCCAGATTGATGCCCAAAAATCCTCAACATGCGCCACCGACCAACGCCATACATCATCGTAATTGGCGAACTCAAGGCCACGGGTACTCCGCAGCCATGCCATATAGGCCCAAAGGTTCGTTGCTTCCTGGAGGTCACGCGAGGGAGACCAGAGCAAATTCGTCATTGAACTATTCCTTGTCTAATAGAGTTTTTACAGAGATGCAGAGGATTGAACCACAGAGGCACAGAGAACACAGAGAAGGGGGTGGTATGGCAATCACCATTTTTGGTTAGTTGACACTCCCTGCGTTCCCATACTCTGTGTCCTCGGTGTCTCTGTGGTTCAATCCTCAGTACCTCTTCTTGTTAACGTTGTGAATCCCTTGTCCAAAAAACTCTATCCCTGCCCTCCCTCTCTACTCACTCAAACGTGCCAGGCTATGAGCCAACACCGCAATTCCTTGGAGGATATGTTCCGGTTCGACCTGCTCATCAGTGAGCGAACTATCCCCATAGCGGCAGGGGATGAAGATCATGGCGGTCGGGGCGAGGTGGGCCATAAAGAGGCTATTGTGGTAGGTGCGGCTCACCATGAACTGACGCGGCAGCCCCAGGTCTTCACAGACACGCACAATCTGCTCGACCACCCCAGGATCGCAGGTGACTGGTGCATCGCTGCTGTGCATCTGGAAATCATAGGTCACATGGCGGCGCGCACAGATACTTGCTACTGCCCGATCAATGCTGCGTAGCACATGATCACGCGGCTCGGCAGCAATCTCACGCACTTCAAGGGTCAATGCGGCATGGCCAGGGATCATATTGACCAGCCCTGGTTCAATCTGAAAAAGGCTGGTGGTGGCCACCGTATGGGGCCGGTTGGTGGCGAGGGCTGCCGCCTCGACTGCCAGGGCAATTTCGGCTCCGGCCAGCAACGCATCGCGCCGTTCCAGCATCAGGGTGGAACCAGCATGGCTATGCTGCCCATGCAACCAGAGTTGCAACGTGGTGGCTGCGGCCATCGCCCGCACTACGCCAATCGCTTCGCCCTCAGTGGCGAGCAGCGGCCCTTGTTCAATGTAGAGTTCGATAAAGGCGGCATAATGGCCCGGAGCCAACGCCACCTGCTCCAGTGGTTCAGCCAAGCCAGCAGCCTGACGCCAATCCTCCAGCGTGCGACCAGTGGCATCTTGGAGCGCCCGCAGTTGTTCGGCCTGCACCAAACCGGCGAGGGCGCGCCCGGCCAAACAACCTAAGCCAAAGCGGGTTGGTGCATCGCCCGCAAAGACCAGCAATTCCAAGCTGCGGCGCGGCTGAAAGCCAGCCCGTTGCAGCGCCCGCACAGCCTCAAGCGCCCCCACCACCCCCACCGCCCCCGCAAAACGGCCCGCCTGGGGCGCTGTATCAAGGTGCGAACCACTCGCCACCGCTGGCAATTGCGGCTCGCGTCCGGGCCAACGGGCAAAGAGGTTACCCAAACCATCCTCGCGCACCTCTAGCCCACTGGCCAAACAACGGGCCCGCACGTAGGCCCGCGCCCGCACCTCCGCCTCCCCATAGATCAAGCGGGTCACAGCGGGCGCGGGTGCCTCCGTATAGGCCGCGAGGATGTCCAAATCGGCCATAATGGTCTCAAGGTCAATCAGCAACTCCATGGTTCTCGCTGCACATCCTTGTAGTAGATATAGCGCGCCGGTTGCTTGCCGAGCGCCGCAAACCATTGCGGGCAGAATGGCCCCATCCAGATGCAATCGCCCGCCTGCACCGGATACCATTCGTTGCCGAGCCGATAGATGCCCTGGCCCTCCAACATGAGCAGACCATGCTCCATCACATGGGTCTCGACCAACGGCAGCGTCGCACCGGGCTGGAAGGTAAAGACATTCACCGCCAGATCAAAGGCAGGCGTTGCAGGCAACAGGGTCTTCAGCAACAAACCCTCGTCACCCAAAAAGGCTTCATCGGCTACCTCATGCACATGGCCCATCACCAACGCTGGCAGCGCAACGCCCGCCAAAGGGTGGTAGCGACGCTGAAAGAGCAGCAACCCCGCCGCCAACTCCGTCGTCACCCGATAATCCTGCTGGGGCGGAAGGTAGAGAAAGCCCCCCGTTTCCAAGGCTACCACGCGATCATCCAGGGCAACCTCGACACTGCCCGAGCGCACAAAGAGCAGCACTTCATCATCGTGGTGGGTACGCTGGCCCAACCCATCGGGATCAAGTTCAACCAACAGCATCACAAAACGCGCACCCAAAGGCGGCCCAATCAACACACAGCATGTCGCCCCCGGCCATGCGGGATGCGCCGCACGCACCAAGCTATCCGGCGTCAAGAGCGCATAACGCTCGGTAACAGCACTGCGCGTCTGGCCAAGCAAAGGTTGCATGGTGGGAATGTCTTACAGGCGGGTTTGGGATGGCCTGGCCCTCCCAAAAACCACCTATCGGCAAGTAAAACCTAGCGGATACACCACTGCATAATCATTAGAAGCAGTCTGAAAAGCTCGTGGGCATGCGTTGGAGTGCCGGCTTCAGCCGGCTAAAGCCGGCACTCCAACGCCAGTTGATAGACTTTTCAGACAGCCTCTTACCGAAAGCCATGGGGAAAAAACCGCGCAGCCCATGGCGCTTCCCCTGGCAACACATGCGAATGGAGCGGCTCTTCGCCACGGAATACACCTAATGATTGATACGCTGCACCAGTAAGCACCAACACTTCAATCGTGCGCGCATGAGGTTCTACAAGCCAATATTCACTAACTCCAATACGCGCATAGGCACCACGTTTACCCTGAGCAGGATCGCGGTCGAAGACAGCAGTACTAGGTGAAGCAATTTCAACCACAAGATCGGGTGGGCCAATGAGACGTTGCGGGGCAACAACGGCAAGGTTAGCGTTATTGTAACGTGTCCTGAACCCATCTCTAACTATAGGTTAAGAGGGGCAAATGAGCAAATTTATCAGCAAAAAGCTGCCCACAAGCTATTCTGCCAACAGAACCTTATAGCTGGGTGTTCGTTGTGCGACCACCACACGAGCAAAGTTTGCCGCGAGGAGTGTTTCATAGTTGAGGAAGCTATTGGCCACCAGCAAGAGGCGACCCTGCGGCTGCAAGACGCTCCGCGCGTTGCCAAAGAAGGTTGTGGCCAAGGAACGATCAATGGTGCGCCCGCTATGGAAGGGTGGATTGCTCAGGATGAGATCAAAGCGCGGTGTCGTAGCCGAGCTCACCGCTTCAAGCCCATTGCTGGCGTAGATGCTGACATTTTGCAACCCAAGGCGCGCACAATTCTCGTGGGCTGCGGCAAGCGCCAGTTGGCAGACATCCAGCATGGTGACATGGGCGGCGCCTTGGCGTGCTGCGGCGATCCCAAGCACGCCGTAACCACAGCCAACATCAAGCACATTGAGGCCAGCAAGCGGGCCAAGCTGCCGGAGCAGCAACTTGGTGCCGGGGTCGAGATGTTCGTAGCTGAAGCTGCCCGGCAGACTGACGAGATGCAACGGGCCGTCGGGCAATTCAAGCTGAAGCGTATGCCATGTGCCAGGCGCAATCCCCCCGAGGCTGGCCCAGGGCGGCGCGGGCGGCAGCGGGTTGGCCTGGGTCAGTGCCGCCACGCGACAACTACCGCCATAGCCGAGCATCTGGGAGGTACCAAAGAGCGCCTTGGCGTCGCTGATCAGCGACTGGATGCCCGCCTGATTCGCCCCGGCGAGGTTGAGTATCCCGGTGGGACGCAAGAGCACCTGAGCCTCCACGAGCCAACGGCGGGCGAGGGCGCGGCTCCGCGGCCCCAGGATGATCACCCGGTCGAACGTGCCCGCCGCCTGGGGCAACAGGCTCACCGCATCAGCAACCTCCGTGTTCGTACAAGCATTCGTCGCAAGCGTAAGGCTGGCCATGCGCCGCACCAGCACATGGGGATCGCTCAAGACCAAATGGCCAGCGGGCAAGCGTTGCGCCAACACGACCCCAAGGGCAGGGTGAGCAGCACCAAGCAGCAACACCCGCTCGTGGGGTGCAGGGCGAATCAACTCAGCCGCAAGGCGACTAGCGGGGTCAAGGGTGGGGCCAGCGGGCACACCTGGCTGGCCAACCAGCAGCACCGTAGTATCGGCGATATGGAGGGGGTTAGGGTGAATACTCATTGGTAGTTCCACAACAACCTATCGTGATACGCCACTGCCACCGTCACCACCACAATGGCCAGCGCCATCAGAAACCAGAGGGTCGCCCACAACGGGGCCGGGATGCGGGTGTGACGGGCCAGCAGATGGGCGTCGCTCAGGTAGCCGGGGCGGGCGCGCCGCACCGCAATACGCATCAGGTCAATCAGGCTATGAATGGCAGCAAGGGGCATCTGTAGGGCTAAGAGCGCGAGGAGCAGCATGGCCGCTTGGCTGTCGAGCCACCATCCGGCTGCGCCGAGCGCCGCAGCGAGCAGCATGCCTGCGAGCCAGCCGAAGAGGTTGCGTACAAACAGGAGGCACAGTAGCCCCAGGCTTGCCCCCAAGCCCAGCAGCAGGCTCTGTTCGGCCAGCGGCGTGGCCGTGAGCAGAATCAGCAGCCCACCAAAGAGCGCCGCCCCCAAGTAGCCCGCACTAGCAATGATAACCCGATTGCCACCACGGATCAGTGCAAGCCCCTCCATGTTAGCATAGACCACAAAGCGCTCAAAGCGCCCCCCAGTCAGAATGGCGGCCAACCCATGGCTCAACTCATGCACAAAGGTATTCAGCAGCCGAAACGGGTAGAAGAGCCAGCCAAGCAGCGGAACCCGCCAGAGCAGCGTTGATCCGAGCGCCCCCGCAGTCAGCAGCAGAATATCGGGCCGTGTCCATGTGGTGAGGATGATGTCAAGCATAGAATAGTTCGTAGCCTCTTTACTGTTTGCGAGGACGCGAAGACGCGAGGACGCGCCTCACGTATCCTCGCAACATTGTAAAGCAGTCTTCTGCTTTGCGTACACGTATAGACAAACAAGAATCGTTGTAACTTTTTCTGCCTTGGTACGTATACCTAATAGACAGCATACCATTTCAGATTGTAGATTGCAGAACATGACGTCCTAATGAATTTTAGGGATGTTTTCAGATTACTTTAGGGAGGCGGATATTGTTACGTATCCCAGCAGCCTGTCATGCTGAATAGTCCATGGGTGGGCATCGTAGTGCCGACTTATGGTCTTCCAGTAAATAATCCGCTAACCAGACCTCGCAAATCTGGCATATCTATCAGGTCTAGCCCGTGCCGCGACACCGGATTAATTTCTGGAACACCATTAGTCGGCTGAGGTCTTTGGCAGCGATGGGAAGCCGACTAACGTCGGCACTACCTAAGGAGTGCGTGCGACCGAGGCGATTGCCCAGAGCAGCAAGGCCACGGCGACGATGCTTTACCAGCAGCGCGCGAAGCCGAATTAGAAGCAATACTTTGCAAATAAACCCTTTACCCCCCTCCCCCACCTTTCAACTCATAGAGTTTTTTGGAGGTTTTGGATGCGGTGTCAAGGATTTGCTCATTGAAAGCGGACAAACGACCTGCTAGGTGTGTGCCGTGCAGCCGCCATGCGTAGCCCCAAAGACCCAACGGCGCACACCTGGCAGGTTTGAGAGGCTGTCTGAAAAGTCTATGGGTTGGCGTTGGGGTGCCGGCTTTAGCCGGCTAAAGCCGGCACTCCAGCGTGTGCCCCCGGCTTTTCAGATAGTTTCTTAAACCCGCAAGCGCTCCTGCGAACCCAAGGCTTCCCCGCTTTGCCGCTTTCGCTATTATCAAGAACGCGAAAGCCCATTGGAACGCCATGTTCGGCAATCTACAATCTACAATCTACAATCTACAATCTACAATCTACAATCTACAATCGTAAATGGTATAATTGGTACGCCCCTACGCCCATTGCCCCGCCGCCAAGCAGCAGCAGCAAGCTGGCCATGAGTGTTGCGCGGCGTCCCTGCAGTTCGCTGCGGGGCAGATACCAGGCCCAGTGGTCAACGAGGTGCTGGTTGGGTGGATCGTAGTACCAGGCCCAACGTGGCTTGGCCTGTGTGGGCAAGGGGGCAATGGCTGTATCGGCAAGGGTAAGGCTTTGTGCATCAGGGCTGGTGCCGCGTAGCTCGGTCAACTTGGGGCCGAGTTCGTCGTTACGCCCACTGAAACCTACTGCCAACGGGTTCCATGGGGTTGCCTCGATGCGGATGCTTGCCGCTGTGGGCGGTAGGTGCAGTTGATAGTGGCGTAGTTCTCCTGAACTTGGTTCAGCCAACAACGCTCCGTTGAGCGTCAGGCGTAGAGCGCTTGCGGACGCTTCGGGTGGGCGCCGATCATCGAGGTTGAAGTAGATGCGGGCGCTAGGTGCGTTGCAATGCAGTTCGCCCCACGCCCCACTGCGTCGCGGCAGCACTGCGCCATCGCTGGCTTCACTGGCAAACCAGCCATCAGCCAAACGACAGACGGGCGGCGCGGTACGGTAGGCCGCCCACCGCTCACTCAGGATGCGCCAATGACCCACTAGGGCCGCGCCAGCAACACTATGCACCCGATCAGCGGCAAGAGGCATAACCCCATACGTACTGAAGTTCAAAAGCACCCCGCCCAGGTTGCCAAGCCAACCAACGAGCAGCAGCAACACCGCGAGCCCCTTCAGGGCCATTCCTTTTCTTACCTCTGTGCCCTCGGTGCCTCTGTGGTGCAATTCTCTGTCGCTCAAAAACTCTCTCCCCCCTCGCAGCCCATAGCCCGCCCCCAAGAGTAGCAGTGGTGCCACCACGGGCAGCAGGAAGCGTGGCCCCCAGACTCCACCACCATCCCAGACACTCCAGCGCGCATAGAGCAGCACATGGCTCAGGAAGAGCCCCCAGCCAAGCAGTACTACGCCACGTTGCCCCCGCCGCCAGAGCAGGTAACTGCCAGGGATGGCCAGCAGCAGCGGCGGCGCATAGAAGACAATGCCCTTGCCCGGGCTGAGGAGTAAGCCGTACAGCCCTTCAAGCAGCGGTGTGGTAAAGAGGCTCGCTTCGCTGGCATAGCCAGAGGCCAGCAGCGTGCCAAAGCGGGCATAGTTGTACCACATGAGCAGCGCGAGCCCAGGCAACAGCGCGAGCAGCCATACGAGATTGGAGGCAGACCAGCGCACAAAGCGGTGTCTGGGGTCAGTTTGACCTTGGTATACCCTATGCCAACTCGCCAGCAGCACCGCCACAGCAAACACTGGCAGCACCACCCCCGCCGCGAGGCGCGTGGTCAGCAGCAGGCCCGTGGCCAACCCGGCGAGCATCAGGGCGCGCCAGGGCTGAGAGCTCGTGGCGCTGGCATGGATACGCTCGGCAGCCACGAGGATAAGCAAGGCCGCCAATGGCTCTGAAAAGAAACTCCGGGCATAAGGCCAGGCCATTGTCGCCAGGCCATAGCCCAAGCCTAACGTTATCGCCCAAAGGCGCGTGCTACCCAAACGTAACGCCCATGCCGCCAAGAGCGCCGCAGTTGCTGCGGTAATCGGCCCATTCAAGGCGGTCACCAGGAAACGCGACGTATAATCCCGTGCTGCCGCATCGGCCCCGCCCAAACTTGCGCCCAACATGTGCAGCGGCAAAGCCAAGAGCGAGGGCAAGACGCCATAGGGACTATAGCGTTCCGCGTCACGTCCGGGGCGCAACGCCGCCACACTGCCCACCTCTTCAGCCCGCACCGCCACCTCGCCGCGCGCCAACATACTGCGCGTCACCGCCAGCATCGTCTCTTCATCGGGCGAATAGGTGTGCCCACTCATAGTCAGCAGGTAGAACCCACTGAGCAGCCAAAAGATAGCCCAAGTTATGGATCGCATAATGGATTAGAGGGGAACGGGGAACAGGGGAACGGAGAACAGGGGAACAGGGAACGGAGAACAAGGGAACAGGGGAACAGGGGAACGGAGAACAGGGGAACGGGGAACAGGGGAACGGAGAACAGGGGAACAGAGAACAAGGGGACAGGGGAACAGGGGAACAGAGAACAAGGGGACAGGGGAACAGGGGAACAGAGAACAGGGGAACAGAAAGTGTGGATGTTGGGAACATTTTGGGGCATTGTTACGTTACGTTAGAGTAGAGCATGATCGTAAAGGGTAAGAGGCTGTCTGAAAAGTCTATGGTCTGGCGTTGGAGTGCCGGCTTTAGCCGGCTAAAGCCGGCACTCCAAAATATAGAAAGGACATATACCATGCATGAAAAACGCAAAATGATCACCGGGATCGCCTTCGTAGTCATTCTCATTTCCATTGTGGGCGTTGTGTGGGCAACGTTCCTCGGAGGTCAGGTAAACGAGACGTTTTCTGAAGTTGCACAGGGTCTTTCCGCAGACTCGGCACCCGCTGCTGCGCATCAAGCACCGGCTATGGATTTTGATGAAGTTGCTCTTGAGGAACGAGCCGCTGGTGGCGCAAGCCAAACCCAAGTAGAAGTCCCTCCTAGCCAACGTATCGTGATCAAACAGGCTAATCTTACCATCCAAGTGCAAGATGTGGATAGTGCTGAGAGCCTGCTGCGGAGCCGCGCTGAACAACTCGGCGGCTTTGTGGTCAGTGTACGCACAGTGAATCATGAACACAACAATACCAAAACATCCTTCATCACCTTCCGGGTGCGTGCGGAACATTTTGATGAGGCTCTGAGTGGCATTGAAGGCTTGGCCCACCGCGTCATCTCGCGCTCGGTTACCGGCGATGATGTTACCGAAGAGTTTGTAGACATCAGTGCGCGCCTACGTAGCCTTGAAACAACCCGTGATCGCCTGCTCGATCTGCTCGCCCGTGCCGATGAGGTGGAAGATGCTCTGCAGGTCAATCGCGCTCTCACCGATCTTCAAAGTCAGATTGAGCAGATCCAAGGGCGCATCAACTACCTACGTGATCGTGCCGCCCTCTCGACCATCAACGTGGAACTGCGTCCGATCCCGGCGCGCCCCCCCATTATTGATGAAGATAGCTGGCAACCCCTCATTGTCGCCAGCGACGCCCTCAGTGCCCTGATCTCCCTCGTTCAGTGGCTGATCAACGTAGGGATTATCCTGCTTGTCTGGATACCCGTCTGGTTGCCGATCTTGCTGCTGGGGCGCTGGTGGCTGGGCCGTAAGTGATGTGGGTGTGACCAAAATGTGTAGGTAGGGTACGTGAGGGAACTTGGTTCCCTCACGCCGGGAAATGCGTAACGTACAACAGAGAGATTACCAAACGTTAAAGCAAGTCTCCTGCAAACTTAACATAAACATAATCTTTATCGGCTACATTCGGCAGAGCGACCAATGCGGTCGCGAGAATTTTATGCGTGGAGAACCTAACCTATGCGTTCGTTGCTCGCTCTGCTGCTGATCAGTGTGGCCATGATCCTGTCCGCCTGTGGGGGTACGCCTGCGCCGAGTGCTGCGCCCGCGCCGAGTGGTGCTACACCGGCACCGGCAAGTGCGCCGACGACGCCGTTGATTATGGCGTGGTATCCGAATGAATCGGGGTCTGATCTTAAAGATGCACGTGATGCGTTGGCTGAAGTCATTAGCGAGACCTTGAACCGTCCGGTTGAGCATCAGACGACGACAGACTATATCATCGCGATTGAGGCGATGGTCAACAACAATGCCCATCTCGCCTTCTTTGGGGCGGAGGGGTACATTCAGGCCAATGAGCGCAATGCTGCCGTTGTTCCCTTGGTGATTCCGAGCGGCAGCGATGGCACGGCAGAGACGGCGGTCTACTACAGTTGGCTGGCGGTGATGCGCGGCCAGGAGGAGAACTATCAGGAGAATGGGGTCTATGGCATAGACAACATTCAGGGTAAGCGCTTCTCCTTTGTCTCCAACAACTCCACCTCTGGCTTTCGTGTGCCTTCGTCCAATATTGTACGCTACTTTGGGGCGATGGAGCAGTGGCAGGGTCTCACGGCGGATGATCTGATCGAGGGCGGCAGCAATAGCTTCTTCGCCGACGTACAGTTTGGTGGTTCGCACCAGGGCACATTGGTCAATCTGATTACCGATCGGGTGGATGTTGCATCCTTCTGTGATACCTGTGTTGCCAACTATGTTGAACTAGTCGCGGGGAGCGAGAATGCGGTCGGCGCGGTCTACCGCGTGATTGAGAACGCTGACGAGCCCTTTGATAAGTATCCCGGCGCAGAGTTTGTGCTGATTGAGTCGGTGCCGGTGCTGAATGCGCCCTTTGTGGCCAATGGTGCGATGCTCAGCGCCGAGGAGATCCAGGCGCTCCAAGAGGTTCTCACCTCCGATGCGGTTGCCGAAAATCCCCGCATCTTTGCCACCAAGGAGGCGATGGATGCGGGCTTTAGGCCACTCCTGCGCAAGACTGGTGAGGATCGCTTTGTGGTTGTACCCGATTCCTTCTTCGATCCGATTCGGGCGATGCGCTGATGGTTTCTCTTCGGGGGCCAAGCCCCCGATCCCCCGCTGCGGGTGGCAGCGCCGCCAACGGCGGGTAGAGGGATTTTTCGGGGGCCAAGCCCCCGATCCCCCGCTGCGGGCGGCAGCGCCGCCAACGGCGGGTAGAGGAATTTTTCGGGGGCCAAGCCCCCGATCCCCCGCTGCGGGCGGCAGCGCCGCCACATTGCAAGAAAAAAGGGAGCTTGGGGCGCAGCCCCAAAGCGGATTTTAGAGTCTGTCTGAAAAGTCGGTCGCTACACGGTGGAGTGCCGGCTTTAGCCGGCTAAAGCCGGCACTCCACGCCGCAAGGCGTAATGAGGTGTCCACTATGGCCCTGTTGCAGATCGAGGCGCTGACGAAGAGCTACGGTAACGAGGCGCGGGCCCTGGATCAGATCAGTTTCTCGATCCAGGCGGGTGAGTTTGTGGCGATTATTGGCCCTTCGGGGGCGGGGAAGTCTACGCTGCTGCGCTGTATCAATCGCTTGGTTGATCTGACGAGTGGCGATGTGCGTTTTGCTGGGGTGAGTGTGCCGACGCTGCGTGGCGGTGCGTTGCGTCGCCAGCGCACTCAAATTGGCATGATTTTTCAACACTACAATCTGGTGAATCGCTTGAGTGTGCTGGAGAATGTGCTGCACGGGCGTCTGGGCTATAAGAATATGGTTCAGGGCGTGTTGGGCCTCTATAGCGAAACTGAGAAGCGCGAAGCGGTGCGTATTCTTGAGAGTTTGGGGTTGGGTGAACAGATCTATAAACGCTGCGACCAGCTTAGTGGTGGCCAGAAGCAGCGCGTGGGCATTGCGCGGGCGCTGGTGCAGCAGCCCAAGATGCTGCTCTGCGATGAGCCGATTGCTTCGCTCGATCCCAATTCGGCCAAGATTATCATGGATACGCTACAGCAGATTAACCAGAAATTGGACATCACGGTACTGGTCAATCTGCATCAGGTTGATGTGGCGCTCGCCTATGCCCAGCGCATCATTGGCGTGAACCGTGGGCGGGTGATCTTCGATGGGCCACCTGCCGAACTTCAGCAAGAGCAGATCCAGCAGATCTATGGCTCTGAGTCGGGTGAACTGATCTTTAGCCTGCGGGAGCGTTATGCCATCTGATCCCTTGAAGCTGCGTCAGATACAGTCCATCGCCTTCTTTGCCATACTGGCCGCCTTGACCTATGGCTCGATTGTGATCACCAAATACGACGTGGTGCAGGGCTTTACGGCGATTCCGCGCGCCTTTAGCTGGGCCACTACCCATTTCATCCCCGATGAGGCGGCGTGGCGGCGTCTGCCCCGGATTCTCGAGAAGCTCTTCGAGACGATCCTGATGGCGGTCTCGTCGGCGACTACCGCCTCGGCGCTGGGGCTGGTGGTGGCCCTGCTTGGCGCTACGACCACCCGCCCCCACCCTTGGTTTAGCCTGCCCGCACGGGGTATCGCCAGCATCTTTCGCAACATTGATGTCTCGGCGTGGGCGCTGATCCTGCTCTTCTCCTTTGGCCAGAGTACCTACACCGGCTTCTTCGCCCTCTTCTTCGTCACCTTCGGCTTCATTGTGCGCGTGATGGTCGAGACGATTGATGAAGTGGGCATGGCCTCGGTCGAGGCGCTGCGCGCCACGGGGGCCAACTACCTGACGATCATTAGCCAGAGCGTCATTCCCGCCTGTCTGCCCCAGTTGATTAGCTGGGTGCTCTACATGATCGAGACCAACATCCGCAGCGCGACGCTGGTTGGTATTCTCACTGGCACGGGGATTGGCTTTTCGTTTGATCTTTACTACAAAAGTATGAACTACAGTTCGGCCAGTCTCGTGGTGCTCGTAATCGTGGTTGCTGTCTTGATCATTGAAGCGCTCTCCAATGTGATTCGAAGGGCGGTGCTGTGAGCCAACGAAGTGAACCGCTGCCACGCATCCGCGTGCGCCCCCTGACGCGGGCCAATCTGAGCATCCAGTTGACGCTACTCGGCCTGACGCTGCTGACACTCTATAGCTTTACCACCTTCGATACGCGGGGCATTGGTCTGGTTGAAGCGCTGCAGGATATGCTCAACAACTTTCGGCTGCTGCTCCTAGAGCCGCGGCTGCGGAGTGTGAGCTTTGCTGATCTGCTTGAAGCGCTCTTCGTCACTGTCGGCTTGGGGCTGCTCACCACCGTCTTTGGGGCGATCATCGCCTTTTTCTTGGCCCTCTTTGCCGCGCAGAATCTCGCTCCTATCTGGCTCAATAACCTGATCAAAGGGGGTACCGCCTTCATCCGCGCCGTGCCGACCGTCCTCTGGGTACTCTTCTTCGCTGTTGCAGCGGGCATGGGCAGTGTCGCCGCCGTCATCGGCATGACCTTCCACTCAGCCGGTTATCTGATCAAGGCCTACGCCGAATCGTTTGAGGAGATCGATGCTGGCGTGCTAGAGGCGCTGCGGGCGAGCGGGGCGAGTTGGTGGCAGACCGTCTTTCAAGCGGTGGTTCCCACCTCCGCCTCGGCGCTCCTCTCGTGGACTTTTGTGCGCTTCGAGATTAACTTCTCAACCGCGATTGCGATGGGCGCGACCGCTGGGGCGGGCGGCATCGGTTTCGATATGTTCATGGCAAGCGCCTTCTACCTCGACCTGCGCGAGTTGGGGGCCTTCACCTATGCCATTTTGGTCTTTGCGATGGCGCTTGAGTGGTTTGCTACCCATATGAAGGCGCGCCTCGGTAAGTCGCGGGAGTAGTAGTGATCAATGTACCCTATCACCCACATTCTTAGTTGTTCACCGGCCCATGAAGTTGCTGCGTTGTCCGCGACGGTTTTGGCGCGCTACCCCGCCGAGGCGCTGGTCTTCATCACCGAGCCGCGCACGGCGCTCGTGCAGTTGCGTATGGCTGAAGGCGTGGCCGAGAGTCAGTTCAACGCGGGCGAGATCTTGGTTAGTGAGGCGCTCCTTGAGTTGGCCGGGCATTTCGGCTTTGGCATGGTCATCGGGCGCGACCTACAGCATGCGACGGCGCTTGCCATTCTCGATGCGGCGCTGCGTATGCCGGGCGATCCCCATGCCGATCTGCGCCCACACATTGATGCGCTCAGCGCAGCCCTCGCTGCCGCCCAAGAGCGCCGGTTTGCTGCCGCTGCGGCGACGCGAGTGGTGTTTGACACGTTTTAAGGGTGCGCGCGGGAATCTGGTTCCCGCGCATCCTGCCAAAAAAATTGAAAAATCATGATAGCTGCACCACCCACCACACAAGCATATTTCAATAGCCGCACCTTCCGTATTCTCCTCGATTCTCTGGCCCGCCCTGGTACGCTGGGGCGGCTCCCGCCGCCGCCGCAGGGCTACGATCTGCCCCTACTGCCTGCAATGCAACTGCCCAACCACTATGCGGTGGCCGCGCTACTCAGTCTGCTCGACCAGGGTACCAGTATGGCGCATGCCGCCGGGGGGCTCTGGCTGAGCGCCGAGCACCCCTTGACGCGCTGGTTTACATTGCGCAGCAATGCCCAAGTGGAGACGCCGGCCTACGCCGACTATGTACTACTCCACGATCCCGCGTCGGCTGCTTGTCTGGGCGATCTCAAACGCGGCAGCCTCACCTTCCCCGAACAGAGTTGCACCGCCTTCCTCTGCGTCGCGCAACTGGACGAGCATGGCGCAACCTGGCGACTTGCCGGGCCGGGCATCGCCGGTAGTCGCACGGTTGGCATCCCCGGCCTGCCCGCGAATGTTTTGTCGGTAATCATGGCTACGCGCAGCGACTTTCCGCTGGGCGTAGACATCTTCTGCATTGATGTAACCGGGGCATGCTTAGGTCTGCCGCGCACGACGCGCATCGAGGAAGTCTGCTCATAAGAAGCCCCCGGCGGGGGCGCTTCGCCTCCCCCAGCAAAGCTCTTTTGGCGGGGGTCTGGGGGAGGCGAAGCCTCCCCCAGCAAAGCTCTTTTTTGTTGCGCTTTGGCGGCGAAGCCGCCAAAGCGCAACAAAAAAGAAAGGAGAAACTATGGGTTACGTCGCCGCCCGTGGCGGCACCGAGGCGGTGCTGCGCGCCGAGGAGTTGGCGGCTGCATTGCGCCTGCTTGGCGGGAGCGATCCGCTGCAATTGCCCCAGATCAGCGATCAGTTGCGCCACGCGGTCAGTCGGGCCATGCACGAGGGGGCGCTCTATGCGCCGCTGTTGGCGGCGTTGGCGGTGAAGCAGGCCGAAGGTGATAGCATCGAGGCCAGTTTTCTGCTGCGCGCCTACCGCACGACGCTGACGCGGGTGATGGCAACACTGCCCGCGTCGGGACGCACGATGGCCTGTATGCGCCGCATCTCGGCCTCGTTCAAGGATATTCCGGGGGGGCAGATGCTTGGCCCCGCCCAAGACTACCAGATTCGCCTCTTGCAGCCCCTCTTGGCGCTTGAAGATGGCGACGCCGTTGCCCAGGCGCTCGCTCGTTACGCCGCGCTTGTTGCGGTTGGCGCACCCCAAGCGGGGGAGATTGGCCACTTCCCCAAGGTGGCCGACTATCTGCGCGCCGAGCAACTGCTCGTTGCACCGCCCGCTGAAGTGGAAGATGAACCCTTCGATCTGACGCGCCAAGCCCTGATCTTCCCCTGCCCGCGGAGCGCCCGCCTCCAGGCGCTGGCGCAGGCCGATAGCAGCAGCCTCATGACCTTCGCCTACAGCAGCGTGCGCGGCTACGGCGACGCGCATCCTACGCTGGCCGAATTGCGCTATGGCTACCTGCCCATCCAGGTGGCCCATCCGCTCACCGGCGAGGCGGTCACCATTGGCGAGATCGAGGCGACCGAGTGCGAGATTGTCTCGAAGGCGCACAGCGTCAGCAACAGCAGCGCACCGCCGAGTTTCAACCTGGGCTACGGTTTCGCCTTTGGCCAGAGCGAAGTGAAGGTGATGAGCATGGCCATTCTCGACAGCGTCCTCACCCAAGCGCGCCTCGGCAGTCTCAGCGGTAACTCCGGTCCAGCCGCCGACGAAGAATTTCTCCTGCTCCACTGCGACGGTATCGAAGCGAGCGGCTTCACCGCCCACTACAAACTGCCCCACTACGTCACCTTCGAGGCCGACCTGCGCGTCCTGGATCGCGCCCGCAAGCACCATGCAGAGTAAGCCCCCGGTGGGGGCTTGGGGGAGGCGACGCCTCCCCCAGTGGGGGCGGTGCCTCCCCCGGCGGGGGCGGTGTCTCCCCCGGCGGGGGCGAAGCCTCCCCCGGCGGGGGGTTGGGGGAGGCGAAGCCTCCCCCGGTGGGGGCTTGGGGGAGGCGACGCCTCCCCCAGTGGGGGCGGTGCCTCCCCCGGCGGGGGTTTGGGGGAGGCGACGCCTCCCCCAGTGGGGGCGACGCCTCCCCCGGCGGGGGTTTGGGGGAGGCGACGCCTCCCCCAAAAAACCCGCTCTTCTTCCGCTGTGGCGGCGAAGCCGCCACAGCGGAAGAAGAGCGCGGGTTCGGGGCAGCGCCCCGAAGTACAAGGAATCGAGCGAATGCAACAGACCAATGAACAACTCTACAATTTTGGCCTACTTGACGAAGATGCCAAGCGCGAAATTCGCCGTAGCCTGCTCAAGGCGGTGGCTATCCCCGGCCACCAGATCCCCTTTGCCAGCCGTGATCTGCCTATTGCCCGCGGCTGGGGTACCGGCGGCCTACAAATTACCCTGGCTATCATTACCCCTGAGGATTGTCTCAAAGTGATCGATCAGGGCGACGACGCGGGCGTCAATGCGGTCAATCTGCGCCGCCTGATTACCCAGACGACCGGCGTGGCGACGACGGTGGATAGCTGCGCGGCGAGTCTCATTCAGACGCGCCACCGTATTCCGGAAGAGCCGCTGCGCGCCGATCAGATTCTGGTCTTGCAGGTGCCGATGGTTGATCCGCTGCGCTGGGTTGAACCCAATCTGGAGCGGGCGACGGTGATGCACGGCGAGGCGGACTATGGGCGCATGTGGGTCTATATGTATGAGAGTGTGGTGCGGGCGGGCGATCTGCGTATCGCCAGCCAATATCCGGTGATGGTCAATGGGCGCTACATGATGGATACGACGCCCATTCCGCGCTGGGATGTGCCGCGCCTTGACATGGCCGAGACGCTCTTTCTCTTTGGGGCTGGGCGCGAGAAGCGTATCTATGCCGTGCCGCCCCATACGCCGGTGGTGCCGTTGCAGTTCGAGGACTACCCCTTTCGCACCGAGTACCAGGCGGGGCAGCGTTGTGTGCGCTGTGGCGCTGAGCAGACCTTTCTGACCAGCCATTTTGTGCCCGATGGCGCGGGTGCGGGGCAGTGGGTGACGAGCTGTTCCGATAGCAGTTTTTGCGATAAGCGCCTTGCTAGTGCGGAGGTGCAACCATGACGTGGCTCCTCCAGGTGGTTGATCTGCACAAACGCTACGGCCCCGGCTGCCCCGCCTGCGCTGAACTGACCGGCCCGCGCCAGGGGCGCAGCCAATGCCCGCGCTGTGGCACCGTTCACGCCTGCGTTGCCGCCAACTTTAGCCTACAGGCGGGCGAAGTGCTCGGCATCGTCGGCGAGAGCGGCAGCGGCAAGAGTACCCTGCTCCAGATGGTGAACCTGAGCCTGCCCGCCGATCAGGGGCAGATCCTCTATCAGCCACCGGAGAGCGGCGCGGCGGTCGATCTCTGCCAGATGAACGGCTACAGCGCCCGCCACTTCCGCAACGACCGCCTCGGCATTGTCCACCAACGTCCCGAATTGGGCCTCAATATGCACTTCTCGGTGGGGGGCAACGTTGCCGAAAAGCTGCTACTGGCCGAATGGCGTCATGTGGGGCGCATCCGCGCACGCACCAGCGAACTCATGCGCCAAACCGAACTGCCCCCCGAGCGGATTGACGACGAACCTCACACCTTCAGCGGCGGCATGCTGCAACGGGTACAGATTGCCAAAGCCCTCGCCAGCCGCCCCAGCCTGCTGTTGCTCGACGAGGTGACGAGCGGTCTCGATCTCTCGGTACAGGCGCGGGTTCTCGATCTGATCCGACGCATTCAATGGGAAGAGCAGATCACCATGCTCCTCGTCTCCCACGATCTCGGCGTCATCCGCCAACTCGCCCGCCGCACCATCGTCATGAAGAACGGCCAGATCGTCGAGTCCGGCCTGACCGACCAGATTATGGAAGATCCGCAACACCCCTATACGCAACTGCTCGTCTCATCGGCGTTGTGAGGCGATGCGGGAACCGGGTTCCCGCATCGCCTTCCGGCGTGGAGCGGGAACCGGGTTCCCGCATCGCCTTCCGGCGTGGAGCGGGAACCGGGTTCCCGCATCGCCTTCCGGCGTGGAGCGGGAACCGGGTTCCCGCATCGCCTTCCGGCGTGGAGCGGGAACCGGGTTCCCGCAAGCCCCCTTCAAGCAAAAAGACATGAACAAAACCCTCCTCACCGTCGAAGACTTAACCAAGAGCTTCGTTCTCCACCTGATTGACGGGCGCACCATCACGCCGGTGCAGGCGATCAGCTTTAGCATTGCTCCGCAAGATCATCTGCTGATTCACGGGCGCAGCGGCATGGGCAAGACCAGCATCCTCAAATGCATCTACCGCTCCTACCTCGCCACTGCGGGGCGCATCTGGTTCACGTCGCAACTCTACGGGCGTATCGATCTCGTCGCGGCGCACGACAGCACCATTCTGCGCCTGCGTGAACGCGAGATTGGCTACTGCTCGCAATTCTTGCGCGTCCTACCGCGCGTCTCGGCGCTGGATGTGATCTGCGAACCGCTCTACCGCCAGGGCTGGGCGCGCGACGCCGCCCAGGAGCAGGGGCGGCAGTGGCTGCGCGATCTGGGTATTCGCCCGCACCTCTGGCAAGCCAGCCCGGTCACCTTTAGTGGCGGCGAGCAGCAGCGCATCAACCTGGGGCGTGCCTTCATCGCCGCGCCGCGCCTGCTCCTCCTCGACGAGCCGACCGCCAGCCTCGACGGTGAGACGAAGCAGATTGTCGTACACATGATTCAAGCGGCCCAAGCTAACGGTACCAGTGTGATCAGCGTCTCGCACGATCTCGCTGCACTGGGGCCATGTGCCAATCGCCAGTTGGCGTTGGCGTAAGAGATTGTCTGAAAAGTCTATGGTTTGGCGTTGGAGTGCCGGCTTCAGCCGGCTAAAGCCGGCACTCCAGCGTGTGCCCCCCGGCTTTTCAGACAGCTTCTAAGGTTCTCTTATGGACTACCTCCTCAGTAACGCCCACATCGTATTGCCCAACGCTATCATGCGCAATGGTTGGCTCAGCATTGAGGCTGGTCGCATCAGCGGAATTGGCGAAGAGGCCGACTGCCCGCACGGTGAGGCGACGCACCACGATGATCTCCAGGGCAAATTCATCCTGCCCGGCATCGTTGACCTCCACTGCGACATGATCGAGCGCATGGTACAGCCACGTCCCGGCGTCCACATCCCCGTCGGTGTGGCGCTGCACGCCACCGACCGGCTGCTCTTAGGTTGTGGCGTGACGAGCGAATTCCATTCGCTCTCGCTCGATGATGATGAATTTGGCGTGCGCAATGATCGCTTTGTTGGCAGTTTTTTAGAACGTTTAAGTCGAGAAGAGCACTGTCATGCCCGCCACTTTGTCCATGCGCGGGTCGAAGTGAGCAGTGTACGGGGTGTGCAGGCGTTAGCCACCATGGTTGGCCATCCATGCCTGCGCCTCATCTCGGTGATGGATCACAGCCCAGGCCAGGGGCAGTACGCCGACGAACGCGCCTTTCGCAACTACATCGTGCAGACAACCGGGCGCAGCGATGCGGAGATTGACCTCATCTTAGAGCGCAAACGTATCGCCGTGAGCTACATCCCTGCTCACATCGCCCAAGTGCTGGCGGTGGCCCAAACGCACAACATCCCGGTCGCCAGCCACGACGACGACACCCCAGCAAAGGCCCACTTCTGGGCCGAGCGGGGGCTCCGCATCGCCGAATTTCCTACGACACTCAGCGCGGCTCAGGCGGCCCATGAAGCCGGGTTGGCCGTAGGCATGGGCGCACCCAACGTGCTGCGCGGCCAATCGAGCGGCGGCAACCTCAACGCCCGCACCGCCCTCGCCGCCGGCGTCGTAGATTGGCTCTGCGCCGACTACTACCCCGCTGCGCTGCTGCCCGCCGTCTTTCTGCTCGCCGAAGAGGGGTTGATGGATCTTGCGGCAGCCGTCGCGCTGATCAGCCACAACCCAGCGCAAGCCGTCGGCATGGCCCACGAACTCGGCAGCATCACCCTTGGCCACGCCGCCGATCTGATCGTGGTGGAACGCAGCCCCGACCCGATCGTGCGCCAGGTCTTTGTTGCGGGCCGGTTGGTGATGCGCATCTAGGGTAACTTCAAACCCCAATGTTGACATCCGCCCCTCCCTCAGGCTATACTCCCTCTGCGGAAATATTTTTCCATGAGATGGAAACCAAGACCTATGGTGCAGTCCCTTGATCGTGCCTTCGATGTCCTCGAAACGCTCGCTGCGAGTAGTGATGATCTGCCACTCTCGCAGATTACCGAGCGAACCGGTTTGCCCCTAGGGACAGTACACCGTTTGTTGAGTGCGCTGATTGCGCGTGGCTATGCGGCACAAAACCCTGAGACACGCCTCTATGGGCCGGGGCCGGGCTTGCTTGAGGTAGCGGCTCGGGCGGCCATGAGCCGCCGCTTTGATCTGGTGCGCATTGCGCGCCCTTGGCTGCAAGAATTGACCGCAACCACCGATGAGACCAGTAATCTCTTGACGCTCCATGGCGATGAGGGGGTCTATAGTGAGCAGGTGGCCAGCCCGCGCTTGGTACGCATGTTTACCGAGGTGGGCCAGCGGGTGCCGCTCTACTGTACCGGCGGCGGTAAGGCTATCCTCTCTGGCTTGCCTCCCGATCAATTGGATGCCTACCTCTCACGGGTGGAGTTGCGTATGTGGACGGCAAAGACCCTAACGAGCCCGCAGTTGCTCTTGCGCGAACTGGCACTCTGTCGCGAACGCGGTTTCGCTCTCGATGACGAAGAGCGCGAAGTGGGCGTCTGTTGCGTCGCCGCCCCCATCTTTGATCGCTTTGGGCGCTGCATCGCCGCCCTCAGCATCTCTGGGCCAAGTACCCGCATGAGCCTGGAACGCGCTATCAGCCTTGGTGCGCTCGTGCGCCAGATTGCCGATACCTGTAGCAGCCAGTTGGGCTTGGCTCCAATACCTTGCAAATAAGCCGGGGGGCTTGACGCAAAGGCGCAAGGACGCAACGTGTTGCTAGGAATGGTTTCAGAAGTTGTCTGAAAAGCCGGAGGGTACACGCTGGAGTGCCGGCTTTAGCCGGCTAAAGCCGGCACTCCAGCATGTGCTTCCTAGCTTTTCAGACAGCCGCTCAGAGTTACCGGATTTTCGCCTATGCATCATCCCCATTCCCTACGCACAGAACCAGCAGGGACAACGATTGCCCAGATTATGACTGCGGCCCTGGCAGCGGTTGATCCGGCTCAGGCGGTGCGCCGCATGGTGCGCCGTGAGGGTGCGTTGCTCTACGCTGGTGAGCATTGCTTCGATCTCACGTCCATTGAGCGCGTCTTTGTCGTTGGTGCGGGCAAGGCTGGCGTACCGATGGCTTTGGCTCTTGCTGAACTATTAGGTGAGCGGCTCACCACTGGGTTGGTGGTGGTCAAGGATGGCCACGGTGAAACCACCTCCCACGAAAAATTGCGCTTTCTCGCGGCGGGCCATCCGCTGCCCGATGAGCGTGGGGTTGCCGCTGCCCAGGCGATGGCCACGCTCTTGGCTGAAGCGGGGCCGCGTGATCTGGTGATTGCCCTCATCTCCGGTGGCGGCTCGGCGCTCTTGAGCCTGCCCGTGCCCGCTGTCAGCCTCGCCGATTTGCAAGCGCTCACCCAAGCCCTCTTGGGCTGTGGGGCCGCAATTGGGGCCATCAATACGCTCCGCAAGCACCTCGATCAGATCAAGGGCGGCGGCTTGGCCCGGATGGCCGCCCCAGCCCACCTGCTGACCCTGCTGCTCTCCGATGTGGTTGGCAATCCCCTTGATGTGATTGCCTCCGGGCCGACTGTTGCCGATCCCACGACCTTCCAGGATGCCCTGGCGCTCCTTGAATACTATGGGCTTACGCGCCAACTGCCCCCGGCGCTTGTTGACTATCTGCGCCAAGGTGTGGCTGGGGCTGTGGCCGAGACGCTTAAACCTGGTGATGCGGCTCTGGCGCGGGTACACAATCTGCTGGTGGGGGCCAATCGCCAGGCCGCCGAGGCGGCGTGCGCGGCAGCGCATGCCGCTGGCTGGCAGAGCCTCATCCTCACTACCGCGCTTGAAGGTGAAGCGCGTGAAGCAGGGCGCATGTTGGCTTCCATCCTCCGCGAGGTGGCGACCTATGACCAACCTCTAGCTCGCCCCTGCTGCCTCGTGATCGGTGGCGAGACAACCGTCACCCTGCGTGGCAATGGGCGCGGTGGGCGCAACCAAGAATTGGCCCTCGCCGCCGTTCAAAGCCTCGCGGGCCTCGAACGGATCGCTTTGGTGACCCTCGCCACCGACGGCGGTGATGGCCCCACTGACGCCGCCGGGGCCGTTGTGACCGGCACGACCCTGGCGCGCGCCCAAGCCCTCGGCCTTGATCCCGCAGCCCATTTGGCCAACAATGATGCCTACCCCTTCTTCGCCGCCCTCGATGACCTGCTGCGCCCCGGCCCAACCGGCACCAATGTGAATGATTTGACCTTCTTGTGTGCGTGGTGATACCATTTTAGATTGTAGATTGTAGATTGTAGATTGTAGATTGCAGAGGGAAACAGAGATTTCTGTTCCCCTGTTCCCCTGTTCTCTGTTCCCCTGTTCCCCTGTTCCCCTGTTCTCTGTTCCCCTGTTCTCTGTTCCCCTGTTCCCCTGTTCCCCTGTTCTCTGTTCTCTGTTCCCCTGTTCTCTGTTCCCCTGTTCTCTGTTCCCCTGTTCTTCTCTGCTCCCCTGTTCTCTGTTCCCCTGTTCTTCTCTGCTCCCCTGTTCTTCTCTGCCTCTGTTTGTGGTACCATGACGCAATGACATCTGTTCATGCACCGAGGTGGTTCATGGTCTTTGCCGGTTTCTCGACCGATACGCTGGTGAGCCTGCCGCCTGAGTTGTTCAGCGAGGTGATCCCCAATATCACCTTGCCGAGTGAACTTAAGGTGACCTTGC
The DNA here is from genome assembly GCF_002532535.1 of Candidatus Viridilinea mediisalina. Lineage (GTDB taxonomy): Bacteria > Chloroflexota > Chloroflexia > Chloroflexales > Chloroflexaceae > Viridilinea > Viridilinea mediisalina. Next base: position 52,814 of record NZ_NQWI01000002.1, read on the forward strand.
ATATCTTCTATCGCCTGAGCCGCCAGCGGGCAACGCCGCGCCGCCTTTGTTGGGACGATTTGGCCCAAGATCGGATCCTGCGGCGCTCGTTGCGGAGCATTAGTAAACTGCGCCCTTTTGAGGATCTCTTGGCGGAAGGCTTGGAGGCGGCAGTGCGCCGTCGTACCCTGTTGCACCTAGCCGTTCCTACCGATGGACGAATCAATAATTGGTACCTTGTCAATACCACCGCGAATCGTGCTTGGGCTGAACAGATCGCTGCTGCCCAAGTCTTCCTGACGCCAGTTCACGAGGTGCTGGAACGGCCCTCACTGTTGCGTCTCTATGAGCAGAATATTGGTCTCGTGACCCCGATGTTGATTGATGAACTGCGTGAGGCTGAAGAGCGCTACCCCCGTGCCTGGATCGAGGATGCCATGCGCGAGGCGGTACGGGCCAATGCGCGTTCGTGGCGCTATGTACGCAGAGTCTTGGAGAGGTGGGCTGCCGATGGACGAAACGATGCGCCCGATCAGGCCGGACGACCTATCGATATTGACAAATATACCAGCGGCCAGTTCGGCGGACTCTTCCGTCGTGGCAGCGACGATAGCGACCTCGAATGAGCCCGCTGAAGTCTGTAGTCGTTGTAAAGGCGTAGGCTACTACTTGCTCGATGTTCCCTTTGGCCATGCCGATTTTGGTCAGTTGATTACATGCCGCTGTCGTGCCTTTGAGAAGCAACAACAACGCCGTCAACGCCTTGTGGAGATGAGTAACCTTGGCCCTTTTCAGGGCAAAACCTTTGACAATTTTGATACGAGCATCAAGGGGGTGAGCCGCGCTTTTGCGCGCGCACGGCAGTTTGCCCAACAGCCTGAGGGTTGGCTCGTGCTGATGGGCAACTATGGCTGTGGCAAAACCCACCTCGCCGCCGCGATTGCCAACGATGTGTTACAAAACCACTACATTAGTGTCCTCTTTGCCGTTGTGCCTGATCTGCTCGATCACCTGCGTGGTACCTTTGGCCCAAGTAGCGAAGTTGCTTACGATGAACGCTTTGAGCAGATCCGTGGGGCCCATCTGCTCATTCTGGACGACTTTGGTACCGAGAATGCGACCCCCTGGGCGCGTGAAAAGGTCTATCAGATTTTTAACCATCGGTACAACTATCGCCTGCCAACCGTTATTACCAGTAATCGTGATCCGAAGGAGATTGATCAACGCATCTTCTCACGCATGAGTGACCGTGAACTTTGTGATGAGATTACCATCATTGATGCGGGGGATTATCGCATGCGGCTGCCCAACCAACGGTTTACCCAATCAAAACAGGAAGCAAAACGGCGCGCCCCTCGGCGTGAACGGCATAGTGGTTAGGGATGCGTTGGTGCTACACTACGGTTTGCGCTGACGCGAGGCCCGCACGTCTTCGCCTCATGCATCCTCGCAAGATGCTACTATGGAGTAAATACGAACCATGCAACAACACTTTCTCTCGGTGGCCGATCTCACCCGCGCTGAAGCGGAAGCGCTGCTGGAGCGGGCCGCAAGCCTCAAGGCAGAATGGCGTGCAGGTGGCACTGGGCTGCATGCACAATGGCCGCTACGGGGCAAAACGCTGGCGCTCGTCTTTGAGAAGCCTTCGTTACGCACGCGGGTTGCCTTTGAAGCGGGCATGACCCAACTTGGCGGCAATGGTTCCTATCTGTCGGCCAATGATATTGATATGGGCGGGCGCGAGAGTGTGCCCGATGTCGCGCGCAACCTGAGCCGTTGGGTGCAAGCCATTGCCGCCCGTGTCTTTAAGCATGGTACTGTAGAGACCTTGGCGCGCCATGCGAACATTCCGATCATCAATGCCCTTTCGGATCGTGAGCATCCCTGTCAGGCCTTGGCTGATTGTTTGACCCTGCGTGAACAGTTTGGGCACTTGCAGGGCTTGCGTTTAGCCTATATGGGCGATGGCAACAATGTCTGCCACTCGTTGATGCTGCTCGGTGGCATCCTGGGGGTGAGTGTATCCGTGGCCTGCCCGCCTGACTATCGCCCCGATGCGGAAATTTTGGCCCATGCCCAACACCTGGCCGCCGCGAGTGGTGCAACGATCCAGGTGACCGCAAATCCAATTGAGGCTGCACGCGGGGCCAATGCGATCTATACTGATGTGTGGACTTCCATGGGCCAAGAGCACGAAGCCGCCCGACGGCGGCCCGTCTTTCAACCCTATCAAGTCAATGCGGCCCTTATGGCCCAAGCAGATGCCAATGTTCGTTTTATGCACTGTTTACCGGTGCATCGTGAAGAAGAGGTGACCACCGAGATCATTGATGGCCCCCAATCGGTGGTTTTTGATCAAGCCGAGAATCGTTTGCATGTACAAAAGGCGCTGATTCTCACCCTGTTAGGTCTGTAGTAGTTCCATACACCGCATAGCAAGATCCCCAAACCTATGGCTGGCAACCGCGCAATCTTTGATCGAGCCCTAGAGCAGAGCCGCGAAGCGGCTCGCCAACGACGATGGGACGAGTCGCTGAAATTGGCTGTCCGCGCCCTGCAAGAGTTTCCGCAGGATAGCGATGCACGTATGAATGTGGCGGTCGCGCTCTTTCATACCGAGAAGCTCGATCGGGCGCTGCAAGTCTTTGAGGAGTTGCGGGCAGAAGATCAGAATAACCCCCTATTCCTCAATTATATCGCTCAGGCCCAAGCCAAACAGGGCAATCGCAAGGCAGTAGATAGCTACCGTCTGTTGGCGGATATGCATGTGGCCCAGCGCCGCCCAATGCAGGCGGTGGAGGCGCTACGTGCGCTGCTCAAGTTGCATCCTGAAGCCGATGATCAGCGCAAACGCCTGGCCAAGCTCTTTGAGGATGCCGGCGCAGTGCGTGAGGCTGCGGGGGAACATCTGGTACTCGCACAGCGTCAGTTGCAGGCACGCCAGCTTGATCAGGCCGCCGAAGCGGCTGAGGTGGCTCTGCGCCTCGATCCTAATAGCCGCGAGGCCAAAGATCTGATTGTGACCATCCGTGAGGCGATGGCCCGCGCTGCCGGTTTTGGTGAACAGCCTAGCGAAGCGCAGGCCGCTGCTGCCGCCCCTGAGCCACGGGTCAATCTGAGCGGTATGACCGGGGCACTCCGTTCGCAACAGTTCGCCTTGGAGAAGTTTGTCGAACAGGCCCAAAAAGCTCAAGAGGCGGGCGATGTTGAAGAGGCAGCAAAACTCTATGAACAGGCGGTTGAAGGTGGCCTCGAACGGGCCGATGTGCTCTATTCGCTGGGCTTGATCTATCAAGAACGGGGCGATCTGCGCCAAGCGGCCAGTGTGCTCAACCGCGCTACCTCCGATCCAGAGTACGCCCTCTCCGTCCACTTTGCGCTTGGCCAGATTTACCATGATCTGGGTCAGTTGCCCCAGGCCGCCCAGGAGTTTGAACAGACGATCCGCTTGGTTGATCTGGAGACAATTGGGCGCAATGAGGCCGATGATCTGATCCAGATGTATGAGAATGCGGCGACGATCTATGAGCAGATTGGTGATATTGCCCGTGCTGCCGCGCTCTATGGTACCTTGGCGAGTTTCTTAGACAGCAAGCGTTGGGGCCGCGAACGCGCTGGGGAGTTTAAGAGCCGCTCCAAAGAACTGTCTGATCGCAACATGTTCGCCAAGTTGCGCACCATGGGCACAGGTGCCTTGACCATGCCTGAAGAACCGACTACCCAGCCGGTTGATGAGGCGCCCGCTACCTCGGAAGTTTGGGGTAAAATTCGCCCCATTACCGACTTCCTGCGTGGCGGTAAGCCCGATACCAGTTCCTCGTTTGATAGTAAACCCGCTGCGCCGCCTATTCCTGAGCCGATGATTCTGCTTGAGAGTATGCCGAGCAGTGAGGCGGCAGGCGTGGCCCCCGCTATTCCGCTCGATACCACCGGCCTCAGTGAAGAATTGGCTGGCTGGGTGCGGCTCAGTGGCAATTACCTGGATCAAGGCTTGACTGAGGCGGCCCTCGATGCATGCCATGAAGTAATTCGGCTCGATGTAGACTATCTGCCCATCCATTTGCGTATGGGTGAGGTCTTTGAGCGTCAAGGACGCTCCGAAGATGCCTTGGCTAAGTATCAACTGCTGATTGACACCTTCCGCGTGCGTGGTAAGCCTGAAGAGGCGATTGATGTCTACTTGCGCTTCATTGAACTCTCGCCCGATACCTTCAATGCCCGCTCGCGCTTGGCTGAGTTGCTGCGGAACGCCGGACGGATCGAAGAAGCGGTAACCCAAATGCTCCAAGTTGCGGCAACTTACCAACGCCTCGGCCAGTCTAACAAGGCACTTGAAGAGTTCCGCCGTCTCTTACAGTGGTCACCGAAGAACCGTGATGTCCATGCCCAGTATGGTTTGGCCCTGCTGAAACTGGAACGCTACGAGGCCGCCTTGGCCGAGTTCCGCCGCGCCTTGGAACTGGGCGATCCCAACAATCCGATTGCCGTCGCCCGGCTCAATATGACCCTCGCGCTGCTGGCCGAGCAACCTGTGGCGATTTGGGATTCGCTGGCCTCGCTGCTCGAGTTGCTCAAACAGCAGCCTCACGAGTTGGGGCCGGTGCAGGCGGAGTATCGGAGCGCCCTCCTTACCTCTGATGCGCCGATTTTGCACTACATTTTGGCCGTTATCCAGCAGCACGCCGGGCAGCATAGTTCGGCCCTATTGAGTCTTGAGCAGGCTGAGGCGTTAGTGAATGATGAAGCAGACCTGCTCCTTCCTGCGGTCTTGATCTACCAAGCTACTGCCGATAGCCATATTGCCCTGGGCCACGCTGAAGAGGCGCTCGAATATTTGCGCCGTGGGCAAGCCGCAGCGAGCCGCAAGGTGCCCGATCCGGGCGTGCGCCATGCCTTTGCCGTCCCCCTGAACAAGGGTGACTTTGTGCGGCGTATGGCTGAAGCCTATGCCGCCACCGACGACATTGATGGAGCCGAGCAAGCCCTCTTGGAGGCACGTCAGCTTTTGCCCTACGACCGTGCGATCTACACCAAGCTGGCCGATGTCTACTTCCGCCAAGGAAAACTGAGTGAGGCGTTGGCACAACTTGAGGATCTGGCTGGTCACTATGAAGAGCGTCAGCAGCTTGATCGCGCCATCGAGATGTTCGAGTATGCGCTGAAATTGGCACCCAACCATATCGCCATCAGCAGCCGCCTCGCCCGCATGCAGTTGCGCCGTGGCTACCTCGATAAGGGCGTAGAAGGGCTCGTGCGCGCCTCGGAACTGCAAAAGAAGGCGGGCCAACTCAAAGATGCGGTCGCTTCGCTCCAAGAGGCCGCCCAAGTCCATTGGACGCTCAGTGACCACGAGAAGGCGCGTCAAATGTACGATAAGATTGTCCAGATTGCGCCCAACGATATTGATGCGCGCCAATGGCTCTCGCTAATGTATACGCTCATGGGCCGTTCATCGGAGGCGGTTGAAGAGAAGAAGCAGATTGCACGCATCTTTGCCAAGCAGCGCGACTACGATAACGCTATTGCTGAGTTACACCAGGTGATTGGCCTCAACCAGCGCGATCTCGATGCCTACTACATGCTTGGCGATATGCTCATGCGCCGCGAGGAGTTTGCCCAGGCGGTGCAACTCTACCACCGCATGTTGAAGATGGAAGGGATTGAAGCGGAACGGGTGCAAGCCCTCTTGAGCGCCGCGAACCTCATGCTGCAACAGCGCCAAGGCGTGCGCCGAGAGTGAGCATGATATTGTAGATTGCAGATTGTAGATTGCAGATTGCCGAACATGGCGTCTCAATGGGCTTTCGCGTTCATCCATCTCTGTGGTCTCTGTGGTGAAAAACTCTGCGCCCTCTCCCTCTCTCTAGACCTGGAATCGCTTGTGAAAACAATCGTCCTACAGCGTACTATTGTCCTCCTCTGCGCCCTTGGGCTGCTGACAGCCTGTGGGCTTGCTGATCTTGCGCTCAATGCGCCTACCGCCACCCCAGAAGCAAGCACGACACCTATGACGGGGCAACTAGGCTCGCAGCCCGCCCCCGCGACCACACGCACCACCATTGCTGAGGCCGATGTTGAGGTAATCCAACGCCCCACCGCAAGCCCTCAGACGCGCTATGATGATCGCTATGAGCCTGATGATCGCCGTGAATTGGCTCAAACGATCCAGATTGGTGAGGTGCAAGCGCGAACCTTTAGCAATGAGTATGACGAAGATTGGGTGCGTGTTGATGTCCGAGATGAGTACATCTATCAGTTTGAAACCTTTGATCTTGAGGATGGTGCCGATACAATCCTTACGCTCTACGATGCAGAGGGCAACCAGGTAGCCTATAATGATGATTATGGAGGTCTTGCGTCACGGATCTACTACCAAGCAGAGCATACAACACAATTGTACCTCCAGATCACGGCCTATGCCCTTGCTGAACCTGGCTTGGGCTACAAGTTGCGCGTCTTCGAGTTGCTGCCGCCCGCCCCCGATGCCTATGAACCCGATGATCGCCAAGCGGATGCAAGCCTCATTACGGTTGGTGAAGTCCAAGCGCGTACCTTCCACCTGCCCAGCGATGAGGATTGGGTTGCGATTGATGTGATTGCTGGTGCGACCTATCGCTTTACCACGTTTGATCTCGATCCCGGTCTTGACACAATCCTCACGCTCTATGATCACCAAGGGAATGAGTTGGACTATAATGATGATTTCATCGGCTTGGCTTCGCAGATCATCCATCGTGCAAGCAATACCGAGCGCATCTACCTGCACGTCACGACCTATGTGCCCCCAGCACCGGGGGCGGTCTATCGGCTAGAGGTAGCGTTGGAACCGTAGTTGCACAAGGCTTGGGTGCTACACGCTGTATAACCAAGCAACTCTCGCTCATGTGTGCCTTTGTGGTGAACCATGGATCTTACCCGTATCTGGGCGCGGCTTAATCCGCTGACGTCCCCCTTTGCTATCCTCGATATCATCATTGTTGCCATTCTCTTCTACTGGCTGCTTGGTGTGATTCGCGGCACCCGTGCGGTACAATTGCTGCGCGGTGTTGGAATCCTGTTAGTTCTTGCGATCGTTCTGGGGGCCGTGGCTGGTGACCAGTTGACCACCTTGGGGTGGCTGCTCACAACGATCATTACACCAGCATTGATTGTCGGCGTACCGATCCTCTTCCAACCTGAATTGCGCCGGGCCCTCGAATCACTTGGGCGCTCGTCAGAACTGCTCAGTCGCCCCATGGCTGGGTTGAATCGCTCAGAAGTGATTACCACCATCAATACGATTGCCCGTACCACCCAGCAACTCTCGCAACAAGGGGTTGGTGCGCTGATCGTGATTGAACGCATGAGCCAGTTGCAGGAGTATGCTGATCGCGGGGTCATCCTCGACTCCCGCGTCTCGATGCCACTGCTCATGAACATTTTTTACCCCAATTCGCCGCTGCACGATATGGCGGTGATTGTGCGTGGCAACCGCATCCTTGCGGCAAATGTGGTGCTGCCCCTTAGTGAAGATGTCGCTGGGCCACGGCGCTACGGTACACGCCATCGTGCCGCGAAGGGCATTAGTGAACAGAGCGATGCCATTGCTGTGGTGGTCTCCGAAGAGACCGGGGCGATCTCGCTGATGCAGGATGGACGCATGGTTAGCTACCTCACCGAGGCACGCCTGCGGGTGATGTTGGCCGACCTGTTGCGTATTTCGCTGGAGGAAGCAGCCGCTAAGTGAGTCCCCGATGAAAAGTTTGCGTGCCTCCCTCTTGCGCTTGACTCTTGCCTTTGGTCTGAGCTTCGCACTGTGGGCCTTCGTTTCGTTTAGTCAAAACCCTGATGAGAATGTTACCTTTCCTGAGATGCCCCTCCAAGTTGTGGGCCTCGATGATGATCTGGTGATTGTTGATACGAGTGGTGTGCCTAATCAGGTCTTTCCCACCATTGATGTGACTCTGCGTACTGATCAGCGGCAATTGGCGAGCTTGCGCCGCGTTGATCTGCGCGTGGTGGCCAATCTGAGTGGCTTGGGTCCCGGTGAACATATGGTGCCGATTAATGTTGAGGCGACCCGCAGTAATGTTGCGATCAATGTGGCCCCTGGTGGCGTTGCACCGGCCCAGGTGCCCGTGCGCCTCGAACAGTTGAGCAGCGCAGAGGTGGCGATCAGTGTAGAAATCCAGGGGAATATCCCCTTTAGCTTTGAACGAGGTGAGCCCCGGGTGAGTTCTGGGGGCCAGCCCATCCACATGGTGCGCGTCTATGGCCCGATCAGTCGCGTTATGCTCGTTGAAGAGGTGCGTGCCTTGGTCAATGTTGAACAACTGCGCGCCACCTATGTGGCGCCGTTGGCGCTCACGCCTCTGGATGGGGCGGGCCAGCCCGTGGAGGGTGTGCGCGTTGAGCCTGGTACGGTGACCGTGCAGGTGCCAATCAATCCAGTCGTGGGTCTCAAGTTGGTGCCGGTTGAACCACAGATTATTGGTCTGCCCGCACCCGGCTTTGAGATTCGCTCAGTGCAGGTAAATCCGCCTCTGATAACCTTGGCCGGTAGCTCAGGGCCGCTTGATGCGGTTGATCTGCTCACCACAACCAGCCTTGATCTGAGTGGCGCACGCCAAGACCTGAGTGCCAGCTTGGCCCTCGAATTTCCCGATGGTACCTCGCCTCGCGCTGGAGAACCCGACCATGTGACCGTCACGGTGCAGATTGCCCCCATCGAACGCCCCTTCCAGATCGGGTTACCCACCCAAGTTCAACTCGTCGGGGTTGCCCCTGGTCTGATCGCGAACTTCAATCCAGTGGTGATCAACCTCACGGTCACCGGCAGTAGCACGGCGCTCAACGAACTCGCCGAGAATCCGATCAGTGCCGTAGTAGACCTAAGCGGGCTCGGGCCGGGCTTCTACAGCCTAACGCCTGAGGTGGAACTGCCCGCTGGAATTCGTCTGACCACTGATCTCCCAAGTATTGATGTAACCCTCCGCGCCCCAGCGACGGCAACACCGCAGCCAGTGGAGGAGCAGCCAACCGTGCCGCCCCCGCCCCCGGATGCCACCCCCGAACCGACCCTAGAGCCTCTGCCTGAACCAACTCCGGTGGCCCCAAGTCCCGAACCAGAACCCGAACCTGTACCTGAAGTAACGCCAACAGTGGTACCATGAGAAGTATAGTGTATAGTCCTTCAGATAAAGAATGGTGAAAGGGGAGGGGTTCGGGGAGGGCGAAGCCCTCCCCGAAAACCCTTCCCACGATCCTAGAGGTTCCAGAAACATTATCTGAGAAACTGTCTGAAAAGGGCCCTAGTGTCGTTCCACACGATGTGGCACATGCTGGAGTGCCGGCTTTAGCCGGCTAAAGCCGGCACTCCAACGCCAGCACATGGACTTTTCAGACAACCTCTGAAAGACTATAGTAGGAAGCATGCAGTAGGCAGTAGAACAAGGTTCCCCATGGCTCATCTTACACTCAGGGATCGCGCTCGTGGCGCACTGATCGGCTTGGCGGCGGGCGATGCTCTTGGTACGACGCTGGAATTTACTGGGCCGCTGAATCCCTTTATGCCCCAAGTAACCCAGATTGTGGGCGGTGGCCCCTTTGCTTTGCCCCCCGGCGGTTGGACCGATGATACGAGCATGGCTATCTGTTTGGCTCAGAGTTTGGTGGCTATGCGCGATTGTGTTGCGCGCGACCAGATGGATCGCTATTTGCGCTGGTGGCAACAGGGCGAAAACTCGGTGCTGGGTCACTGTTTTGATATTGGAAATACCACCCGCGATGCGCTCTATCGCTACCAGACGACGGGCGATCCTATGGCGGGCGATCCGAATCCCAATACAGCCGGGAATGGCTCGTTGATGCGGATGGTTCCGGTGGTGCTTGCTGCTTCACATGAGGCGCAAGCGATCGCATGGGCTGCACTCCAATCATGTACAACCCACGCTGCCCCAGCGGCGGTGGATGCATGCCGCTTCTATGCCCGCCTGATCTGGCGAGCCATGGCAGGCGCGAGCAAGGATGCGTTGACTGATCCCGCCCTGGGTGCCGATCTCGATCTTATGCCCTTAGTTGCAAGTATAGCCCAGGGTAGCTATCGTCAGAAGCAGCCCCCCGCAATTCGCGGGACTGGCTATGTGGTGGATGCACTCGAAGCGGCCCTCTGGGCCTTCTATACCAGCGAAAGTTTTGTAGCCGGTGCGATCCTCGCGGTCAATCTCGGCCAAGATGCCGATACCACCGGGGCGATCTATGGGCAACTTGCAGGAGCCTACTATGGTCTGCCCGCGATTCCCCAAGATTGGCAAGCGACTGTTTTGTGGGCCGATACGATCCTAGCCTTGGCCGATGCGCTCTTGGAACTCCGTGGAGAGATACAGAGTTGAGTGAACCACAGAGGCACAGAGGACACAGAGGTATGGAGAGTTTCAGGTATGTGGCACATCCTGATGCTGCAAACACCTGTGTTCTGTCTCCTCTTGGAGAGATACAGAGTGATTGAACCACAGAGGCACAGAGGGCACAGAGGTATGGAGAGTTTCAGGTATGTGGCACATCCTGACACGACAAACACCCATATTCTGTTTCCCCATCCCTACATCCTCCACCTCTCTGTGCTCTCTGTGCCTCTGTGGTTCAAACCTCTTGTAACCTCGTTTCCTCTCCCCCCCACCAAAACCGTATCTTTTTGCCCCCAGCAGCGGTAGATCTAGTAGAGGTGCTACACTCCGCTGATCTCATGGGGGCTTTTCTATGGTTGACGATCTATCGGCTGGGCCGCGCCGTACCCGACGGCGTGGCCCGACGTTGTTGCTGCTGCTGGGGTTGTTGGTCGCTGGATTGGTATTGAGTGGGCAGAGCAGCCCAACACGCTGGTTGGTCGCTTTGGGGCTTGATCCGGTGGCCTTGGGTTTGGTCGAGCGACCACGCCCGGCGGCGGTGAGCGGTGATGGGCGCATTACGCTCTTCTTCACCACGCCCGATCTGGTCTATCCCGATCAGCCCAAGCGCCGCATTGCGCCTGCGGCTGAACGGGCGCTCTTGGCCGATCTGGCGGCGGCACGCCATACGATTGAATTGGCGAGTTTTGAGTATAACCTTATGAGCCTCGCCCAAGCCCTGGCCCAAGCCCAGACCCGTGGCGTCCAGGTGCGCCTGGCGCTTGACCGCGATAATCTGGTTGATCCGCGGAAGGCTAAATGGGCCGGTAGCGTTGAGGATGCCGGTGTGACCATCAGTTGGCAGCAGGGCAGTAGCTTTCAGCATAGCAAGTTTGTGATCATTGACCAGCGGGTGGTCTGGACCGGCTCGTGGAATGTGACCAACAACGATACCTACCGCAACAACAACAATCTGCTGCGTATCCATGATCCAGCCATTGTCGCCAATTATCGTGCCGAATTTGAACGAATGGCTGCCGGGCGTTTTGGGGGTATGAAGAGTGGCCCAACGCCCTATTCGCCCACACATATCGGGCGTGTTACCATCGAGACCTACTTTTCGCCCCATGAGCCGGTGCGGCCCCACATTGTGCGCCTGCTCAGCCAAGCCCAAGAGCGGATTGAGGTGATGGCCTTCGCCTTCACCGATGATGAGATTGGGGCCGCCTTGGTCGAGCGCCACCACGCTGGAGTCCGTGTGCGCGTCGTCTTCGAGCGACGCAACGCCCGTGGCGTCGGCTCAGAGTTCCCGCTGCTGCAAGCCGAAGGGGTAGACATTCTTCACGATGGCAATTGCTACACCATGCACCATAAGGTGATCATCATTGATCAACGCATTGTCATTACAGGTTCTTACAATTTTACCGCTCGGGCTGAATCGATCAATGATGAGAATACGTTGATCATCTACGATCCAGTGTTGGCTGCTGCCTATAGCGAGGAGTTTGCGCGGGTCTATGCCCAGGCGCAGCGCCCCCCTCGCTGCCAGTGATCCCAAGGATGACCAGTTCATAGCCGTTTCAGCCAGCTTCTTCGCATTGACGCAACAGGCACCAGAAGGTATCATCTTGGTACATAGGTACGCAAACGCTTGAGGGGGCAGTCTATGGCAGCACCTTACTTTTCAAATTGGTCAAGGGCACAAGCTAGAGCCGCCCCGCCGGGGCGGCTCTACCGGCTGGCATATTAGGAGTAGCCACTAAGAAGTAAGTACCTCATGGGCGCTGCTTTTGCGCCGTGCTTGGAGGATTTCAATCGGGATGAAGGTGATCGGTTGGGTTGCACCGCCAATGGTACGGAAGGCGCGCGTATGCTCGCTGCACCAGTCGGTGCCGTCAATCAAGTAGGCATAGTAGTAGGTGCCGCCTGGCTTGAGGATCAGGCTCGCTTCCCAATACTGCTCACCCCGGTGCATGGGGGTGGCGCGGGTATTCCATTCGTTGAAGTCGCCGACTAGGTAGATGCTGTCGGCCCAGATACTAGTACTTAGGCGAAAGGTGGCAAGTACCTGCCCATCGCCGGTGAATTGTTGTGTGATCACAGGGTACCTCCTTAGCGGCTAACGCCAGGCCCGGCTCCTGGTGGTATGTCAGGTGTGGCGAAGTGCTTGCGCCAGGATGCTACCTGGTATCATGCAAGGGAGCCTTGTGAATAGCGTAGCATAGTAACCGCCGCATGTCTCTGCGTACCATCACGGATTGCGTATCGGTGTTACTACGGGTTGCGTACCTAGCTATCTGGCTTGCTAGTGAGGAATTGCGCTAAACTACTCAGTAGGTCTACGGGTTTTGTGGTAAGGGAAGGATACAGAAAACAGGAAATAGGAAATAGGAAATAGGGCTGAGGCAATCTACAATCTGCAATCTACAATCTGCAATCTGCAATCTACAATCTACAATCTGCAATCTACAATCTACAATCTACAATCTACAAGAAAAGGAATTTGATCCATGACTCATCTTGAACCTGCCCAACGGATCCATGAACTATCCGCTGCGCTGCGCGTCGCCGACTATCACTACTATGTGCTTGATGATCCGCAGTTGAGCGATGCGGAGTATGATGCGCTGATGCGTGAACTGCGTGGCCTTGAGGCGCAGCATCCTGAGTTGATTAACCCCGTTTCACCGACGCAGCGTGTCGCTGGTGTGGCGGCTGCACAGTTTGCCAAGGTGACCCATCCTCAGCCGATGCTCTCTCTAGCCAATGCGATGGACGAGGCGGAATTGCATGAGTGGCACGCCCGTGTGCTGCGCCTGCTTGGCCCTGATGTACCCCTGAGCTTTGTGGTTGAGCCGAAGATTGATGGTTTGGCGATTGCTTTGCGCTATGAGGAGGGCCATTTGGTGCAGGGCGCAACCCGTGGCGATGGGACGGTTGGCGAGGATGTGACGGCCAATTTGCGTACGGTGCGCGCAATCCCGCTGAGTCTGCGCGTGCCCACTGAGCTTGCGCTCCCGCTGGCTACGCAGATCGAGGTGCGCGGCGAGATCTACATGGGTCGTGATGATTTTGCCGCGCTCAATCAGCGCCTGGAAGCGGCTGGTGAGAAGTGTTTCGCCAATGCACGCAATGCCGCCGCCGGTTCGCTGCGCCAGAAGGATGCCGCCGTTACTGCCGAACGCCCCTTGCGCTTCTTTGCCTATGCGGTTGGCCCCGTCCAAGGGGTCAACCTGACGGGCCAGTGGCAGACGTTGCACTACCTGCGCGCCTTGGGCCTGCCGGTCAATCGTGATGCCCAACACTTTGATCGCTTTGCTGCGGTGGTCGCCTTCTGCCACGAGTGGATGGCGCGCCGCGAACAGTTGCCCTTTGAAGCCGATGGGATTGTGGTCAAGGTAGATGATTTTGCGCTGCAACGTGAGCTTGGCGTCGTTCAACGCGATCCGCGTTGGGCCGTCGCGTTCAAATTTCCCGCCCGCGAGGCGGTCACCCGCCTTGCAGCCATTACGGTCAACCTGGGGCGCACGGGGGTCTTAACGCCCAATGCCGAACTTGAGCCGGTGGTGATTGGTGGGGTGACGGTGCGTAACGCCAGCTTGCACAATGCCGACTATATCAGCGAGCGTGACATCCGCATCGGTGATTTTGTGACGGTGAAACGGGCGGGTGATGTGATTCCCTATGTGGTTGGGCCGGTGTTGCATCTCCGTGATGCGAGTGTGCAAGTGTGGCATTTCCCTTCCCATTGCCCGGCCTGTGGCACCGCACTTGAGCGCGTCGAGGGTGAGGCTGCATGGCGCTGCCCCAATTTTGGCATCTGTCCGGCCCAATTGGTCCGCAAGGTGGAACATTTTGTCAGCCGGGGGGCCATGGATATTGCCGGGATCGGTGAACGCCAAGCCGAACAGTTTGTGAGCGCCGGATGGATCAGTGATGTCGCAGATCTCTATGCGCTCAACGCCGAGAGCTTTGCGGGGGTTGAGGGCTACGGGCCCAAACGGATCGCCAACCTGCTCCAAGCGATTGAGGCCTCGAAGCAGCGCTCTGTAGAGCGGCTGCTTGTGGGCTTAGGCATCCGCTTTGTGGGGAGTGTGGCCGCCCGCGATCTCGTGCGCCACTTTGGCACCCTTGATGCACTCATGGCGGCCAGCGAGTCCGACCTGGTTGCCCTTGAGGGCGTTGGGCCGGTGGTGGCCGCGAGTATCGTCACCTTCTTCCAGCGCGAGGAGTCGCGCCAGTTGCTTGCAAAACTGCGGGCCGCCGGGCTGCGCTGGGAGCGCGAAGCGAACGAGGATGCGCTGAGTACAAGCCTGGCAGGCAAGACCTTTGTGCTAACTGGCACACTGCCAAGCATGACCCGCGAGCAGGCGGGGGCGCTAATTACCGCCCATGGCGGCAAACTGAGCGAGAGTGTCAGCAAAAAGACGAGCTATGTCGTAGCGGGAAGCAGCGCCGGCAGCAAGCTAACCAAAGCGACCCAATTGGGCATTCCCGTCCTCGACGAAGCCGGGCTGCGGGCGCTGATCGCAGCATAGTCCATGGGCGGGCATCGTAGTGCCGACTTTAGTCGGCTGAGAGGCTGTCTGAAAAGCTAGTGAGCAGGCGTTGGAGTGCCGACTTTAGCCGGCTAAAGCCGGCACTCCAACGCCAACCCATAGACTTTTCAGACAGCCTCTGAGGTCTTTTGCAGCGATGGGGAGCCGACTAATGGTCTTCCAGAAATTAATCCGGTGTCGCGGCACGGGCTAGACCTGATAGATATGCCAGATCTGCGAGGTCTGGTTAGCGGATTATTTACTGGAACACCATAAGTCGGCACTACCTACGGCCTCTCATGGTGACAAAACAATGGGGCAATCAACAAAATCCTCTTCCCCAGTTGACCGTAGGGGCACGGCGGTGCCGTCTCTCAACCCTCTTGCAACCCAAACGAGAGCAGCACGAGAGCCATGCGCTATAACTTGCCTAGAGGGATGGTTCGTGGAGGCTTTACCGTTTGCGAGGATGCGAGGACGCGAGGACGCGAAGTCCGCGCCTCTTCACCTCACGCATCCTCGCAACATTACCGTTTGCGAGGACGCGAGGACGCGAAGCCCTCGCCTCTTCGCCGCACGCATCCTCGTAACAGTATAAAGCGGTCTTCCGCTTTCTGAAACCATCCCTCAGGCCCTTATCCTTGGGACTCGCGTACAGCAAGAAGGAGCAAGACCATGCGCCACCGGCAGCCATTCGCTCTGCCTCTGGCCCTCAGCCTCATTATCGCTCTCGTCACTCTGGCGGGTATTCCCGCCATGCCTACGGCTGTAGCCACTGAGCCCACCTATGTTACGACGATTACGGTGAACACGACGGCGGATTTGGATCTTGATGGTTCGCGGACGTGCGCTAATCGCCCCGATGAGCCTTGTACGCTACGGCGGGCAATTGTGCAGGCGCGTGGCCTGACGGCCAGCCAGCGCCCGGCTCTGATTCGCTTTGATCTGCCCGCTGATCAGGCCAATACGGGTGACGCGGCAGGCACATGGACGATTGTGCTCAATGAGGGCGTGGGGGCCAACCTGCGCGACCTCGCGGGCGGCCAAGTGACGATTGATGGCCGCACCCAGCCAGGGGGCCGCGCTGCTGCTGATGGCCCCAAGGTCTTTATCCACGGTTCGACCCAGGCCGACCGTTTGGTGATCAATGGCAATGGGAACCGTCTGATTGGCTTGGGTTTTATCTACTACAATGTCCTCTTCAACGCCAGCAACAACCTTGTCCAGGATGTCTGGAGTGGCTTGCAGGAGAGTGGCCAGGCGATCTTCTTCCTGCGCGATGATCCTTCGGTGGATAGCCGCGCCAGCTTTGGCGATGCTACCGCAAGTGTCGGTAATGTCTTCCGCAACGTGGTAGTTACCGGCTCGCGCACGGTGGCGATCACCATGCGCGGCAAGGATGGCACCATTGAAGATAGCCTCTTTGGCACACGCGCCGATGGCACGGTGCCGACGATTGCTGCCGACCGCAAGTGTCGCCCCAATGCGCGCTACAACAACTGGTTTGGCGGTGCGGGGGTGAGTTTGATGGGCACCGGCCATACGGTGCGCAACAACCGCTTTGCTGGTCTGCTCTGGGCGAGTAAAGATCCGCTCAATACGCCGCCGGTGGCGATTGACATCAACACGGCCAACAATCTGGTTGAGAACAATATTATCGGTATTGATAGCGCCGGGCAGAAGGTGGGCATCTGTAGCGATGCCATTCGCCTCACTAGCAGCGGCAACCAGTTGCTCAACAATACGATCTATGGTGCGGGCGTACGCAACGACGATCCCAACAAGACCACTGAGGGCGAACAGCCCCAGACGGGCGCAATTGGCATTAGTGGCGGTGGGGTCTCGTTGGGGGCCAACCTGATGCGTGGCAACCTCACCGAAGACTCGATTGCGCCGGTCTTCTTCTTCCCCAGCGTCAGCGTGAGGTATAGCTACTTCAACCCGGCCAAGGTGACTGCGATCAGTGGGCGGACTGTTAGCGGGACTTCTGGCGACCGTGCGAATCCGCCTGCGCCGCACCAGCCCTTCGACTGCGACTGCCCCAACTGCGAGATTGAGCTCTTCCTCGATGACGATGACGGCAACATCGAGACGCTCACCTCGCTCGGCACCGTCACCGCCGACGCGCAGGGCAATTGGACGGCAGAGAACATTTTGCCCGCAGGCGGCCTGGGCGCGAACCAGGGCATCCGCACCCAGATCACGACTGCCGCCAACGGTACCATTCAGGGCTTCAATGCCGGCACAACCAGCCGCGTCTCACGCGAGCTCTACGGGCCCAGTGGCGTCATCAACGTCCCTGCGCCGCCTGCGCCGCCGCGTGCCACCGCGCCCACCGAGTATGCCACCGTGGCCCCGCGTGCCGTGCCGGATGCGCCTGAGTATAGCTTCCAGACCACCATTACCGTCAATAGCACCAGCGATCCCGACACCGACCAGTCAACCACCTGCGCTACGCAGCCTTGTACGCTACGGCGGGCGATTGTGCAGGCGCGGGCCTTGCCTGCCGAGCAGCGTCCGGTGCTGATTGAATTTGACATTCCCACTAGCGATGCTCGCCACAACGCGACACTCGGCGTCTGGCGCATTGATCTCAACAGCGCCACGAGCAACCCCTTCCGTCGCTTGGAGGGTGGGCAGATCGTGATTGATGGCACCACCCAGCCCGGTGGCCGTGCTGATGGCCCCAAAATCTTTGTGCGCGGTACGAACAATCAGCACATCATGATCGTGGATAGCCGCGATAACATCATTCGTGGCTTGGGCTTGCAAGGCTTTGGTCTCCAGGTCAACTTTGGCGGCAACTTCATCGAAGAGAACTGGCTCGGTCTCAATGAGGATGGCCAGAGTATCTACTACATCAATGGCAACAACGCGATTGACAACAAGGCCACCATTCAGGACGCCGAGACGCCGCCCGCCCAAGAGGGGGGCAATGTCTACCGCAACAACGTGGTGGCTGGCTCGCGGGTGAGCGCCATGACCATCCGTAGCGACGACAGTTGGGTGGTAGGCAACTACATTGGTACGCGCGCCGACGGCACCATTCCCACCAGTGGGGCTGAGGTCTGCACGAGCATGGATTGGATTTCAGGCGATGGCATCAGCGTGATTGGCGGCAAGGGCACCCAAGTGGGCGGGCCGAGTGCAGCCGAGCGCAACTACCTCGTGGGCCTGAGCATTCGCAGCAACGATCCCGAAGTAACCCAGCCGATTGGCATCCAGGTGGGTAGCGTCGGCAACTACCTGATCCAGAATAACTACATCGGGCGCGACACCGCAGGAAACAATGTGGGCGTCTGTGGTGAAGGCATCCGCATGTCGGGCGACTTCACCGTCGTGCAGGACAACTACATTGTTGCGCGGCAGAACGCGGCGCTCAACCACTTGCCCAACGTTGTCGGTGCGAACGCCAACACCTACCGTAGCAACCGTATTGTTGCCAGCCAGCAGGCGATCATCTTTGGCCCAATTGTGCCCGACGATCTCGCCTTCTTCAACCCGGGCAAGGTCACGGTGATTGATGGCACCCGCGTGCGCGGCACCTCGGGCGATCCGGGCCAGCCGCCGGGTGGTCGTCCGCCGATTGACAGCAGTTGCCCCTTCTGCACCATCGAGATCTTCCTCGACAACCGCGACAATCGGGTCGAGACGCTGCAATCGCTGGGTACCACCCAAGCCGACCGCAACGGCAACTGGGCCTTCACGCTCCCCGCAGCCTTGACCGACCAGCAGGGTCTGCGTACCGTCAGCACCGCCAACAACTACGGCGTGATCAACCAGTACGAAGCGGGCACGAGTACCAAGGTGTCAGAACTCTACATCCCAGGCGAGGAAGAGGGCTTCGCGGTCTTCCTGCCACTCGTGAGACGTTAGAGAATTGCACCACAGAGGCACAGAGAACACAGAGGTTTTGGAGGTGGGAGCGTCGTCCGTAATTGCGCTTACCTCCACCTCATCATCTCTGTGCCCTCGGTGCCTCTGTGGTGAATATCTCTGTATCTCTTCTCTTCACGGGTGGCGCAAACTATCCACCAACGTCTCCACCTCCGCTGAGGGAGGTGGGCTGATCAGACTAATGAACCATGTGATGAAGAAGTTGACCGGCGCACCAAAGATGCCCGCAGCGGTGCTGCCAATGCCCCAAAGGGCTCGTCCAGGATCGAGGTAGGTCACCACCATGTAGGCAATCGTCACCGCAAGGCCACTGAGCATACCAAAGGTTGCGCCGTGGCTCGTGGTGCCCTTCCAGAAGATGCCGAGAACCAGAATGGGAAAGATGGTGGCGGCGGCCAACGAGAAGGCCCAAGCCACCATCTGCACAATAATGGCCAGGCGTTGCATGGCGACCAAGGTGGCCAACACTGCCGCCCCCAAGATGATAGCCCGCCCAAGCCAGAGCCGCTCACGCAAGGTTGCCCGCGGGTTCAAGGTGCGGTGGTAGATGTCGTGAGCCACCGCTGAGGCGATCACCATCAGCAGCCCGTCGGCGGTCGAGAGCGCTGCGGCCATACCACCGGCAGCCACGAGTGCTACGACGGTCGTTGGCAGGTTGGCAAGCTCAGGCATGGCCAGCACAATCAGGTCTTGGTTGATCTGCAGCTCATCGTACTGCAAAATGCCATCGCCATTCCCGCCGAGGGCCGGGTCGTCGGCAATCACCAAAAGACCAGTGCGCTCCCAATTGGTGGCCCAATGGGGCAACTCCAAGACTGGGCGGCCAACCACATTTTGCAGCACCTCCCAGCGCGAGAAGGCCGCATAGGCTGGCGCGGTCAGGTAGAGGATGCAGATCCAGACCAGCGCCCAGACGACGCTACTGCGGCTCGCGTGTACGTTGGGTACCGTGTAGAAACGCACAAGAATATGGGGCATGCCCGCAGTGCCCACCATGAGACAGAGCGAGAGCGCAATAAAGTTGGCCGTAGTCCAGTCGCTAAAGGGTTCAATATAGCTCGACTCAAAGCCCTGAGCGGCCTCTAGCGCCACGATATGGTGCAGGGCTTCGCCATACATCAATTGGGGCAGAGGAATACCCGTTAGGGTCAATGAGAGCCACGTTACGGGCACGAGGTAGGCGAAGACCATGATGATCCCCTGTACCCCTTGGGTCCATGTGATTGCCCGCATGCCGCCGAGGAACGAGCAGAGCAGCACCGCCGAGAGGCCCACAACCACACCGAGCAGGTAGTTGATGCCGAGAAAGCGGCTCATAATAATCCCAATCCCGGTCACTTGAGCGGTCAGGTAGGTGAAGCTGATCATGATGCAGATCACCGCACTGAGTACCCGCGTACCCGCTCCGGGGTAGCGAGCGCCGATCAAATCAGGAATGGTAAATTGGCCAAACTTGCGGAGATAGGGTGCCAAGAGCAGCAGCAGCAGCACAAAGCCGCCCGTCCAGCCGGTGATATAGGCCAGCCCATCGAAGCCAAGCAGAAAGAGCGCCCCAGCCATGCTGATGAAAGAGGCCGCACTCATCCAGTCGGAGCCGGTGGCCAGGCCGTTGAGCATGGCCGGCACGCGCCGCCCAGCCACATAGTACTCATCAAGCTGCTCGGTGCGCGTCCGCAGCCCAATCACCGCATAGATACTGATGGTCAAAATGAGGAAAGACCAACTGATCAACGTAGGCGAGATGTTGAGGTTCACATCCAGCAGGCCCATCACGCCAACAAGCAGCATCAAGCCGAGGCCAAAGGCGGCATAGCTGCGCTCGAGGCGTTTACGGTAGCTACGTTGGGTCTGGTCTTCTTCCAACTCAAGGCCATGGGCGCGATCCATGCGGCGCATCGCCCAGCTATAGATCAGCGTTAAAAGCACAAAGATGATCAGCATACCCTGGCTCTGCATATAGTAGCCCAGGGGAAAGCCGGTCAGCACCGTAACCTGATTGAGCATAGGGGCCAGCAGGGCCGAGAGGATCACACTAAGCAGCCAAATCAGCAGCAGCGGCACAATCAGGCGCAGATTAGCACGCCAATAGCTTGGCAACCAAGGGGGCGTTTGGTAGCCGTGTGGCGTAAGCGGCAACTCTGTGCTTGCTTCATGCTCAAGGTGCGGTGGCGGGGGGGGCGGCTCGTAGCTGAGGGGCGGCGGTTGGGGGCGGGGCGGCTCAAGGGGCGTAGCATGCTGCCGTTCAGCATAACGGTCGCGGATGCGCTCCATCGGCGGAAAGAGGCGATCAAGCAGAAAGAAGGCCAGCGCCAAGGCGCTTGCAATGATGAACAAGAGTAGCAAGAAGCTCCAGGCCATTGCTGAACTCATACCAAGTACTGTTGAACATTCCGCATAAGCAATACGCTCAAGCTCATTGAGATGCCATGTTCGGCAATCTACAATCTACAATCTACAATCTACAATTGCATCATGGCGCCTCAACCGCCGCCGGAGGCAACGAAAGGCCCGGGCCCATCTCAAACGCACCTGGGGCAATTGGTAGCGTAAAGTAGAAACTTGTACCCTTGCCCTCACCCTCACTCGCAGCCCAAATCTCGCCCCCCTGGGCATAGATCAAGTGGCGCGCAATCGCCAAACCAATCCCACTGCCGCCACTCTGGCGCGCACGCGACTTATCCACCCGATAGAAGCGCTCAAAGACATGGGGCAGATGCTCGGCACTAATCCCTACGCCACTATCGCGGATCGTGACCTGCACGAGCCGTTCATTATAGGCTGCGCTTACGCGCACGACCCCTCCGGCGGGCGTATAGCGGCAGGCATTGGAGAGAATATTGATCACCACCTGGCTCACACGGTCGGGATCGGCCCAAACCACCGGCAACTGGCGCGGCAACTCCATGCGGAGCGTCACCTGATTGGCAGCAAAGAGCGGTTCAAACTGAGCGGCAACCTCTTCAAGCACCTTTTCAACCTCAGTGCAGCGGGCCACCACCGGCAATTGGCCCGCCTCAACCCGCGAGAGCAGTTCAAGATCCTCGATCAAACGCTGCAAACGGTTGGTCTCTTGCAGAATCATCTTGAAGGTCGGAGGATTCGGCTTAATCACCCCATCGAGCAAGCCCTCCATATAGCCACCAATCGTAGCCAGGGGGGTACGCAACTCATGGGTCACATCAGCTAAGAGGGCCAAACGGCGGCGCTCGGTCTGTTCCAGCGCATCGGCCAACTGATTCACACTCTGAGAAAGTTGCGCAATCTCATCATCACTCGAAATGCGCGTCCGTTCGCGGTAGAAGCCTTCAGCCAAGCGGCTACTCACCGTCGAAAGGGTATGCAATGGTTCAACAATCCGCCGCGAAACGAAGAGGCTCACCACCACTGCGGTAATCAACGCAGCGAAGCCACTCACAAAGAGCGCCTGTTGCAACACCGCCTCAAACTGTTGCAGCAGCGGTGGTTCAACCGCGCCCACCCCCGTGGGCTCAATCGGGCCGGTTTCGGAAGCAGCGGCCCCCAGCGTAAGCGGCGCAACATCAACCAAACCCGCCCGCGCAAAGAACCCAGCGGTAGCCAACAGCACCACATCAGCAATCACCACAATAATGAGATGTGAAAAAAAGAGCTTATAGCGTAGTTGGCGATACCATCTCATCGTTGGCCACCGACAAACTTATAACCCACGCCACGCACCGTCTGCACAAGCGGCAGATCGGCCTGGGTACCATCCTCAAGTTTACGGCGCAGCGTGCCCACATGCACATCAACCACGCGATCAATGCCAGCAAAATCGGGCCCCCAGACGCGCTGTAGTAGCTCGTCGCGGGTAAAGACGCGCCCGGGGTAACTCGCCAGGGCATAGAGCAGATCAAACTCACGGGGCGTCAACTCAACCATCACACCCCGCCGCTTTACCTCACGGCGCTCGGGATCAATACTGAGCGAACCAAACTGGAGCGCCGGGCGTTCAACCATCTTCTCTTGTTGCGTCCGCGAACGGCGCAGAATCGCCTTGACCCGCGCCACCAACTCACGCGGGCTAAAGGGCTTGGTGAGATAATCATCAGCGCCCACCGAGAGCCCAATCAGCTTATCAACCTCATCGGTACGGGCGGTCAGCATCAAGACATAGACCGACGTCTCTTGATGCAGGCGGCGACAGACCTCTACCCCATCAACGCCGGGCAGCATAACATCAAGGATCACCAAATCGGGCCTCACGGCCCGTGCCAAACTCAGCGCCGAGACCCCATCAAAGGCCCGATGGACAACAAAACCCTCGGCATCCAGATAACTAGCCACCAGATCAACGATCGGTTGCTCATCATCTACGACCAGAATTGTGGCTGCCTCCATCGCAGCACCTCGCGCAACATCGCGGATCAAGAACGAGTAGATCTTGTGCCGTCTACTATACCATCTTTCGTCAAAGGTGGGGTGTGGGGGCACTGTTCACAGATTTGACAGCAACCCTAAACGATGGTAGCATTATCCCTGTTCGGGCGATTAGCTCAGTTGGTTAGAGCGCCACGTTGACATCGTGGAGGTCAGTGGTTCAAATCCACTATCGCCCACCAGTATCGGTACCGCCCATGTGGGCGGTATTTTTTGTTGGGGTTGGGGTAAGCCCTTGTGCGTTATTGCGGGTTCGTGGCTTCGCCACGAACCCGCAATAACAAACAGATTTTCTAATTTTCTATCTCCTCATTTCCTCTTTCCTTCACTCGGAGGCACCGTGCGTATCCTGATCACTGGTTTGACTGGCCCGGTGGGCAGCTTTCTGGCCGATTATCTGCTGACGTTGCCGGGGTTGGAGTTGCACGCCTTGAAGCGCTGGCGTAGCGACCCCCGTCCGATTGCCCATTTGCGGGGGCGGGTGACGCTTCACGAGGGTGATATTGAAGACCCTTTTGCGGTAGATCGCACCCTGGCGGCAGTACGCCCCGATCGTGTCTTCCACCTGGCGGCGCAGAGCTATCCTAGTGCGTCGTGGGAGGCACCGATCCATACGATGCGGATCAATGTGGAGGGGACGCTCAATCTGTTGGAGGCGGTGCGCCGCCATGCCCCGCAGGCGCGGGTACATATTGCCGGTACGAGTGCCCAGTATGGCACCGTGCGCCCCGATCAGGTGCCAATTAGCGAAACCCATCCCATGCGCCCCGCTAGTCCCTATGGGGTTAGTAAGGTAGCCGCTGAACTGAGTGGCTTGCAGTACCACGACAATTTTGGCCTCCACGTCTTTGTGACGCGCTCATTCAACCATGTTGGCCCACGCCAGGGCGACCGCTGCTCCATCCAGACCTTCTGCCAACAGATGGCAGCGATTGAGTTGGGCCAGCAAGAACCTATCCTCTACGTGGGCAACCTAGAGCCCCAGCGCGATTTTACCCATACCCGTGATGTAGCCCGCGCCCTCTGGCTGCTCAGTGAACACGCGCAGCCCGGCGAAGTCTACAACCTCTGCGCGGGACAGGCGACCCGCATCGGCGAGATTGTGCAGCTTGTCTTGGCGCGTGGGCGCGTGCCTGTGGAGGTGCGGGTAGACCCGGCTCGCCTGCGCCCTAGCGACGAGCCGATTCTGCTGGGCGACAATCGGAAGCTGCGTGCTGCGACAGGTTGGGAACCTACCATTGGAATGTCAGAGATTGTAGATGAGCTTCTGGCCTATTGGCGTGACGCATTACGTTAGCCCCCGGTGGGGGCTTTGAGGAGGCTGCGCCTCCCCCAAAAGAGTTGTTAGGGATGTTTCTGGCTGAAAGGCCGTTTCTGAAACTGTCTGAAAAGCTAGTGGGCACGCGTTGGAGTGCCGGCTTTAGCCGGCTAAAGCCGGCACTCCAACGCCAGTTCATAGACTTTTCAGACAGCCTCTCAGAAACCTCCCCTAGCCTCAAAGTGTGGTAGCATGCCAAAGGTAAAGATGCTCGCTGACTCTAGGTTATAACTGATAGTGAGGAGTTTTTCTGTGACCGACAAGGATAATCAGTTCGACAAATTTGATGAGGAGAAAGAAGCCAAGACAGGCTTCGATGATCAGCCGTCAACCCATCAGGATGATGTTGATGATGGGAAGTATGCTGATGAAGAGGCTGAACCGACGGGGCGTTCGCGCCCACGCTTGGTGATTGTCATAATTGCTATCTTGGTGCTGGCGCTCGTTGGCACCAGTTTGGCCTTTTTGGTTCCCGCCCCTCCGCCCCAACCTGTGCCCCAACCGGAAGCGCCAAGTGCGCCTGAGCTTGATTTGGGTGAACTGTTTGATGCCGATGATCAGTTTAATCCGCAGTTGCTGCCGGCGGCTGTGGGGGTCTATAGCAGCACCGAGGTGATTGCTGAAGTTGGTGACGGCACGGTTCTACGCGGTGATTTTGTGCGCCTCTATATGCCGGGGGCTGATCCGACAGAACTGCTGAACCAATTGATCCAGATTGAGTTGCTGATCCAGACCGCTGCGGCTGAGGGCATTATGGCGGATCAGGATGTTGTGGAGCAGCAGATTGAGCAGATTAAACTGAGCCAGGCGGGCGGTGATGATGACACGTTCCGCATGTTCCTGGATGAGATTGAAGTGGGCGATGTGGCCAATTTGCGGCGCTTGTTGGAGCGTGATCAGATCATTGAACGCATGATCATGAAGTATACGACGGTGGAGCAGGCCCGTGCCCGCCATATTCT
Source organism: Candidatus Viridilinea mediisalina (assembly GCF_002532535.1). Lineage (GTDB taxonomy): Bacteria > Chloroflexota > Chloroflexia > Chloroflexales > Chloroflexaceae > Viridilinea > Viridilinea mediisalina. The sequence goes on from NZ_NQWI01000002.1 coordinate 78,270, forward strand.
GCTGGCCCGCGATGAGGATGATGAGGATAGCGATGATGCTGCGTTGCAGGCGCAAGCTGAAGATTTGCTGCGCCAGCTTGAGAATGGGGCCGATTTTGCTGCCTTAGCCCAGGAATATTCCGACGACCCAGGTTCGGGGATGGCTGGGGGCGATTTGGGTTGGGCCCCTCGTGGCCTCTTTGTTGAACCCTTCGAGGAAGCGGTCTTTAGCATGGAGGTAGGCGAGCTACGCTTGGTCGAGACGCTCTATGGCTTCCATATCATCGAATTGCTTGATGCGCCCGAACTGCGTCCGCTTGATGACCCCGGCTTGTTGCAGTCTATGGCCGGGCAGCAGGCTTTTGCCACCACCTTCATCCCATGGATTGAGTCCTTGCAGATGGAGGCGGAAGCAAATGAGCAGATCAAGGTTGTGGTGCCTGCTGATGAGTTGGTGAGTGTGCCTGAGCCTGAAGGCTTGTGATGCGCCCTAGTGGTATGAGTATCGTTGCCACAGGTTTGCGTGAGACGTTGCTCACGCTGACCTACAATTCCTACCTGAGCTTCCGGCGCTTGCAGCGTATGCTTATGCGCCCAGTTGAGTTGGGGGTGCGCGTCTTGGTGCCCCAAGAGAATACGATTCTCTTGGTGCGCCATCGCGGTGGCCAACTGCCTTGGGCGCTCCCCGGCGGCGGCGTGGAACGCGGCGAAAGCCCCATGCTCACCTCGATCCGCGAAGTTCAAGAAGAGGCCGGGTGTCTGAGTGAACCAGGCTATCTGCACGGTCTCTTCTATGCCTATGGCGGTGGGCTGACCAACTATATCACGGTGTTGGTGCTGAACCCTTTGGGCCCGGCGCGACCGCCTGTGGCAGATCTTGAGATTGTTGATGCGCGCTTCTTTCTCGTGTATGATCTGCCCACCAACCTAGAACTTGGGAGTCGCCGTCGTATCGCCGAGTATGTGCGGGGCGAACGGGGGCTCTGTGGTGAGTGGTAAAGGAGCCTTGTGTGCCCTACACGCCGATCATGGCTACCTTAGGCTATGTGCTTTCACCCGATGGCCAGCGAGTCTTGCTCGTGCATCGCAATGCCCGTCCGGGCGATCAGCATTTGGGGAAGTACAATGGTTTAGGTGGGAAACTTGAACCCAATGAGGATGTGGTGGCGGGCATGCGGCGGGAGTTGCGCGAGGAGGCGCAGCTTGAGGCGCTCGATGTGAGTCTGCGCGGAACGGTGAGTTGGCCCGGCTTTGGCAAGCATGGCGAAGATTGGTTTGGTTTCCTCTTTCTCATTCGCCGCTTTGCTGGCCAAGCGCCAGCACAGAATGAAGAGGGGCGCTTGGAATGGGTGGCAATAGCGCAACTCCTGGCCGGTGAACTGCCCATCTGGCCCGGCGATAAACTCTTTTTGCCGCTGATCTTCAATGACGATCCCCGTCAGTTCCACGGGGTCATGCCCTACCACAATGGCGCGCCCGTGGGCTGGGGGTATAGTTTATTGTAGGCATTGATGCGGACGCTCGCTTTACCATCTTGCGAGGCGAGGATGCGTGAGGCGAAGCGGCGCGGGCTTCGCATCCTCGCATCCTCGCATCCTCGCAAACGGTAACATAGCTACGAACTATAATCTATGGACTGGACGCTCTTCTTCTACATCATGGGTTTTGGCATCGTCCTGTTGAGCCTTGTGGTCTGGATGCTCAATCGCGCCTGGGGTGATTTTGACCAACACGGGCCACGGGTTGAAGATGTTGAACGCCAGGCGCACCAAGCTTCCAGTTGGGGCGAGCCGTTGCTTGATGCCCCCACTGAGCCTCATTTGCCTGCTGGCGCTCCTGATGAAGATCTGATTCCCGTCTCCCACCCGCTGCTCAAGCAGGCAATTAGGCGCGCTCTGGCGAATGGTGGGACACCGGCGTCTACCTACTTTGTACGCGAGGACGATGAAATCTATTTGGCTGCCTATCGGATTGCCGATCCTGAGCAGCGGGAGCAGGTGACGCGCCTCTTTCGCTCACTTGGTGATGCCGGTGATCAGGCTTCGGTCTTTGAGTTGCTGCAAGCCATTAAACATCTTGGACGTTGATAGAAAGGCGTTGCGCTGTGCTCGATCTTAAGCTTATTCGTGAACAACCTGACTATGTGAAGCAGCAGTTGGCCCGTTTTGCCGTTGAACCTGCACTGGTGGATCAGGTGTTGGCCTTTGATGAGGCCCGTCGCCAGCAGTTGCGTAAGGTTGAGGATCTGAAGGCGCAACGCAATGCGGTCTCAAAGGCGATTAGTAAGATGGCACCAGGCCCAGAGCGTGAGGCTCAAATTGCCGCGATGCGGGCGGTTGGTGCTGAGATTGCTGCTCTCGATAAGGATGTCGCGGCAATTGAAGAAGGCCAGCGCAATGCCATGCTTGAATTACGCAATCTGCCCCACCCCGATGTGCCCGATGGTGCCGATGATAGCGCCAATCCGGTGATCTACCAGGAGGGTGAGGAGCGAACCCTGTCCTTTGCGGCGCAGCCTCATTGGGAATTGGCCGAGCAGTTGGGCATGATCCATTTTGAGCAGGGGGTGAAACTGGCGGGCTCGCGCTTCTATGTGCTGCGTGGCCTCGGCGCCCGCCTCCAGCGCGCCACCATCCAGTGGCTGCTCGACCTTCATTTGCGCCAAGGCTATACCGAGGTCTATACGCCCTTTGTGGTGAAGGAGCAGGTGCTCTGGGCCTCCGGCCAGTTGCCCAAGTTCCGTGATAATCTCTACCGTGATGAGGAGTCGGGCCTCTGGCTGGTGCCGACGGCTGAGGTGCCCCTGACTAGCCTCTATAGTGACGATATTCTCAATGCCGATCAACTGCCCATCTATCACGTTGCCTATACGCCCTGTTTCCGCAAGGAGCAGTTGAGCGCCGGGCGCGATGTGCGCGGCATTAAGCGTGGCCACCAGTTTGATAAGGTCGAGATGTATATGTTCGAGACGCCGGAGCGCAGCTATGCGGCCCTCGAGAAACTGCGGAGCGATGCCGAGGAGTGCGCCCGGCTACTTGGGTTGCCCTTCCGTACCAAGCTGCTCTGCACCGGCGACATTGGCTTTGGTTCCGCCAAGACCTACGATATTGAAGTGTGGGCCCCTGGTCAGGGCGAATGGCTTGAGGTCAGTTCCTGTTCCAACGTAGAAGCCTTCCAAGCGCGCCGTGCCAATCTGCGCTACCGCCCTGAACCTGGAGCCAAACCCGAGTTCCTGCATACGCTCAATGGCTCCGGCCTGGGGCTGCCGCGCACGATTATTGCAATCATGGAGAACTACCAGCAAGCCGATGGCAGCATTCTGGTGCCGGAGGTGCTACGCCCGTATATGGGGGGGGTGGAGGTGATTCGGTGAAGGAGATAGAGGGAAGCTGCGGCACCAATTGTAGCTGCGGCTGCCCCTATAGCGCTATGCTTGAAAAAGGCCACATTGAACTGATTGCCACCATTGAAGCCCGCCATCCGGGTGAATGGCTCGCCTTAGTCATTCCCCCGGGTGAGGACGAATACGCCCCTGAACAAGCCATGCTCGTTGTGCATAGCCCTAATGACAATGAAGTCTGGGATGCGGTACAGCAGATCACCGCCAACCAAGTGGTGCATGTCTACTTTAATGGTTCAGCGGAGCAGTATTGGGAAGGGATGGGGCAGTAGGTTAGGAAGCAGGAAGTAGGAAGCAGGAAGTAGGAAGCAGGAATTCGAAGCCACCGCACCGCCGCGCCGCACCCCTCCGCTGGCTGAGCTTGTCGAAGCCAGCGGAGGGGTGCGGCGCACTCACTTTCCCTAAACTGCCTACTGCCTACTGCCTACTGCCTACCGCCTCACCAACGGCAACCAAACACGCCACTGGGCTTCGGCTTCCTCTGGTGCGCAGATCTGCCCAAAGCTCACGTCGGGCAGGGGGCCAGCGCTGCTCCCATTGGGGCGGCCCCAGACCCAGCCATCCACGTCGCCGGGGCGCACGGTGCGGCCACTCGCGCCTACAGGCGATGAGCGCCAGCCGCTTTCTTGACGTAACCAGTAGCCCCAGGTGGCTTCGGGGTAGGCGCACATGCAGTTGCTTACCGCGCAACCGACGCCCGCAATGCCGCAGACAAAGAGGCCCATGCCGGGACTCTCTAGTACCTCAAGTTCCAATCCAGAGCGTTGGAGCAGGGTTGCGCCGCTGATCTGTGCTTCGTGAAAGCTCACACAGCGCGTGATCACCTCAGCGGCATTGAGGCGCACCACCAGACCCGCTTGGTGCCGGGGCGCTTCGGCATGCACTGGCACCAGCAGGCTGGCCCCCAGCACGGTGAGCAACAAAAGGATGAGGGGGAGCAGGGAGGGTTTCATGGTGCTCAAATTTCAGAAGGTTAAGGATACACGTACCGTCCACTTAGGGAAGCAGAAATTGTTACGTACCCCAGCAGCCTGTCATGCTGAACAGTACATATTCGCAGGCATCGTAGTGCCGACTTTAGTCGGCTGAGGTCTTTGGCAACACTGGGAGCCGACTAATGGTCTTCCAGTAAATAATCCGCTAACCAGACCTCGCAGATCTGGCATATCTATCAGGTCTAGTCCGTGCCGCGACACCGGATTAATTTCTGGAAGACCATAAGTCGGCACTACCTACGGCACAAACAGGAACGTTCCTACGAACCTTCGCTCAGGGTGGCCAAGCAACGGGGCAATCAACAACATCCGCTTCCCTTAAACCCAGCGTAGCCGCCAGAGCGCCAGACTGAAGAAGACAAACGCGAAGAGCAGCAGCACGGTTGTCTCTAGCATGATCCCAGAGAAGTTGGCGCCACGCATAATGACATCCTGAAAGCCCTGGAGTGCCCAGGTGTGCGGAGAGGCGAGACCAATCGTCTGGAGTGCAGGGGGCATGATGAAGCGTGGTGCCATAACGCCGCCGAGTACGGCCATTGGCAAGATAAAGAGCAACGCCATGCCGTTGGCCTGTTCCGCTGTGCGTGACAGGGCTGCGATGAGTAAACCGAGACCATTGGCGGACAGCGAGACGGCAATCGCCACGGGGATAAGCGCCAAGGGGTGTTCGCCGAGGCCAAGGGCTGGTGCCCCAAAGAGTGGCAGTACAAAGATGCCTACAGCAAACATAAGCACAATCTGGATCAGATTAATTAGAAAGAAGGCCAGCAGTTTGCCAAGCAGCAAAGCCCAGCGTGGCACTGGTGCGGTCAGTAAGCGCCGGAACGTACCACTACGCTGCTCTTCCATCATGCTGCCTGCGAGCATCTGGGTGATGAAAAAGACCCCGAAGAGCGTATAGCCTGGAACATTCTGTTCGACTGCATTCGGGCGGCGCACTGTTTGCATGCCCGCTGGCGATTGGATATTCAGGCTCACAAGCGGACCATCGCTCGCATTGCCCTCAGTGATAACCTCCAACGAATGTTCACGAGCCTCACCTGGAATCGAGCCTCCCTGCTGCTCAATAGTATCTAGGAGCAACGCCATGCCCTGGGGGGCAATCGCCTGGCTGGCAGCCTGCTGACTCAAACCACTCATTGCACCCTGTACTGGCCCCAAAACCTGGATGGGCAGCGCAGGATCGCTCATTAAGATGATCTCTCCACTAGGAGCATTGCTACTTTCGCCGAAGACTGCTGCACTGACGGCCTCTGAAAAACCCGCAGGAATGACCACTGCGATTGGTTGCGACCGGTCAATAATCAATGCCTCTGCCTGCGCCCGGGTCAGCGGCTCATCTTCCCAGGTGGTCATCATCGTGAAGCCATCCGCATGCTTAAGGTCGGCAAACACCTGTGCGCCAATGGCACCTTGGTCTTCATTCACCAGCATGATTGTTACCGGCGAGCCCTCACCTCCATCAAAAAGATTAGCCAGCGCAAGTGACATCAGCAAAATAAAGACCAAAGGCATCATAAACAATAATACCAATGCACTCAAATCATTCCGCATAAGCTTGAGATCTTTGATCGTAGTTGCAAGGATTTGATTAAGCATGATGTGTCCTCCCTAAAGCAATATAGGCAATAGCGCAAAAGGAGCGCTGTCTGGGTGCGCGGGCCTTTGGCCCGCACACCCAGGATGGCGTATTCACAGCGTTACTTTTGCGCTATTGCCTATATAGTCTTTCAGATAATGTTTCTGGAACCTCCAGGATCGTGGGAGGGGTTTCGGGCAGGGCGAAGCCCTCCCCGAACCCCTCCCTTAGTGTACGGGAATCCTTAATCACGCAGGCTACGTCCAGTTAGTTCGAGAAAAACCGTCTCAAGGTTCGGCTCAAGCACCTGCAATCCATTGAGCGCAACCCCTGCAGCTTCCAGCGCAGCAAGGGCACCAGTCAAGGCTTGAGAGACAGCCTGGGTATTTAGGGCAATGCGTCCATCAATGCGTCGCACCTCAAGGACGCCTGGGCAGGTACGTAAGGTTGCATCAAGTGATTCTGGTGTTCCTTCAGGCACATTGAGCATCACCACCCCACCACCGAGGGCCTCAATCAGCGCTCGTGGAGTATCAAGAGCAATCAGTTTACCCTGATCTACAATCGCAATACGCTGACAGAGACGCTCGACTTCCTCCATGTAGTGGGTCGTATACACAATTGTCATACCTTCACGGTTCAGTGCTTCCACATTGTCAAAAATAAAATTGCGCGACTGTGGATCTACACCGACCGTTGGCTCATCAAGAAAGAGTATTTCAGGGCGATGCAGCAGCCCTGCGGCAATATTAACCCGGCGCTTCATGCCACCAGAGAAGGTGTTAACCTTATCGTGTGTACGATTGGACAGGCCAACCATAGCCAGCGCCTCTGTGACTCGCTGGCGCAGCATACGCCCACGCAGCCCATAGATACCACCGAAATAACGCAGATTATCATGTGCTGATAGGGCCGGATAGAGCGCCAATTCCTGGGGGATCAGCCCAATACGCTGCTTAACCTCGTGTGCATGTTGCACTACATCGTGGCCTGCAATCTGCACCGTGCCGCCGCCTGGCGGCATCAGACAGGACAACATGCTAATCGTTGTACTCTTGCCAGCACCATTTGGCCCGAGCAATCCAAATATCTCGCCCTTGCGAATCGCAAAACTCACGCCCTGCACTGATGGCTGTGACGCGCCCGGATACTGAAAGAATAGATCTTTTACCTCAAGCATGTGTTGCATTGTGTCTCCACTTACTCGTTAAACCTTTGTAATATGATCATGCCACAGATAGAGACACCCTCACATGTGCCATGAAGCCTATGAAAAGATATTTCCTGCTTTATTACATTCGGTCAACACTGAAGAATCTTTTGCTTGCGTGTTGGCGGCGAAGCCGCCAACACGCAAGCGAAAGAGGAGAAAATACTAGCGTACCACCAAGGGCAAGTAGACCATAAACCGCTGCGGTTCAAGCCGCGCTTCAACTACAACCGGCTCGTTGCTGAGCGTGCCACCATGCTGTACGCCGCTCATTTCGTCGCTGAAGGTAGCCGCAAGCACAAGCGTCTCAGCAGCACCAAGGGGATTGGCGCTCAGATCAAGCGTGGCCGTAAAGACGCCAGTGCCGCGTGTGGGCGTAATGGTTGTGGTAGCAGCGGGTTGGCTTGTGTCCCCAACAATGCTCCATGCCAACGTCAGTTGCCCGTTGCCGTCGAGGTCGCTGCCGAAGGGCACGCTGATGCTGGCGCTGGTGCGCTCGTCGTTGAGGCTGATCACTGGTTGCCCAGCCACCAGGCGATCCGGATCGGGGCCGCGCTGGAGCGGAGTGAAGCTAGTGCGTAGCTCGACCGCCTCCTCGATGTGGTAGGGATAGAAGGCCCCAAGCAGCGCCGGAAGGGCCTGCTGCGTGGAAAAGAGGTCGTCAGCCGCCGGGTTGAATAAGTCCTCAACATTCACATGCCAGTTGAAGACAAAGGGGCCGTCACTCTTCTGGTAGCTCGCTAGGCTGCCCACAGGCGAGCGGCCATTCCTGAGCCACTCGGCGCTGTTGAGGTCTACTCCGGCAGCCAGCAGCCCCTGAATCGCGTAGGCAGTTGAGTTGACACTAAAATCCCCGAAGCTCTCCCATCCACCATAGGGGGCTTGGCTGGTGTGTAGGAAGCGTACCGCGTTGGTAATGACCTCATGATCTTGCGGCATACCAGCGGCAACCAGAGCTTGCAACACAAGCCCAGTTTCATCAATGCTGCCCCAACTGCCCTCCTCATTCTGGAGACCGCTCAGGAACGTAAGGGCTTCTGGGGGTACCTCTGCACCAGCGGCGATCAGCCCAAGGATGGCGAAGGATTGCGCTACCACCCCGGCTGCGCCGGAGTTCCAGCCTTGCGCAGCGGTGCTGCTGTAGGCCCCTGTCGCTTGCAGGGTGTCGCCTAGTTCGGCAACCAGATCAGTCTCAGCAAAATCACGCGGATCAGCCCCAGCAGCCACGAGGCCAACAATCAGCTTGCCGATCCGGGCAGGAAAGATGGTGCCATTCAGATCGCGGGTGTAGGTCAAGGTTTCGGTAGCGAGAAAAGCGAGCGGGCTCTGTGCGGTCGCACTCTTGATTTCAGCGGGGTGGTAGCCAGCCGCTGCAAAGGCGAATATGTTATCGAGGGTAGCGCCCACATCCGAATCAGCACCAAAGCCAGGCCAGCCTCCATCATCATTCTGCTGCGCCTTGAGGTAGGCCAGGGTGCGCTCCGCACGGACAATCGGGGTCATAAAGAGCGGCTGATCAGTCAGCCCAAAGAGCGCCTCAATCGTCGAGAAGGCATTGACGAAAGTCGCCGCAATCGCCCCATTCTCCTGCTGCAAGCCCCGCAGCGCCGTGCGCGGATCGGTGCCACCCGTAGCCCAGGTGCTCTCGATGGGGGTGTAGCCATAGGTCGCCAAGGCGTTGATACTCCAACCTGTGCTATTGGCTGGCTCGCCGCCGCCGCCAACGCCCCAGAGGGCCGTCTCACGATCTTGGCGCTCGCGCAAGAAAGCCACAGCCTGCTGGATCGGCGCAGCGGTTGGGGCCAGATTGCCACTACCCAGCAGCGCAAGTAGCGCGTAGCCAGTGGTATCAACGCTATTGACCCAACTCCCATTCTCCATCTGCTGCTCAATCAGCCATTGGGTCGCTGCTTCAGGGATGGGCTGGCCTGCGGCAACGAGGCCAAAGATTGCCAGGCTCTGGTTGACCGGATTGGCACTGCCGCTGGCAAACTCTTCAGTTGCCTCCGTGCTATAGGTGCCCTCGGCGGGCTTGTAGCTCTGATTGAGCGCTGCAACCAGATCGTGCCCTGCGAAGGCCTGCGGATTCACCCCCGCAGCGGCCACGCCAGCCAAAACCAGGCCCGTGCGTCCGGGAAACAGGTTGGCGGCATCCACATTGCCCTCAGCATAGATATAGTTCTCTAGCCCATCAGCCAGAAAATCGAGCAGACCCTTGCCCTCAGCGTGGCGAAAGTGGGCTGCTGGATGGCCAACCGCATTGAGCGCCAGCAGCAGACGACTGGTGCCACTCATATCGGCCCCACCAAAACCAAACGAATCGATGCCACCATTGGCAAGCTGCTGGGTACGCAGATAGGCAATTGCCGGGCCAATCGCCTCATCTTGGTAGAAGGGAAAACTCTGGCCCCAAGGCTGCTCATCGGCAACCACCGGCGCTTGCGCCGCCACCGGCGCAAACCAAAGGCTCACCACGAGAACCACCAACAGCAAAGAGCCAAGCGAACGGAACAGGGGATGGCGAATGGACATAGATTGAGTCTCCTATAGCGAGCGAGTGTTGAAGAGATACAGAGATATGCACCACAGAGGCACAGAGAACACAGAGAAGTTTGGGGAGTATGGCAGTCATACCAAAACAAAAAACCCCAACTTCTCACGCGAAGCGGGGTGTAACAGCGATCAGGTTGCCCAGCACTGCCTAGTGATCAAGGGCCACGGATCATGTTCTGCCTCCTTAGCTCGAGAAGGTACTGAACAGACACGTCGCGGTAGGTATCCTGGCTTCTGGTAATACGGGTTTACCAGTTACAGTTGCGGCACAGCGCTGGACTCACACCAGCTTCCACCTTTACACCCTCGCATCCGGGCTTTCGGGATACCGCGACGGTATGTAGTTTGCATAGGTACAAATGGACGGGGCCATTATAGCATAGTGTTGCGGAGTCGCCTCCGGTGGGGGTGCGGGGGCGCTACTCCAGCCTCACCGCTCCCGATCAATTCGTGGCAAGACAATCCCCTGCTGGCCTTGGTATTTGCCCTTTTTGTCCGCGTACGAAACCTCACACGCTTCGTCACTCTCCAAAAAGAGTACCTGACCAATGCCTTCGTTGGCGTAGATGCGTGCGGGAAGTGGGGTCGTGTTGCTGATCTCAATCGTCACAAACCCGGTCCATTCAGGTTCAAGTGGGGTCACATTGATGATAATACCCACACGCGCATAGGTTGATTTGCCAATCACAATGCAACTGACATTTCTGGGTATCCGAAAACGCTCAACTGAACGGGCTAAGGCAAAAGAGTTGGGGGGAATGTCAATATGATCAACCTTCATATCAACAAAAGAACGGGGATCGAAGTTCTTTGGATCAACTACCACGTTCCAGACATTGGTAAAAACTTTGAATTCATCGGCTACACGCATATCGTAGCCATATGACGTGAGCCCATAGGAGATCACGCCGTCGCGCATCTGTTCATCTACAAATGGTTCGATCATGCCGTGTTCGCGGGCCATTCTGCGGATCCAGTGATCGGCTTTAATGGGCATGGGTTTGCCTTACTTTTTTTCAAAGGGATAGTTCGTTGCTACCCTGCTTCCAAAGGTTGATCCTGGTGGTATGCCTCCGCCCGTCCGAGCTGTAGGGCTAGTTCGGCTTTCTGCAACTCTTGGCCCAAGTAGAGCGCATGGCCGATCTCGCCAACATAGGGGGCCAGCTTGCGCCCTAGTTCGCGTGCGGAATGACCGCGCAGGCTCTGGAGGTGTTCACCACAAGGGCTGTAGTGGCGCACCACGATCTCTGGCGGTTCGAGGAGAATCACGAAGGCACCACGCGCATCACGTTGTAGCCGGGCATCGCTGGGGCGTAGCTGCTGCGTGATCAATGCCTCAGCCGCAGCCCAGTCGTGTGCGTAGATGTGCGCTGAGTGTGAGAGGATAGCGAGTTCGCCTACGTCACTCGCTACCATCCGCGCCAATTCGCTCTGGAGGGCACGTAGCCCGTAGGCATTGTTGGCCCAGGCCCGGTAGATGTCATGGGAGCGAAAGTAGGCTGTGAGGTGCAAGCGTTCGTCGCGGATGCGCGCTTGGATCACGTTGAGACAGGGCGGGTTGCTGCTGATTGCATCTTCTTCAGGTGCCCAGAGTACCGCAACGGCGCGCCGACTCGCCCGTGCCGCCTCTAACTCCTTGGCCATGGCCGCGATCTGGTCGAGGTCACCGCCAAAGGCGCGCAGGCGCGCACCATAGGTATAACTCAGCCCCGCGCTGCCGTCGGCATGCAGTAGTTGCCCCAAATAGCCACTGTAGCGCCCATCGGCTTGCCGTTCGCCCAGGCTTGCGCGGCTGAAGGGCATCCAGTCGGCGTAGGAGCATTGCGCTGGATCGTCAGGCTCGTCACTCACCACCGTGAGCAGGTCCAGCACCTCGCGCTGGTCGCTACTCTGTTGGGTGGCACTGCGTTGCCCGTAGTGCAGCACATGCCAGATGATCTGCAGGTAGGCTGTGCGGATGGTAGGCGCACGCACCAGCACACCCATGGGCGCACTCGGCAGCGTGCTGCTCTCTGGTTCATGGTAGGGGAAGATCAGCGGCGCTGTGGCCCAAGCGCGGGCCGCACAGCGATGCTGCGCTACCAACACAGCCACGTCACTGCCCCGCGTTCGCCCCCGGTAGTCGTGCAGCCGCACCGAGCGGCGCAACAACTCAAGTGCCGTCGTGCTAATCTCTGGGTGCAGCCGCGTCCCATCGCCCTTGATGCGCCCGTGTTCATCAAGGCCATCACGCAGGAATGCTACCAGCGCCCCACCGCTCCCCGTCAGATCCTTGCCACAGAGCAGCAGATCGGTAATCCATGGTTGCGCCAGCAGATTGCGTACCAGAAAGCTGACCCCATCACGCGAGTAGAGATTACCCACCAGCGCGTAGCTCATCGGATCGAGCGCAGGCACCACCCGCTCTTGGGGTGTCCAGAGCAGGCATAAAGCCAAACCCGACGCCGCATTGCCCAGCGTGAGGTTTGATGCAAAGTAGATCGGCCATGTCATATGCTGGAGCTTCGGAGGATGCTACGTCTTCTCTCAATAGCTTTTTGGTTTTGTTTTGGCGACTTCGTCGCCAAAACAAAACCAAAAACGAGGTTTGGGCCTAATCCCAACGTATGACAAGAGGCGTAACATCAATTACCCTTGAACATGCCGCATCATCAAGAACGCGAAAGCCCATTGAGATGCCATGTTCGGCAATCTACAATCTACAATCTGCAATCAACAATCTACAACTACACCTCCATCACCACTGGCAGCACCATCGGACGACGGCGCGTCTCGCGGTAGAGGAATTCGCTGACAACCTCTTTGATCTTGCGGTTGACGTAGGCGCTATCCACACTGGTGAGAGCATCGCCGTTGGGCTGAGCCAATGCCGCCCGCACGGTGTCTTTGGTTGCCTCAACCAAGTCTTGGCTCTGGCGCATATAGACAAAGCCCCGCGAGACCACATCAGGGCCGGAGACGAGCGATCCGTTGCTCATGTCAATCCCGACGACGACGATGAGCATGCCATCCTTCGCTAACATCTGGCGGTCACGCACCACAACGTTGCCAACATCACCGACGGTGGTGCCGTCTACATAGATGTAGCCCACGGGCGTTTTGCTGATCTGCTTGCCAAATCCGGGCGCGAACTCCATGATTCCGCCGGGTTCGGGAATGAGGACATTCTCGTTGGTATAGCCGATGCCCATGCCAACGGCCATTTTGCGGTAGATAATCATGTGGCGGTAGTCGCCGTGGAAGGGCAGTACAAACTCTGGGCGGAGCAGCGCCAGCACGAGTTTCAGTTCCTCTTGAGCTGCGTGGCCAGAGACATGCACACGGGCATCGCCGCCATAGATCACGTCGGCCCCTAGCTTGAAGAGGTTGTTGATCACGCGGCTGACACTCACCTCATTGCCGGGGATGGGGGTCGCCGAGACCACCACCGTGTCACCTGGTTTAATCTTGAGGTGCTGGTGGTCGCGGTTGGCCATGCGGTTGAGTGCCGCCATTGGTTCACCCTGGCTGCCGGTGCAGACCACCGCGATCTGGTCGTCGGGGTAGGAGTTGAGTTCGTGGGGCCGGATCAGCGTCCCCGCTTCGGCGCGTAAGAAGCCCATTTCAAGCGCAATGCGCGAGTTGTTCTCCATGCTGCGCCCGGCAAGCAGCACCTTGCGCCCATAGGCTTCGGCGGAATCGATGGCCTGTTGCACTCGGCTGATATTTGAGGCAAAGGTAGCCATAATAATGCGCCCAGGCGCGATGGCAAAGATGTTATCAAAGGCTTCACCAACCGTCGCCTCGCTTGGCGTATAGCCCTTCGACTCGACACGCACACAATCGGTAATCAGCACCAGCGGCTTACGCTGGCTCAACTCAGAGATCTTCTGCAAATTGGTGGGCTTGCCGTCAACCGGCGTGTGATCCAACTTCCAATCGGTCAAATAGACCACCATGCCACCCGGGGTGCTAATCGCAAAGCCGACCGCATCGGGAATAGAGTGGGCAATGTGGAAGGGTTCAACATGAAAGCTACCAACCGTAAAGCTGTCGCTATCGGTAATCACCACCTGGCTCACCTTGTCGAGCAAGCGGTGTTCTTTGAGCTTATTGCCTAAGAGCCCGTGGGTCAGACCAGTGGCAAAAATGGGCGGAAAGCCCAGATCTGCGATCAGGTGCGGTACCGCACCAATATGATCCTCGTGGCCATGGGTCAGTAAGATACCCTTAATCTTACTCGTCTTCTCGCGCAGGTAGCTCATATCGGGCAACACCAGATCGACGCCGAGCATATCGGCATCGGGGAACATGACTCCACAATCGAGAATGACGATCTCATCGCCACACTCGACAACCCACATGTTCCGTCCGACCTCGCCAACGCCGCCGAGTGGCAGAACGCGAACACGATTTTTTGCCATAGGTTTCACTTGAAGTCCGACGTACCGACCTTCCAGGGCCGGGGATGAACTTCACTCCTTTCATGTTATGGTTGGTATTTCTTAGAGGGTCATGGCCCTCTGTCACATCTATGATTCTAACCGTTGCCGAATTTCATCCAGCAACGCATCACGATCTTCCAAGCCCGCATAGATGGGCAGACGGGTTCCGCCAAAGGCTTGACGATGCAGGAAGCGGAGCAATGGTTGTTGAATTTGGCTACTCTGATCGGTGTTGAAGATCAATTCATCAAGCGGTTCATCGGCATCATCATCGGCGCGCCGGATGGCGCTGATGCTACTCCAAGGGTAGAGGAGGCTGATCCCGAGCAGCGACGTAAAGCGTAAGCCATCAGTTGTTGGGGTATAGCACCCAGCCCACTCTTCAAGCAGGCTCCAGATCAGCAAGGGGGTAGCTACAATCAGGCAGAGCATGAGCAGTGCCGGTACAACCTGACCCACCCCCAAGCCTGCTGCGAGGCTCTGCTGCAGGCTTGGCCAGAATTGTAGGGGATGGTAGCTAATCCGTAGGGTGCTGGCAAAGCTCCAGAGCGCAAAGGCCCAAATGAGCAACGCGGCCACCAAGAGGATGAGGGTTAACCGCTGACCAGCAGGCGAGAGACGATAAGCTTTCATAAATGAGGAACGTAGGGGGGCTAAGAGACTGTCTGAAAAGTCGATCATCTGGTGTTGGAGTGCCGACTTCAGCCGGCTAAAGCCGGCACTCCAGCGCGTGCTCACGAGCTTTTCAGACAACTTCTAAGATCAATTCAATCAAAAGAGATTCAATTGCTGCAACGGCTGCTCATCTTTTGCTTCTGACTGAGATGCAGGTGGCGCAGGGGTTGCTGCTGCTGCCCGTTCCGCCTCAACCTGCGCCAGAAATTCAGGCAGGCGGCGAAAATCGGCCTCGAGCAGGGGCCGATTCTGGGGCTGGTGTAGCGCAGCCGCCGGGTGCAGCATGGGCACCACGAGCCGCCCGTTGATGCGACGCGGCTGCCCGTGGATCCGCATGATTCGCTCACCGGGCATAAACAGGTTCATTGAAAAACGCCCAAGGGTAACGATCACCGCTGGGTTAATCGCCTCGATCTGGCGAAAGAGGTAGTGTTCTGTGCATAGCTTGATCTCATCGGGCTGTGGGTCGCGGTTTTTCGGTGGGCGACACTTGATCACGTTGCCGATGAAGACATCGCCCCGCTGGAGCCCCGCCATGGCCAGCAACTGATCAAGAAATTGGCCTGAAGCACCAACAAAGGGCCGTCCCTGGCGATCCTCGTGGAAGCCCGGCCCCTCGCCAATCAGCATGACCTTGGCCTCGGCAGGCCCTTCACCAGGCACCGCATGGGTACGTCCACTATGCAAGCCACAGAGTCGGCATGTCTGCGTCGTCTCGGCAATCAAACGCAGGGTTTCAACAGTATTCACATTCATGCTCATCTTATACCAATTACCCTTGAACATGCCACATTATCAAGAACGCTAACGCTCATTGGGACGCCATGTTTGGCAATCTGCAATCTGCAATCTACAATCTGCAATCTGCAATCTACAATCTGCAATCTACAATCTACAATCTGCAACACAGCCATTATACCCGTTGGGCGACTGAGAGACAAGTATGTTTCAACGGCTCTGTACCACCCCCGAAGGACAGACCCGCTCCAGCCAGATGATGCCGATCATTCCCGCGAGCGCCATGACGCCCACCACCACATAGCCCTCCCTAATGCTCGCTTGGGTCAAATAGATGCCCACGAGCCCACATGCCCCCGCAAGCAAATAGCAGGTCAATACCGCCTCGCGCTTGGTCAGGCCCAAGGCGTGCAAACGGTGCGAGAGGTGGTCTTTGCCCGCTGTGGTAAAGGGGTTGACGCCGCGCCGTAGCCGCGCCACCACGACTAAGCATGTGTCGAAGATGGGCAACGCTAAGACGCAGATCGGTACCATCCAAGTTACCAGGGGGGTATTGGCTGGAAAGCGCAACTTTATGGCGATGGCAGCGAGAATGAAGCCAATAAAGAGGCTGCCCGTATCGCCCATAAAGATCGTGGCTGGATTGAGGTTGTAGCGCAAAAACCCGATGCATGCCCCAATCAGCGCGGCGGCCATGGCCCCTACCAAGACCTGCCTCGGTTCGTTCATGGCGGCCAGCAACAGAAAGAAGGCGGCAGCAATGCTGACGATACCGCCCGAAAGCCCATCCATGTTGTCAAGAAAGTTGATCGCGTTGGTGATCCCCACCACCCACAAGATGGTTGCCGCCAGATTGAGCCAGAGATAGGGCAAAAATTGCACCTGCGTTCCGCCCCAAAAGAGCAGCCCCGCGGCCAAGATTTGGCCGCCGAGCTTTAGGCCCGCATGCAAGCCCCAACGGTCATCGGCAAGCCCCAAGAGCGACACGAGCGTTGCGCCCACCAGGATGGCGACAAGTTCAACAATGTATTCACGATCCCCGAGGATGAGCAGTGCCAGCACAAAGCCCGCATAGATTGCCGCGCCCCCCAAGAGCGGCACGGGGGCCACATGCACATCACGCGTCCGTGGCACCGAGACGACCCCCACGCGCAGCGCCGCCCGCCGGGCCAGCGGCGTCGCCACAATGGAGAAGATGAGCGATAATAACGCGATCAGCGCAATGTGAATCATTGGCTTGCAAGAAACTCAAAGTATCTGATCAACTGTTCGCTCTCGGCAATGTTCTGCTCTTTATCGGGCAGTCCTTGGAGCGCATCAATCAGGCGGTGGGTTTCCGAGATAGCCGCGTCGTGCCGCAGTGTATCACTCAGAATCAGTGCATAGTTGCGGCTGTAGATGAAACTGGTCGGATCAAGCTCTGAGGCGCGTTCGTAGGGCTCTAGGGCCAGCGCCGTCTCGCCCCCGCGCACCGCCAGCAACCCCGTCACCGCATGCAGCAGCGCCAAATCGTTCTTCATTGACGCTGGGTTGAAGTTTGGATCATTGGCCATCCGTTCGGCCAACTGCGCTTCACGGGTGGCACTCAGTTCTGCATAGACCTCGTGCAACTGCATGATCAGATCACGCCGTTCGGCCAGCCCGCTAGAGATATTCTCGATGGCGTTGGAGACTGGCTGGTGCGAGAGCCTGATCGCAATGAGGTAGTTCTCTACCGCGAGGTCAAGGTCGTTCAAGCCGTTGCGCGCCAGATCGCCCAAGCGCACAAAGGTATCGGCGTAGCGTTGATCAAAGCTGGCTGCCTGCTGCAACAGTTCAGCCGCCTGCTCATAGTAGCCCTGAGCGGCTTCCTCTTCGCCTGCATTGCGCGTATAGTCGCCCAGCGCCATCAGGGTCGCCGCCCGCTCGTTGAGCAGAATGACATCCTGGGGGGCAATCGGGGTTACCCGTGCATACCAAGCCGCCGCTTCTTCCAAATGGGCGCGGTCGTTCGTCCAGCGGAACCAGTAGGTGTGCAGGCGGCCCAGGTTGGCGTAGTGATCCTTATTCAATGGATTCAGAGCATGGGCGCGCAGCAGCACCGCCTCGGCGTAGCTCAACATCATACCCGGAGTACCCTGCTGAATGAAGGCCACCACCTCATTCTGATCGCTACGCTGCAAGAGGCTCTCAACGCTCACGTTGGGCACAGCGGCAATCGTCTCGATCCCTTGGGCGCGCAGCACTTCAGCCGCCGACATCAGCACCCGCCCCAGATTGAGGTAGTAGAAGTCCTCACGCGGGTTGAGCCGCACCGTATCGAGGTAACTCGTCAGCGCTATGGTGAGCGTCTCAGCCGACTGGGGCGTGCGTTGGGCAGCCGATTGGCCCTGCTGGAAGCGCATATCGGCGCGGATCGGGTTGAGATTAAAGACCACGACACCAATCAACGCCACGAACGCCACCAGCCCATAGGCCAAGAAAGCACCTGCTGGTGGGGTCTTCTGCAAGCTGCGGGGCGCCGCTGGCCGTACCCCCGCGCCGCGCCCCGCCGCACCCCGGCGTTTCACAGCCCCTTGGCGTGGCGGCGCTTCGTTTGTTGGTGCTGCTGGAGGTTCTGCCGCTACCGCTGCTGCCGCTGGTTGGCCCATAATCTGGTAGTGGCCCGCCAAAGCCCCGCCCGCCACCGTTATACCAAGGACCACCCAGAACATCATGAGGGTCGAAACAATCGGAATCCCAGTAAAGCCCTCAACAATATGGCACACCACCGCACTCAGACAGGCAATAAAGAAGAGTTGCCAGCGCCACTCGTTACTGCGGTGCAACAAGCGCCAACTGAGCAACCCAAAGCTAAGCAGCAGAAAGATATGTGAGGCAAAGCCAAGGAAGCCACGGGTAATCAGTTCATCAATCTGCGCCTGGTGGGCACGATCGGGCGAAGCCCCACGGGCCTCAATATTGGCCAACGCGGGCGGATAGAAGGGATTGAAGGCCACAAACATACTCTCTGGCCCCCAACCGATCAGCGTGCGCAGGGGATCACTCTGAATCAACGCCACCGAGCCCCCGGCATGCTCATCGCCGCGCCAGATCAGCACACGCACCAGCCCGGTTCCATCGTCCACCTCAAGCAATTGGCCCATACGCCCCAAGTAGGGCACCTCGCGCAACTCCTCGAAGAAGGGCGCATCAGAGAGATTGAAGGCGATCAGGAAGGCGCCGCCCGCCAGATTGAGGGCAACCCACGTACCGAGCAAACCCTGCAACAGACGGCGTTCACGCGCCATGCCTTGCGCCTTCGCACGGCGCAAGCCTTGCCACAGCGCCAGCGAAAGAAAGACAAAACCACCCGCCGCAAGGCCCAACCAAGGCCCACGGCTTTGGGTGAAGAAGATCGCTGCCAGAATGACTATCGTGGCGACGCCAGCGGCAGCCGCCTCCATGCCCATCCCCAGGCGCGTAGTTTGGGCCAAACGCTGCGGCAACAACAGCGCCAACGCATAGCCCGCAGCAGTAGCCAGACCCGCAGCGAGCAACCAGGCCCACCAATCCTGCGCCCGCTCTGCGGTGCCATCAGTGATCAGCATCTGCACATTGCCATCAGCCGACGCGGCAAACTGGAAGCCAAAAAAGAGCATGTAGCCCAAGACCAACAGGCCCGGCCAGAGCGCAATGCGTGAACCTGGACGATCAAAGTTGGTCGTGAGCAGCCACCAGAGCGCCGTGGCACAACTGATCGCCCCCGGCAAAACCCACCAGTAGCGGAAGTCCACCGTGCGTACAACCGCGCCAAACTTGAGCATCGCCAGCAGCAAGGTAAAGCCAGCCACCAGCAGCAAACCGCGCGCCAGTGTCCAGAGCAGTTCATTGCCAACGCGCCCGGTGGCGGGTTGAGCCTTGCGCATTGCTCCTAGGGCAATAAGCATGCGGTAGAGCGCAAAGGGCAGCACCATGATCATGTAGGCCGCCACAAAGATCGCATTGCCCATCGTCGAGGCAATGCGGATAACCACATCACCCTGCCACGGCAGCGGATCGAGGCGCAAGTGCTGCATGATCCCATAGCTCGCCACCGCCACAGCAGTGAGGATACTCAGCGTAACGATGCGCTCCACCTGTTCGCGCCGTTGCACCACCGCAACAATGGCGAACGCTAACATAATGTACGAAATATTGGTGTAGGTACCCTGCATACGCTGGTACGAACCCCAAAAGCTCACAAGCGGCACCACCGAGGTGATCGTCGTAAAGAGAAAGACGCCAATATAGAGCAGCGTTGGCACAGCCAAAGGCACCTGAAGCATACGCCGCCACGCTGGCGGAGGCGCGGGCGCATCAGGATCGGGCGCACGCGCAGGTTGTTCACCACGCATGATCAATTGGTCAAGCGCACGGATCACCACCGCTGCCAACGCCACCAACGCCAGCGAACGCAGCATAATCGCCTTGTCCGGCTCAAAATGGCGCGCCGAATAGAGATTGAAATAGAGCGGAATGATCGTCAACGCCAAAAGCCAACACGCCTCAGCAATCCGCTCACACCAACGCCCAACCGTCGTCTGCATCTGTTGCATAGTAGCCATAGGTAAATATGCGGTAGCTAAACCGATTGTACCACAACATCAATGCAACAAACTGTAGCATCACCGTGAGCCTGGCGGCTCACAGCCCGCTTCGCTGGCGGCAGCGGCCATGGCTGGGTCGGCGGGCACTTCGTGGGCAAAGTAGCGCCGTTGGAACCAGAAGGCAACATTGACTAAGGCAATCATGACGGGGACTTCCACGAGGGGGCCGATCACGGCAGCAAAGGCGACGCCCGATCCGATGCCGAAGACAGCAACGGCGACGGCGATGGCGAGTTCAAAGTTGTTGCTTGCCGCTGTAAAGGCGAGCGTGGTCGTTTTGCTGTAGTCGGCATTGATCAGCCGCCCCGTCCAAAAGCTGACGAGGAACATAACGACGAAATAGATCAGGAGGGGTATGGCGATTCGTACTGCATCGAACGGAATCTGCACAATCATATCGCCCTTGAGGCTGAACATCAGGACAATCGTGAAGAGGAGCGCAACGAGGGTCAATGGGCTAATCCGTGGCACAAAGCTCCCTTCGTACCAGCTACGCCCTTTGGCTCGTAGTAAGACAAAGCGCGTCAGAAAGCCTGCGATCATCGGGATGCCTAGGTAGATAAAGACGCTCTCGGCAATTTGGAGAATACCGATCTGCACAACAATTCCTTCAATGCCAAAGAGTGGTGGTAGCAGGGTGATAAAGATCCAAGCGTAGATGCTGTAGAAGAAGACCTGGAAGACACTGTTGAAGGCGACAATGCCAGCGGCATATTCGGTGTCGCCCTTGGCCAGATCATTCCAGACAATCACCATAGCGATGCAGCGGGCCAAGCCGATCAGGATCAGGCCGACCATGTACTCCGGGTAGTCGCGCAGGAAGATGATGGCCAGCGCAAACATGAGGGTGGGGCCAATCACCCAGTTCTGGAGCAGCGAAAGCCCAAGCACTTTGCGATTGCGAAAGACACCGCCTAGTTCTTCATACTTCACCTTGGCAAAGGGTGGATACATCATTAGGATCAACCCAATGGCAATTGGAATGTTGGTTGTGCCTACCTGAAAGCGGTTGATAATGCCCTCAACTTGGGGCAAAAAGTAGCCTAGTGCCACCCCTAACGCCATGGCCACGAAGATCCAGAGCGTCAGGTACCGATCCAACAACGACAACTTTCGTGCTACACCTGCGGGTTGTGCATTCATACAAGAACCTTCAGCCGATGCTAGGATGGTAATCCTAAATCATCAGATTAAAGAGATACCCAACCATGATGATCCCCATCGCGACAATCCCAGCAAAGGTAGCGATCAGGCGGGGCTTGAGGACACGCCGCAGAATGATCAACTCAGGTAGGCTAAGGGCCACAACGGACATCATAAAGGCGAGCATTGTCCCCATGGCGGCCCCTTTGGCCATGAGGGCGTCTACGACCGGGATGACCCCGGCTACATTGGAGTAGAGCGGGATACCGAGTAGTACACCAGCGGGCACCGACCACCAGGCTTCCTTGCCCAAGACACCAGCAAGCGCATCTTCGGGCACATAGCCATGAATACCGGCCCCAATGGCAATGCCAAGTACCACATAGGGCCACACTTTCCCTACAATGTCGCGTACCTGCTGCCATGCTTCACCAAAACGCTGTGTCCAGGTGAGCTGTTGCTCAACAGCCGCCCCGCCATCCATGCGGATCTCCCAGACAAAGGCTTCAACATGGCGCTCCATCTTCATCCGCCCAATCACCATCCCCGCAATAACCGCAATGCTCATACCCGCCACGAGATAGAGGCCCGCTATGTGCCAGCCAAAGAGCCCAAAGAGCATCGCTAGGGCCACTCCATCCACCATGGGCGCGGCAATCAGAAAGGAGAAGGTGATGCCCAAGGGCACGCCTGCTTTGACAAAGCCGATAAAGAGCGGTACCGCCGAACATGAGCAGAAGGGGGTCAAGACGCCCAACCCAGCGCCGAGTAGATTCCCGATGCCGGTGCGTTTCCCCCCAAGTATCTGACGCACCCGCTCAGGACTAATGAAAGTACGAAGCGTGCTGATCAGAAAGATCATGCCACTCAGCAGCAGCAGAATCTTGGGTACATCATAGATAAAGAAGGCGAGTGCCTCGCCCAAACGGGTACCTGGTGTTAGGCCCAGCAATGTAAAAGTGATCCAGTTGGCCACCGGCTTGACATTGTTGTAGGCAAGCAACCAGAGGATGGTTGCCGTGATCACCAGGAGCCAACTGCGCTGATCACGTTGACTGCTGGTAGTGGGAGTTGGTAGCGTCTGTGCCATCAGAGTACCTCATATAGTAAAAATTGAATGTCCTTGGTAGAATCTGCCTGAAAAGCTAGTGGGCACGCGTTGGAGTGCCGACTTTAGCCGGCTGAAGCCGGCACTCCAACGCCAGTTCATAGACTTTTCAGACAGCCTCCTGCTACTTCGCAAGCCAGTTCGTAATCTCATCCTCGCTTGGCATACGCCCCGACACGACGAGCACATCATCAACGACGAGGCCGGGGGTGCGAAGAATGTTCCAGCGCATCATCTGGCCATAATCAGTGACCTTCTCAATCTCAGCTTGGAGCCCCCGATCATTGACTATTTTGCGTACACGCTCTTCGAGGCGAGTGCAGTTGGCACAACCAGTGCCGAGGACTTTGATGGTTAGCATGGTAGCTCCTCCTTCAGTTTCAGGATACGGGTTTGGATTGCTTCATCTCGTGATGGGTTGCAGCGCGGACATGGGCATGTGACCCTATGCTTGGCGAGGGTTGAACCCTCTGGGCAGACCATGGTCCGAGCGAGGTCGAGGAGTTGCAATAGTTCAGGCCGCGCAATCTGGTAGTAGCTGTTGGGCCCGTCGCGGCGGTCGCTCACGAGGCCCGCTTTGCGTAAGACCGCAAGTTGCTGTGAGACATAGGCTTGCCGTAGATCGAGATAGGCTTCTAGATGGCAAACACACTGCTCACCCCCACGGAGCAGTTCGAGGATCTGGATGCGCACCGGATGCATGAGTGCCTTGAAGAGGCGGGCCTGGTGTGTGGCTGTTGCGTTATCCATGAGCTTAGTATATTCCTTTTTTTGCATATTGCAAATCCGTGGGATTGCTTTGTAAGTAGGGGCACGGCGCCGCCGTGCCCCTACCCAGCGCTTCCAAACTGAAAAAAACAGCAGTATCTGGTAATTATGCTAGTTCCGGGTTTTGGGTTTACACTTCACTGCTGTGGCAATGCGTTTAGCACACCTCACAAAAAAACTGTAATTATATGTAATTTTCTTTTCCTGTACCCAATTACACTAATATAACCTTAAACAAGGTTGAATTTTTACTAATTTGACACCCTCCTTGTTTTGTGTGTAGTATAATACAGTGGGTTGAGTATACCCCAAGTCTGCAAAGCTGTACCCTACAACCGTTGAGGCCATGTTGTTGTTTGGCCGTGTTATGGTGACCTAATCTGGAATTGTCCTTGCTCGGCTTGCCAATGTTAAGGTTCGGTAGTTTCGAGCATGTTTGAAGAAGGCGTTTATGACCAACCCTGCCAAGCCCCCAGATCGTGTATCGGGCACTTCGCTCATGAAGCTGGTGAGCCATATTCCGGCAGAGCGCCGCTGGCGTCGTCCTGCTGATGCCCTCATTATTATTGGACGCCAATTGGAGATTATGGCCCAAGATCAGGGCGTTGATGCCCATGTCTCGTTGGGCACGTTGCGCTTTTCGCTCTTTCAACTCCATCAGGGGCGCATTGCCCAGTTGGCCCCCCACTGTCGCAGTGTGACTGTCTATGGCGAGGCTGATGTTGAGCCACCAGCGATACCCAATGTCACCTTTGTGCCGGTGCCCGCTGGTACACCCCTGAGCCAGGAGTGGTTCTTTGTGGTTGATAGCCCGGTCTTCTGGGCCGCGATGATTACCCAGGCGATTACCGAGCGTGGTACCGAGAAGGTGCGGCGCTACCAGTTTGAGGGTGTGCTGACGACCGATGAGCGCATGGTGAGCCGGGCGAGCCTGCTGCTCAATTTGGCCCGGGGCGAGACGACGCTCGAAAAGGTGCAGCGCAACCCGGTGGCTAACTACGCCCATTGGGCCTGGGTTGCCTATGCGCTGGGTACCCACCCGGAAGCTCAACGCCTCGAATTGGTCGCTTGTCTTGCTGAATTGCCCGAGATGCAGGCGCTGCTGGCTGAACCGGAGTTGGAATATGACCAGGTGGTTGCCCATGCGATGGAGGCGCTCCGCCAGCATTGTGGCGCGGTGAGTGCGATGCTGCTGCGTGATGCTGGTGGCGTGGTGGTGCCCGTCGCTTGGAGTGCCAATAGTGCTCCGCCGCCCGCCCGCTCCACTGAGGAGGGGCTGGTGGGCCAGGCGTTGCAGCAGGGCCATCTGATCTTGCAACCCTTGGTGAGTAGCGATCCCGAATATGGTATGCTGGGGCGCGCTGGTGCGGCGGTTGCTATTCCGATTAGTGTGCGTGCAAAGCCCTGGGGCGTGCTGCTGGTTGGTCTGGCTGAACCCGATGCGCTCGATTCGCCCTCTGTGGCCCGTACCGTTGGCTTGGCTACACTGCTGGAGAAGAAGGTTGAGGCGGATAGTCCGGTGATGGCTGAGAGTGCTAATGCGCCTTTCGCTGAGTTTGGCGAGGATGATGGGGAACCCTTTGTGCCCCCTACGCCGACAGAGGCGTTTGTGGAGGACATGACAGGCTTTGAGGCGCCGCCGCCGCCCGCCGCCGCGCCCCCGCCGCCACCGCAAGCGCAGGAGCCGACCTTTACCATGCCACCTTGGATGGCGAGTGGCGCTAGTTCTGCTCCGGGTGCCCAGGCGAGTAGCCCGCCGCCTCAGCCGAGTGCGCCGCCCTTTGCCTCTGCGCCCCCGCCCCAGGCCCCGCCCCAGGCGCCCCCCCAAGCGGCCCCGCCGCCACCCCCGCCCCCGCCCGCTGCTCAGAGCTTCAATCCGCCTCCAAGCATGTTCAATAGCCCCTTTGGGACTGGACAGCCTGCGGATCAACCGCCGCCTGCCCAACAGCAATCCGCGCCCACCTTTGGCCTACCGCCCTGGTTGCGTATGGGGGCCGGTGGTGCCGCCGCGCCCCAGGCTGAATCGCAGCCCATTCCGCCCTCCAAAGCCCCTGTGCCGGTGCAACCTGCTGGCCTGCCGGTCGCCACTGGCCGCAGCTTCCCCATGCTCCAGAAGCGCATGATGAGCGCCCTGGTTGCCTTTGATGTCAATAATGCCGAGGAGATTTGGAAAGAGGCGAGTGCGCTCTACCCCTCCGAGTCGCTCTGTACCGAACTGCTTATGCCGGTGCAGGTGGCGATTGGCGAAGGTTGGCATCGCGGCGAAGTCTCGGTAGCCGCCGAACACTTTGCTAGTCGCTTTGTGGAGGGCAAGTTGCACAATCTGCTCAATATGCAACTCAATCAGCCCACCGGCCCCCTTGCAGTGGTTGGCTGCGCCCAAGCCGAGATGCACGAACTCGGCGCACTCATGGTGGCCCTCTTTCTCAAGTGGGCCGGTTTCCGCGTGATCTATCTGGGCCAGAATGTGCCCAACTCTACGTTGGAATCACTGGTACGCCAGGTGCGCCCCCAGATTCTTGGCTTCTCGGCCACAACCATTGAAGCGGCCCATAATCTGGTCGAGACTGGCCAGATTCTGAGTCGCATCGAACCGCCTCGTCCGATGTTTATCTTTGGTGGAATGGCCTTCTACGAGCGCCCCGATCTGCGGGTGCGCGTGCAGGGGGGCAACTTCATCGAAGGCGATTTCCGTGCCACCGCACGTCAACTTGCGGCCCAATTCCTAAAATAGCCGAAAGGCCGATAGGCGAAAGGCCGATAGCCGCAAAAGAAGGCAAAGGGATGGTTTCAGTTTGTGCCATAGGTAGTGCCGACGTTAGTCGGCTGAGGTCGCCAACAACCCCCGGATGCCGACTAACGTCGGCACTACGAACGTGAGAGATTAGGTAGTGCCGACGTTAGTCGGCTGAGGTCGCCAACAACCCCCGGATGCCGACTAACGTCGGCACTACGAACGTGAGAGATTAGGTAGTGCCGACGTTAGTCGGCTGAGGTC
>NZ_NQWI01000002.1:104496-114198 GCF_002532535.1 Candidatus Viridilinea mediisalina
ATAGGTAGTGCCGACGTTAGTCGGCTGAGGTCGCCAACAACCCCCGGATGCCGACTAACGTCGGCACTACGAACGTGAGAGATTAGGTAGTGCCGACGTTAGTCGGCTGAGGTCGCCAACAACCCCCGGATGCCAACTAACGTCGGCACTACGAACGTGAGAGATTAGGTAGTGCCGACGTTAGTCGGCTGAGGTCGCCGACAACCCCCGGATGCCGACTAACGTCGGCACTACGAACGTGAGGGAGGCGGTGCCCGGTTGGTGAGCCTGTCGAACCAGAGTCTGCCGAAGGATCTAGGGGGTGAGGGCCAGCGAGGGCATCCCAAAGCCCTCTCTGTGGCTCCTTATAGGGAGAAGCTATGCAGCACCTTGAGATTGCCCGCCTGCTCGAAACCCACCGCGCCGCGATTGTTGAAGCGACGGTGGGCCATGCCATGCACGACCCTTTTTGGGTGCAACGCTTTGGCGATGAAATTCAGGTACGCCTCAATCTTGATATGGATCGTAATCTTTCAATTTTGATCCAGAGTATTCGCTATCGTTCGCCAATGATTTTTGAGGATCATACGCGCTGGCGCCGCGACCAAATCCTTGGCTTTGGCTGTTCTGGGGGCCACTTGCGTACCTTGTACATGTATATGTGGCATGAAATTACCCAGAAGGTGCCTGAGTATTGGCAACCTGAAATCATGGGCTATATCCAAGAGGCTCTTGATGCGTTGGCCTATCCCAATCCCTCCTCCCAAGCCATTGCGGAAGCCCAGAATCAGTTGGTTGAAACGGTGGCCGCTGCAACGTTTGATCAGCATTGGCACTGGGTGGCAGCCTATGGCGCCGAGGGGCGCGCCAATTTCCTCTATGACCTCTGGTACTTTGTGGCCTATATGGTTGATACACTAGGCACCAGTAAGCCTGAACTGATGGCTGAATATCTGCCTGTGCTGCGCCAGAGTATGCTTGCCCGTGGCCTCAGTACGGCCCATCTCCAACAGGTCATCTGGCTCTTTGTTCAGGCTATGGAGCAGCATCTGCCCCCCGGCCCGGCTGAGAGTGGGCGCAATCTGCTCTTTCGTGCGAGTTCGAGCCTCAACTATGAGGACGAAACCTGTGGCATGCTGCTCCAGGCCCAACAAGGGATTATGCATGCGGTTGCTGAACGACTAATTGCCGAAGGGCTCGCACCCAATAGCCCCGAAACGATGATGGAGGTCAGTTGGTATATGGCCTACACGATTGATAGCCTGGCCACGCGCAATACGGAGCCATTAGCGGGCTATACCCGCTGGATGCAGCAGTGGTTCGCTAGTCAGGGCCTGCCCGATCGACCGCTGCATCGTAGCTACGATATATTGATCGAAACCATTGGCCAAGCACTGCCCCAGTATGCTGCGCGTGATGTGCTTGGCCTGCTTCAGATGATGCAGCGCATGCTTACCGCTGAGGTCTCGGTTTAGTTTAGCTAGGAGGAACCATTCATGCCCAGCGATCCAGCCTCCACCTTTTCATTGCCCCCGTTGCTTGGTATCCCGCCCACCGATGGGGCGCTCTTGAGCCATGAGCAGGTGCGCCAGGTGGCTGACCATATTCGTACCTGCCGACCCAATGATCAGCAGAGTTTGCTTTTGCTCGGTGGTTTGCTCAGTGATCTCGATGGGGGCGCAATTATTCCAGGGACGGGTGCAAGTGATCCCTTTTTGGTGCTTGCGGGTGAACAGGCTGCTATTGCGTTGTTGACCCATGCGGAAGGGGATGCTTTCCGTTGTCTCATGCTGAGTGATCCTGATCAAGTGGATCTCGCGGCGATGACGCTGATCCAACTGAGCAATGAGGCGCTTGAGTTGCCCGAACGGGCCGCCGTTGAACCGCAGCAGACCTTTATTGCGCTGCTGGTTGCAGCGCTGCTGGCCGATCCGGCCTTGAACCAGGCGGCATTGCCCGCCATGCTGCCGAGCGAACACGCATGGTTTAGCTTGGGCCAAGCATTCAACGCCTACCCCGATCTGCCGAGCCTTTTTCATGCGCCTGAAGTGCTTCAGGTGCTGCGTTCCCACACGATCGAGCGGGCCCTCCTTGGCCAGCTTGAGGGCGATAAGGCCCACATCCGCTGTTTGGCCAGCATCGGCGCTGAAGCACCTGCGACCTTGCCGCTGCCTGAAGATATTATCAAAAATCTGCGGGCGAGTGGTCGCCCTAGTATCGTTGCCGACAATAAGCTCGCGGAAGAGGTACGGAGTTGGACGGCGGGCAAGACGTTGACGGTTGTGCCGCTGTTGCAGCAACGCACCTGTTGGGGTCTGCTGCTGCTTACTAGCCCCCGCCCGATCAGCAGTGCAGCCCGCGCCCAACTGAATGGTATGGGTGTCCTCATTTCGGCGGCCCAGCAACAGCAAAAACGACGTGCTGTTGCCCCCGCGCCTCGGCCCCCCGCTGCTGCCCCGGCCCCCGCCGCTGCCCCGGCGCGTCAAAGCAGCAGTGGCTTCATCCGGGATGTTGCAGCCCTCTTCGATAACCTGGATGGGGCCGCAGTGCTGGTGGATGCCCAAGGGCGCTTGATGCGTGCCACCGCAGCCGCTTCGCGCATCCTCAACCTTGGACCTAGTGAGCAACAGGAAACCATCATGGAGAGTGGTGCCGCTTGTTTGGCCCCGCTCTTCAGTGAGGCATTGATGAATGAAGGGAGTGTGCAGGGCAATGTTACCCTGCCCGATGGCACCAGCACCAGTGTGAGTGTGAATGGCCTCGGTGATGCCCTCTGGGTTTTTATTCTGCATACTCCAACCTCGGCGGCAGCGAGTGCGCACCCTGCCCCTTCAGGTGAGGCGAGCGAAAATTTTCTCTATAACTTCTCAGGCATTATTCAAACGCCCCTGCGCGAGCTGCACCGGCTGATTACCACCAAGCCTGCGCCCGATGGCCTCAATGAGCAGTATGCCCGCATTATGGGCCAGATTGCCCGCCTCAACAGTGAAATGGCCCTATTGGTGAGCGATCTGCTGGCACTTGGCCAAGTCCGGCTCAATGCCCAAGCCGGCCACCTGCCGATTCGCCTCGACCTCTTGATTGAAGCGGTCGTTGGGGCACGCTACGCCGAATTTGGCCGCCGTGGTCAGAATGTGAGCATTGACCCCATGCCCGGGCTGCCCCGCGTCATTGGTTCCGAGAGTGCCCTCATTCGTGTGCTTGATGCCCTGATTGACAATGCCAGTAAGTATAGCCCCCGTGGTGCCCGCATTCGCGTCAGTGCCCGCCATGAAGCGGGCCAAATCTTGGTGACGATTGAAGATACCGGCTATGGCCTCAGTGCTGAGGAGATCAAGTACGTCTGCGAACCCTTCTACCGGGGGGCCAGCGCCCAACGCGCCGCAGTGTCGGGGCGTGGCCTTGGCCTCACTCTTGCTAAAGCGGTGGTAGAAGAACACGGCGGCGAAATTTGGATCGCCAGCCATCCCGATAATGGCAGCATCTTCTCCCTGCGTATCCCCTCTAGTACTGCCCCCCTCCAATCCGCAGCAGATGAGAATTGGGAGCCCAAACCGGATCCGCTGACCGAGTTGCATAAACTGCTTGCGCAGAAGTAGTTGAACGTTGCACAAATGTTCATGTACTGAAGGTGGTTTGCTCTATGGGCTACCTAGCCTACACACAACATGACCGGGAATCATACCTTTCTGCTATGTATGATCGCCCATTTTGATATTACAATGTTAAGGAGAGCGCTTTTTGGCGCTTTCCGTAGCAGGCTCATCGTTAACAGGAGCGTCCTGATGTACCGTTCACAACCCGTGCTTTCAGCTTCACAGTTGACAGCCATTCACGGCTTGCTAGGGCAATTGAGTCAACAGGCCCATATGCGTTGCGCCTTCCTCTGCGATCTCAGTGGCCAAGAGTTGGCAAGTTGGACCGAGCAGGCCGAACTTGATCTGGTCAGCTTGGCGGCATTGGCCGCAGGCGACCTGATGGCCACCATGGAGATCGCTCGCTTGCTTGGTGGCAAGCGCGCTTGTAACATGATTATCCAAGAACACGACGAGATGACAATCTTGGTCTCGCGGGTGGGTGAGGGGCTGGTTCTGCTCATTGCT
Source organism: Candidatus Viridilinea mediisalina (assembly GCF_002532535.1). Taxonomy (GTDB): domain Bacteria; phylum Chloroflexota; class Chloroflexia; order Chloroflexales; family Chloroflexaceae; genus Viridilinea; species Viridilinea mediisalina. Next base: position 108,579 of record NZ_NQWI01000002.1, read on the forward strand.
ACCGCTGTAGATGTGCCGATTGGCTGGTCACGGCTCGCCGTGAAGCGCACCGGCGAACGCATCCTCGAGGTGGTTGGTACTGCGGCAATGACGCCCCCGCCTTTGGTTATGAGTGACGACTTTGTAGCATCCTTCAACGCTCAAATCGACAACATTTGGTAGGAGGCCAAGCATGTTTATCAACTGGTCACAAGGTGAGATCAATCTCAAGATTGTCTACTATGGCGCTGGGATGAGTGGCAAGACCACCAACTTGCAGTTCATCTATGCCCGTACCCCTCAGAAGTTGCGTAGCCAACTTATCTCGCTCAAGACCCACCAGGATCGCACGCTGCTCTTCGACTTCCTCCAGCTTGAAGTCGGTCAGGTGGCTAATCTGAAGCCCAAATTCAAACTCTACACTGTCCCTGGACAGGTGTATTACGATACAAGTCGTCGCCTTATTCTGCAAGGCGCTGATGGGGTTGTCTTTGTGGTCGATTCCCAAGCAGATCGCATGGACGACAATGCGGAGCTTTGGCGTTCGATGGAACGTCACCTCGTGGAGCTTGGCTATGATCTGAAGACCTTCCCGATTGTGGTGCAGATCAACAAGCGTGATGTGCCCAACACCCTTTCGATTCCCGAAATCCGGCGGCGTCTGCCGATCAAAGGCTACCCCACCTTCGAGGCGGTCGCCATTAAGGGCTATGGGGTCTTCGATACGCTCAAGGCGAGTATGAGCGGCGTTATTGCTGCTGCTCACCAGGCGGTCTAGGCGCAATACCTTGCACATAAGCTCGCGCAAAGCCGCAAAGGTTTGGCACTCATATGCCAAAAGCGTTGCGCCTATTTTCCTATTTCCTATTTCCTATTTCCTATTTCCTATTTCCTATTTCCTATTTCTGTATCCTTCCCTAAGGAGTACACCATGTTTCTTCAAGGGAGCTTCAACACCATCAGTGTCGCAGCACTCATCCAGACCCTCTGCCACGAGCGTCGTTCGGTTCAGATCGAGGCGTGGCGCACCGATGCCAATGCCCACATCTGCCTGAGCGAAGGCATGATTATTGCCGCGAAGTGTGAAGGGATTGAAGGGCCGGATGCGATCTACAAGCTCATGAGTTGGTCGAATGGCCTCTTCCGGGTCGGCCAGTTGCCCGAACACTTTGCGCCCACGATGGCCGCCGAGCCGGAGGGGCTGCTGCTCGAAGCAGCACGCCAGCGCGATGAGTTGATGGCATAGGACGATGCCCAGCCTCTGCACCGGATCTAGGGTATCTTCGTCATTGTACGATAGAGCATCTTAACCATACAGCAAGATTATTTTTGTATAATTACTGCGTGCCGTCAATTGTTCTTAGGGCAACTTTAAGCCAGAACAACTATGGCGCAGCAATAGAATTCCTTCACTGTCGTCGGTTTTCAATCCCAGCTAGGCCATGGTGTGCCTTGAGATTGTATTAGGGTGTGCTTGTCTGGCCCCATCCTAACATTGTGATAAGGGCCAGACGTGCGCTTCATTAAGACCGCCACAGGAGGGCTACTGTGAATGCAACTCTAGCATGTGTACCATCAGCACCCAACCGTTCCCATTCGCTTTCCCTTACGCCTGACACGTTTGCGAGCATTGCCCATATGCTTGCTGAGACGCTCAATCTGGAACCGCCGCTTTATCGTGCTTGGGCTATGCCCGCCGAGCGGGCGCGCATGCCCTTGGGGAGCTACCTACTTGGTTATGGCTATATCCGTCCCAACCAACTGGTAAAAGTGATTACACAGCAGCAGCAGGCTGTTAGCGAGGGACGGGTGCTTATGCTTGGTGATCTTATGGTTAACCAAGCGATGATTAGTACCCGTGTGTTGGCAACCATGCTGGCGGTGCAATTGATGGATCGCATCGTGGATCCAAGCCCCTTCCAGCCGATGCGCTTGGGTGAGCACTTGGTTGTACGGCATATGCTCAAGCCACGCCATCTAGCCGGTGTGCTTCAGTTGCAGTCTTGGCTGCGTACTCAGAACCACGCGGTACCCTTGGGCATCCTCTTGGTACAGCAGAACCTTGTCTCCCAGAGTCACATTGAGCTCATTGTTGCTGAAGCGCAGGCCTGCCAGCCCATGGTGCAGCCCAAACAGCCCTATGCGCTCCCCACTCAGTCCTACGCTAACTCTACGTTCATGTAGGGTGTGTTGTGGTATGACGGCTACGCCGCCATACCAACACACCCAGCGGTGTGTCTGCTCCCCTGTTCCTCCACTACACCCAGAGGTTTGTCTGTTCTACCGTTCTTCTGTTCTTCTGTTCCTCTGTTCCTCTGTTCCTCTGTTCCTCTGTTCCTCTGTTCCTCTGTTCTTCCACGCCAATGCTCGTTCGATAATCTCGCGGGCATTGGCTTTACTATGCTCACTGGGGGTGCCGTCGAGCATGGCGGCCAACTCACTGATGCGTTGGTTCTCGTCGAGGCGCTTGATGCTGGTGCGTGTCCGTTCAGCCTCCACGAGTTTACTGATGTGGTAGTGGGCATCGGCGAAGGCGGCCACTTGGGGCAGGTGGGTGATGCAGATGACCTGGTGGCTGGTGGTGATAGTCCAGAGTTTTTGACCAACCACTTGGCCCGCGCGCCCGCCTACGCCCACGTCAATCTCGTCAAAGATCAGTGTGGCGACTTCATCTACGCGGGCGAGGATCGATTTGAGCGCCAAGAGCAGCCGGGCGCTCTCGCCGCCCGACGCGACCTTCGCAAGGGGCTTGAGCGGTTCGCCTGGGTTGGGCGCGATCATGAATTCCACCTGATCAATGCCGTGCTTATCGCATGCTAGACGTGCGCCGTCCGCATTGAGCACCGGCGGCCCCAGTGGGTCTGGACTCTGGTTCATGCGTACATGGAAGCGCACATTGGGCATCGCCAGATCGCCCATTGCATCTTCTATCTGCCGCGCCAATTGATCGCCAATCTCGCGGCGGCGCTGCGAGAGTTCACCCGCAAGCGTGCCCAAAACCTCAAGCACGGTAGCTTCTTGGCGTTCCAGGTCGGCAATATGGACGGCGCTATTACTCAGGCGCTCGATCTCGTGCTCGGCATTGGCGGCACGTTCCAGCAGTTGCTGGAGGTTACCGCCATACTTGCGTTGCAATTCGCGCAGCACAGTCAGGCGATCTTCAATCGTATCAATGCGCCCCTCTTCCACATCAAGGGCTAGCCGGTAGTCGCGTAGGCTGGTGGCGAGATCATCGAGTTGGTAGTGCAACTCATTGGCTGTGGTGGCCAGGGTCTGGGCTGCTGGATCAAGGCGGGCTAACTCTTCGAGGGCATTTGCAACCGCAGCCATCAACTCGACGACTGGGCGCACGGGGCCACGCCCTTCTTCGCGTCCGCCATAGAGATCGGCGTAGGCATCGGCGGCTAACCCAGTGATGCGCGTGGCATGCTGCACCACCTGGCGCTCGCGGGCCAACTCGGCCTCTTCGTTCGGCTTTGGTTGGGCGGCGCTGACATCTTCGAGTAGAAAGCTCAGTTCCTCAATGCGCTGCTGGCGGCGGGCCTCGTTGCGCCGCAGATCGGCCAATTCATCACGGATGTGACGCAGGCGCACCACCTGTTCGGACACCTTGGCCCGCAGCGGCAGCAGTTCGCCAAAGCGGTCAAGCAGATCGAGATGGGTGCGTACATTAAAGAGCGATTGGCCCTCATGCTGGCCATGAATATCAATCAATTGCCCACCAATCTCGCGCAAAAGGCTGGTATTGACCGCACGCCGATTGATGCGGGCGACGCTACGGCCCGATTCGGCACTGATTTCGCGGGTCAGAATCACCTGGCCATCATCATCTTCGAGCAGATCATACTCGCGCAGCAGCGGAATCAGGGTAGGGCAATCATCGAGGCTAAAGACGCCCTCGATGCGGGCCCGCGGGCAGCCCGTGCGGACAAAGCTCACATCGGCTTTCTCGCCGCGCAAGGTGCCCAGCGCATCAATGATAATAGACTTGCCCGCCCCGGTCTCGCCGGTCAACACATTGAAGCCCTCACCCAACCGGAGGTGAAGGCGGTCAATGATCGCAAAATCACTAATCTGAAGCTCAAGGAGCATAATTGTTTCACCCGACGCAATATATACCAACTACCCTTGAACATACCGCAGCATCAAAAACGCGAAAGCCCATTGGAACGCCATGTTCGGCAATCTACAATCTACAATCTACAATCTACAATTGTACGTTATAACGACTCCAAGAAACGCCCCACGGCTGCAATGGCAGCAGCCACAGCTTCCGGCGCAACCGCCTCGCTGGGCTGATGGCTGAGGCCGCTGCGCGAGGGCACCAAGAGCATGGCGCTGTTGGTGAAGGTGGCAAGGATCGCTGCATCGTGCAGCGTCCCACTTGTGAGTGCTACGGGGGTACACCCGGCAGACTCAATGGCTTGTTGCAGCCGCGCACAGAATGTAGGTGTAAGGGTACATGCGGGGTGGCTCTGAACTTCTTCCCACGTAAGTTGCAGGCCACGCTGTTGTGCTAAGGCCATGGCACGCTCTTGCAGGTCATTCAACGCTTGCAAACGCAGGTCGTCGTCTGGATGGCGCAGATCAAGGCTCAAGCGCACCTGCCCAGGGATGACATTGTGCGCGTTGGGGTGGAGGGCGAGTTGCCCAATCGTAGCCACAAGGCCGGGCGTCGTCTGGGCGATCTTTTCGGCAGCGAGGATCAACTGGGCGGCACCAGCGAGCGCATCGTGGCGCAAATTCATCGGCAGCGCCCCCGCGTGGCCCGCTGTGCCGCGTAGCGTAAGCTGGGCATGGGTCGCGCCTGCAATGGCCGTCACGAGCCCAAGGGGTTGACCCTGCGCCTCAAGCGTTGGCCCGATCTGTACCTCTAGGTAGCCCAGCAGATCTTCCGGGCGGCGGGCATCCTGGGCCAAATGCTCTGGATCGCCACCAAACTCACGGATAGCCGCCTCAAGGCTCACCCCGGTTTCATCTTGGGCATACAAGGCATCTTTGGGCAATTGGCCCGTCAGAGCCAGGCTGCCGGTGCAAGCGGGGGCAAAGCGCAGCCCCTCCGTATTGGCAAAGGCCACCACATCAATCGCCGCAGCCAAGCGCCGTTCTTGCCGATGGAGCGCCTCGACCGCTGCAATGGCCACCAACAGCCCCAAGCTACCATTGTAGCGACCAGCATCACGCACCGTATCAAGGTGTGCGCCGATAATCAGGGTGCGGGCAGCGGAGCGGTTGGCTGGGTAGCTACCAACCAGATTACCAGCCGCATCCTCATAGACCGTCATACCCGCAGCGCGCATCCAACTACTGACCCGGTTATGAGCCGCACGCATAGCGGGCATATAGGCCGGGCGGGTCAACGTGTGGGCATCACAACTCAGGGTGGCCAACTCATCGCAGCGGGCCATAACCGTCGGGGCAAGTTCGTGGTGCATAGGATTTGGTTGCCTTTATGAGGGATGAGGGATGAGGGATGAAGGATGAAGGATGAAGGATGAAGGATGAGGGATGAAGGATGAGGGATGAAGGATGAGGGATGAAGGATGAAGGATGACAGGCTCAACCACCGCGCCGCTGGCTCGGTGGTTGAGCCTGCCGAAACCAGCCTGTCGAAGCCAAGCGGCGCGGCCCAGAGCTTTTT
>NZ_NQWI01000285.1 GCF_002532535.1 Candidatus Viridilinea mediisalina
GCCAGCATCCCGCTGATCAGCACACGCTCGTTTTGGCCATTGGCATCAACCAGCACCAGATCGTAGCGCGGTTCGACGGTTGGCTCCGGAAAAAAGATACTCTGACAGACATAGCGGCTATAGACAAACTGCTGATCCGCAAGCCAAACGACGCTCGTGGGCATACGACTCAACTGCACCTGCTCGCGCCCGGCAGCGACAAAGTTACCGGCGCAGGCAAGATCCCATGCATCAACCGCCCGCTGCCCAGCGGGATGCAGCCACACCCGGGTATCGTTGAAGATCATCCCAGGCAACTGGGTAACCTGCTGTGAAGCCAGATCAAGCTGGAAGGGTTCGCAGAGGGCACCCTCACCTCTCGCTTCCTGACAGGCGACAAAGAGGAGCCTCGTTTGATCGCTACTCACCACGATTGAGGCCAGCCGCGCATCGCCGTGCTGATAGGCAAGCGGGGCAACATGATTGGGGAATTGGGTGTAGAAGTCCGAACTGTTAAGCAGCGTATCGGGGTCGAGATCGGGATCAGCAGGGAAACGCTGGATCGTGAAAGAACTGGGATTGATATCCCCCAAGACAATACCTACAAAGGTACCACTTGACACCATCTGGCTGCCACGGGGTGGAGCCGGGCCAACGCGCACCCTACGCTGCTGGCTCAGATCAACCATATAGTGGCGACCATCCGTACTGTAGACGAGGCCAAGCGCAGCGGGTTGGGCCGCGCTTGGCGTGGTGAGCAGGAGGAGGGGAATGAGGAGGATGAGCAGAAGGAGGAGTTTGGGCATAGGATTGGAACCAACACCTTTCAGATGAGACAGGTTTTACGGGAAAGTACCCCAAAAGCGTATCTTTTGGCCTCTTCCAGCGGTAGATCTTATAGGGACTGTTGTACCGTGAGGAGTGGCTATGGATGCACAGACCGCTGCGGATGTTGATGGGGCGTGGAAGTACGCCCTGGAACACTACATGCCCGCCTGTTTGCACCTCTTCTTTCCCAAGGTCGCTGCGGGGGTTGACTGGCACCAGCCGCTGATCTTCTGCGACAAGGAGCTCGAACAGATCAACCCCGAAGCCAATACCGGCAAGTTGCGCGTAGATAAACTCATTCGCGTTGCATGGCACAATGGTGAACAGATGACCATCTTTATCCATCTGGAGATCCAGGCGCAACGCGATGTTGACTTTACCAAGCGCATGT
>NZ_NQWI01000102.1 GCF_002532535.1 Candidatus Viridilinea mediisalina
TCGACAAGCTCAGCCAGCGGAGGGGCAGCGCACTCACGCTGTTTCTCTCCGTGCCACTGGCCTGCGGGCCATGAGGTACTCAGAGTGACAAAGTAATGGGGTACGCAACAAAATCTGCTTCCCCAACAGCGTGGTTTTTGCGCTATTGCCAATTACCCTTGAACATGCCGCATTATCAAGCACGCGAAAGCTCATTGAGACGCCATGTTCGGCAATCTATAATCTGCAATCTACAATCTACAATCGTACATGGTATAACACACCTTGCAACTCATCAAGGCGGAAGGGTTTCTGCAGCACCCCAGCCAAGGGCAAATGTTGGTACTGGCGGGTTACCTCATGAGCAGCGTAACCGCTCATGAGGATGACCGGCAGCGTGGGATGCTGGGCCAGCACTGCCGCTGCCACAGCCCCACCACTCATCACGGGCATCGTGAGATCAACTAAGACAAGCTCTATTTGATCACCAAGCTCCTCTAGTTTAGCCAAACCGGCGAGGCCGTCAGCCGCTTCGCACATGGTACAGCCAAGTTTACTCAACATACGCCCGGTCACAACGCGCACAGCGGGATCATCATCAATCACGAGAACATGTTTAGTTGCATGAGGCTGAGATGCTGGCACTGCATCTACAACAGAAGCTGCGGGCTTAGCGGCACTCGTTGGGTTGACAGGCAACCAAAGGTGGCATGTTGTCCCCTGACCAGGTTGGCTCTCGACGTGGAGCATGCCGCCGTGTCCACGCACAACCCCATGGACAACTGCTAGACCAAGGCCACGCCCCACAAAGCGGGTACTGAAGAAGGGTTCAAAGATGCGCTCAAGCGTAGCCTGATCAATCCCGTGGCCTGTATCGCGCATGCTGAGTTGCACATAGGCACCAGGTTGCCGTTCATGCCCGAAGATTAGCCCAACAAGATCGTCCTGCGTGCATGCAACCAACTTTGTTGTGATACATAGTTCACCACCATGGGAACTCATCGCCTCAAATGCATTCGTAATCAGATTGGTCAACACTTGGCGTAGTTGGAGGCTACAAGCGGGTATTAGCGGCAACTGCGGGTCAAGCTGGTAGGTGATCTGCACCCCTGGTGGCAACGAGGCACGCAGCAGGTCTTGGAGGGCTTGGATGAGGGCATTGAGCGAGACGGGTTGCACTTCCAGTGGTTGCGGCCCAGCATAGGCCAACATCTTCGCGGTTAGATCTGCGGCACGCTGTGCCGCTTGGAAGATTGCATGGAGTGTACGTTGCAAAGGAGGTTGTTGGGGTGCCAATTCAAGCGCCAACTCGGTATTGCCCATAATTGCCATGAGCATATTATTGTAGTCGTGGGAAATTCCACCAGCCATTGCAATCAGGCTCTCAAGGTGGCGCATCTGCTGCACTTCGCGTTCAAGCACCTTGCGGGCTGCTTTCTGCTGCACCTGCTCGGTAATATCCGTCGTTACCCCGATTTGGCAGCGATAGGGCGGATCTTCCATTTCAAGCAGCGTGGAGCGATCCACCAAATGGATCCACTGGCCATGAGGCAGCCGAAAGCGATACTCCTCATGAAAAGGTGTGCCATCGTGCAGCAGGCGCTGACGCGCCTGTAGTACCCGCTCGCGATCTTCCTCATGGATGGCCTCTTGCCAATAGTCAAGCCCCAACTGTTCAACCTGCAAACTCGCAGCACTATACGTATCACGGCTATGGATGTAGAAGCGTTGGTTGGGTAGTGCAACTTCATAGATCGAATCGCCGCTTAACGAGGCAATCAAGCGCAAGCGTCGTTCAGCCAAGCGCAGCGTCGCCGCAAGCTGATCGCGTTCAGCCGACTCTTGCTCTACTTGCTCAAGGCGTAGACGCAGCACGGCGAGTTGTTGCTGCAAAGCCGCTGTTTCGCCCGCTGGATCATCGTGGGTCTCACCGGACTGGTCCATGAAACACCTCAGCACTCCTACGAACTTACTGAATTTAACTGCGCCAACAAGACTTGATTGCGCCCCCCGGCTTTGGCCCGGTAGAGCGCCTGATCGGCAATGTTGAGCAGATCGTCTTGAGTCTGGCCATGCTCTGGATAGAGGGCTACCCCAAGCGAGGCGGTGATGGGCGGTAGTTGGCTTCCATTATATTCAATAATCAACTCGCTCAGGCGGATGCGCAGTTCATTGGCCCGTTGCAGCGCCTGTGTACTGTTGAGGTTATTCATAATCAGCAGCACCTCTTCACCCCCAAAGCGGCAGGCCACATCTTCGGCACGCACATAGGCATTGAGCATGGCCCCAACCGCACGTAGCGTTGCGTCACCCGCGTCATGACCAAAAGTATCGTTGATGCGCTTAAAATGGTCAATGTCAAACAGCACAAGCGCCAGGGTCTCGCCGTGGCGCTGGGCATGGGCCAGTTTTGGCCCAAATACCTCGTTGGCATAACGACGGTTGAAGATGCCAGTGAGCGGATCGCGGATGGCCTGTTCACGTAGGTTCTCGCGCAGTTGCAGGTTGGAGAGTGCAAGGGCTAAGAGATCCGCGACCCGCTCGACGAGGGGCGTGAGATCTTGAGGGTCTTCAGGATTTTTTTGGATCTGAAGCAAGCCTAACCGTTCGCCACTGACAAGCAGTTGCACACAGAGTGCTTCATGACGTACTCCATCAATGCTGAACGCACACACTTTGATCTCAGGCAGATCCTGATCGAGACGAAAGGTTCCGTTATGGATGTTGCTCAGACATTCACTATGGGCCGTCTGCAACTGCATGAGCTGTACGTCACCCCAATAGCCGACGAGGTGCAGTTGGTTGGTGCCTGGAACCTGGCGGTAGAAGCCACCCGAGCATGTGGGAAAGAGTTCTTGCAGCAGCGCAACACTGGACTGGTAGGCCTCATCAAGGCTGTGGCAGCGTTGCAGACAGTTGCTCAGGTGGCTTAGGGCATGTTGTTCGGCCACATCGCGGGCGAGTTGGTCATTGACCCGGCGCACTTCGGTTTCGGCATGTTCAAGTTCACTGACATGACGTTCAAGGTAGACAATCAGTTTGTGCAAGCGTGCCGTCATGCGGTTGAAAGCCTTGGCCAACGCGCCAATCTCATCGTCCCGTTCAATGCGCGCATGCAGTTGCAAGTTACCGGCAGCAATCTGGGTGGCCGTATCGGCCAAATTGGCCAAAGGCTTGCCAATACTGCGCGCCATAAAGAGCGCCAGCACCAGCGCAACGAAGATCGTGATGCTCGCAATCACCGTATTGAACCACAAAACCTCATAGGTTGCCTGGAAAGCTTCGGCTTGGGCCTGTTCTGCCACCAGCACAAGCTGCAATGCGGGAATCCAGCGGTAGACGCCAATCACTGGTTTGCCGTGATAGTTGTCGTACAGACCCTCTTGGTTGGTGTGCTTGCGGATAACATCTTCAAGGATTGGGGTTTGTAGGCGCAAAATGGGGGTGTTTTCATCAGCAAAGCGCGAAGGTGTCAGCAACAACGTGTTTGGCCCGACCAAATAGGTCTCGCCGGTCTCGCCCAGACCAGCCCGCTGCAACATAATCGTATGGAGCCGATCCGCACTGGCCCGCCCAACCACCACGGCAACCACCTGCGCTTCAGCATTCCATACCGGGTGTGCCACCACCACGGGACTACTCAACCCCTGGGCTGTCGTCGAGGCCATTGATTGGGTATAGACCTCTTTGAGCCCGTGCAGGAAGTACGCTTGGGTCATATGCACCTGGCCTTCACGCTCCGAATTGGTCGAGAGCAGGGTGCGACCACGCGTATCGAGCAGCCAAATCTCCTCAAAAAGTCCAGTCGTTTCAATCAATTGATTGAATTGCAGGCGTAGCGCCGTTTCCGCTCTTTCATACGCGAGAGAGGTACGCTCTTCGTTTACCAGTGGCTCAACCAGCGTTGCAACTTGGTAGGGGTAGATCACCGCTGCAAGGTGGATCCGCAGGCTCACCAGCCAATCATCTATCTGCTCCTCTTTGAGCGTGGCAACCGAGTGGAGTTGGTTGATCACCTGCTGCTGACCACTCCGCAGCCCAAGATAGACTGAACTAGCGCCAATCAGTGTAGCAGGAACCAGCACAAGCAGCATAAATGCCATGAGCAGGCGATTGCGAATCGTGCCCATACGCAGATATGCCGACCATTTGCCGCGCAGTTTGCTTAACACATTTAATGCTCAGTAGGTTCAAGGTTGTGCAAGATGATATGCACACTCTGCCACCAACTTGGCGGATGGACATACGAATTCACCGCTGTCGGCCAATTCTGCCAGTAGGTCGTATCGAACGAGATCAACTCTTTGCTCTGCAGCAGCGGGATGAAGGGCAACTCGTCAAACCAGATCGCACTTGCGGCCACAAAGAGCGGTTCGATCTGCGGATCGCCAAGGGGCAAGGCTGCCATTTCATCCACCAACGCACTATACCCTTCATGGCTCCAGCGCACCTGATTGTTAAAGTTGGTCACTGGCGTCCCTAACGGCTTCGCCCAGCGCATATGGTAGCGCCCCATCGAAGCCCAGGGCTCATTAATCGAACCACAGCTATCCCAGTCAATCATGGCCTCAAATGTGCCATTGGTCTTGTGTGCCACCCAATCGGGATGTTCGAGTGGTTGCATCCTAGCATTAACCCCAATCTCTTGCAAACCATTCGCAATCAGTGTGCCTACCCTTTGCATCTCAGGTGAGGCAGCATGAGCGGCGATTGTTAAGCTCAACGGCACGCCATCCTGCTCGTAGTAGCCCGCATCGCCTAGCACCCAGCCTTGGGCTTCAATCAGTTGGCGCGCCCGTGCCGGATCGTGCAGCATCAGGGGGTAGGTTGTATAGAGCCCCTCCTGCTCAAGCAGTTGTACATAGCGATCCAAGGGCGGGTAGGCTGGGAAGAAGTGGCGTGAGGCTACGGTAGTGCCATCATACGCCTCGCGTACCAACTGGCTACGATCCATGGAATGGTTCACGGCCCAACGCAACTCTTTCTGATCCCAGGGTGGCAACAGCGTATTAAACGAGAGCGTGCGTGAACAGGGATCCATCCAAGCAAAAGGCTCACCATCGAGCCATGTGATGGTATTGGGTTTGAGCGCAACGATCTCTTGGAACTCATCCAAACGGACATTACCCAACGTGTCGAGGTGGCGTGTTGCAACCTCAATGCCCATATCAAAGTTGATCGAAGTCCAGATCAGCCGCTCAGGGGCCGGCAGCGGCCTAAAGCCCGCCGCCGCGCCCCACCAGTCGTCATTGCGCACATAGATGAAGGTCTTGTCGCTAAAGCTCTCTAAAAGATACGGGCCAGTAAAGACCGGCCAGCCCTGTTCGGGATCATAGTTGGTGAAGGTCAGTGGGTCTTTATCGTGCCAGATGTGCTTCGGCAAGACATCAAAGCTCCCCCAAACCTTGACCGAGAAGAAATCGAGTTGAAAGCGGGGGTTCGGTTCGACCAGTTCAAAACGCACGGTACGCTCATCAAGCTGCTCAACCGTCTCAATCCAATAGAGCAGCCCGGCAAAAAAGTCGCGTTCCAACTCTGGATAGGCTTGCAACAGCTCGATCGTAAAGACCACATCCTCAGCGCTCATCGGCACCCCATCGCTCCAGCGAATACCCTCGCGCAGGGTGAGCGTCCAGACATCCAGGTCGGCATTGGATTCCATGCGCTCGCCGAGCCAAGGTTCAATCACGCCACTCTCATAATTCAGAATAAAGAGCGGCTCAATCATCGCCTGATGAAAGCCTTTATCGCGCCGTCCATCATCGGCAAAAGGATGCCACTGGGCTGGATTAGCCACCACACCCGAAGAGACATCCCAGATGACCGTACGCCGCCGCTCTTCTGGGTTATCAATAATCTCGGCGGGCAAATCTGGCGCACCTACTGGCGTAGCCACTTCACTCGGCTGTGACGTTGACGCTGTGCCACAGCCACCAACCAACAGGGCCAAGATAAGCAGACCGAGTAGCGCCGAATTACGCATAGCCATCAGGGAACCTCCGCTAGAGAATGCTGGAATACCCATCTTTATTTAACCATATCTTGACTATAGCACACAAGCTATACCATGGTACTACAAAGCTACGTGGACAGCGAAGGGGCACGGTATTGCCGTGCCCCTCATGAGTGTCTAAACGCCATACTTTGCAAATACGAAGGGTCTCTTGACGCAAAGATTCAAGGGCACTTTACCGTTTGCGCCATAGGTAAAGCCGCACTATCAAGAACGCGAACGCCCATTGGGACGTCATGTTCGGCAATCTACAATCTACAATCTACAATCTGCAATCTACAATCGTAAATGGTATCAAACCCCCAATTCAGCGCGCAGCAGCGCGATCTCGTCGGTAAGCTGTTGGCCTAGGGCGTGGCGTGCTTCAGGCGGCAGGAACGCAGCGTTCGCAGCGGTTTGCAGCGTAGCACAGAGCGCATCAATGCTCAAGCCAAGGTGCTGCACGACCCGACGATACTCATCGGTGAGGGTGGTAGCGAAGAAGGTGGGATCGTCGGAGTTGATCGTTACTGGCACCCCGGCGTCGAGGAGTTGGCGCAGAGGGTGGCTCGCCCAATCACTAGCTGCGCCGGTGAGCAGGTTGCTACTCGGACAGACATCAAGCACAACCTGGCGTTCGCGCAGGGTGGCGATCAGCGCAGGATCGTCAATACTCCGAATACCATGGCCAATCCGCGTCGTGCCCAGATGCTCAATGGCCCCCCAGACGCTAGGTGGGCCTACCACTTCACCGGCATGCGCCATGAGCCCAAGGCCGGCCACGCGGGCAGCGGCAAAGACTGGCGCGAAGGGTTCGGGGGGATGGCCAATCTCATTGCCGCCAATTGACCAGCCTACGACTCCAAGGTGGCGGCAGGCACTCGCCACTTCAAGGACATCCCATGCATCTTCGGGGCCATACTGCCGCCCATAGTCGAGGGCGATACCCACACGCACGCCGGTTTCGCGGGAAGCTTGGGCAAAACCGGCTTGGGTTCCTTCGATCACCTCACGTAGATCCATACCGCGCTTGCGGTACTGCATCGGCGAGATCATGACCTCAGCGTAGCGCACCTGTTGCCGCGCAAGATCAAGGCCAAGCTCATAGGCGAGTTGGGCAAAATCGTCACCACTGACAATCGCCTGAGCCAGGGCCATAAAGACACTGAGGAACTCACCAAAATCGCGGTAGCGAAACAGCGCTGCAATGCCCGCCTCATCGTTGGCGGGCAAACTCACATGATTACGCTGCGCCAGGGCAAGCAGGGTACGTGGCGTAATCGTGCCCTCAAGGTGCAGATGGAGTTCAACCTTTGGCATCCGTGTAATGAACTGCTCGATCTGTGGGTTCAACACGGCATTCCTCATGATTCGTAACCAATGAAAGCCATACGGCGGGGTTCAGGCAACGAACCACCCACCTGGGCTTAGCCAATCCCAGAGGCACGTAGACGTTCAGCATTATCGTGAACAATGAGGGCATCAATCAGTTTCTGGAGGTTTCCATCGAGCAGACCGGGCAGGTTTGAGAAATTTTGACCAAGGCGATGGTCGGTGACGCGATCTTGGGGAAAGTTGTAGGTACGGATCTTCTCGGCTCGTTCTCCGGTGCCCACCTGGGCCAAACGCGAAGAGCTCAATGCGCGATCCTGCTTCTCCTGCTCACGAGCATAGAGCTTGGCCCGCAAGACCGACATGGCTTTATCTTTGTTCTTAAGCTGTGAACGGCCATCCTGGCAGGTAACGACAATCTCTTCGGGGGTACCGGCCCGATAGACGACGCGGACTGCCGAGTCGGTCGTATTCACCCCTTGACCACCATGGCCACCGGCACGAAAGACATCAACCCGCAGGTCTTCATGCTTAATCTCTACTGCGGTCGGTTCCACTTCTGGCAGCACCGCCACCGTCGCCGTCGAGGTATGGATGCGCCCACGCGCCTCAGTTGCGGGTACCCGCTGCACCCGATGCACGCCACCCTCATACTTCAGCACACTATAGGCACCTTCACCACGAATTTCAAAGATAATCTCTTTCAAACCGCCGGGGCCATTTTCGGTACTCGAATCGATCTCAACCCGCCACCCCCGTTCTTCAGCATAGCGCGTATACATCCGATAGAGGTCAGCGGCAAAGAGAGCGGCCTCATCACCACCTTCACCCTGGCGAATCTCAATAATTACATGCTTTTCATCATTGGGATCGCGCGGCAACAGCAGCAAGCGAATTTCGCCATCAAGACGTTCAAGCTGCGCCCGTTGCGTCTCGATCTCCTCCTGAGCCAAGGCCCGCAACTCGGCGTCATCACTCTCAAGCAGCAGCGTCTGGGCCTCATCGAGCGCAGCCTGAGCCTGCAGGTAGCTACGATAGGCAGCCACAATCGCCTCAAGCTCACGCTGCTCACGCGCATACTGCTGAAGCAACGCCAAATTGCCGACCACCTCAGAACTGGCGAGCAGTTCACCAAGCTCTTCGTAGCGGGCGACGACACTGGTAAGTTTATCAAACATAGGTTAACGGAGAACAGGGGAACGGAAGAACAGGGGAATAGGGGAACGGGAGAACAGAGGAACAGGAGAACAGAGGAACAGGAGAACAGAGGAAGGGAAGAACAGAGGAACAGAAGCAAAGCTCTCATCTCTGTTCTTCTGTTCATCCGTTCCTCTGTTCTTCCCTTCTTAGAACCCTTTAGACATCTTCTTACGACGATTACGCTCGGCACGGCGTCGCTTCTCTTTGCGCTGTTCGCTCTTCGAGACGAAGTGCATCTTTTCGCGGTAGGTCTTGGTAATGCGCTCGGAGACAACACCCTTATTAAAGCGGCGGATGAGCTGTTCGACAGTCTCACCGTCACGACGTTCAACACGCATAGCTCTGTTCGATCAGCCAATGTGAACCACGTAGGTGGTCGGAAGCATGGTTGGCGTATGGGGCAATGCCCGCTCCGAAGACACATCTGGCGATCGGTCTGCTCACCCCCTTTACGCTAAATTTGGTGCAGCCCCAGGCAAGCGACAGAGCAACTTACGAAACACCATAGCGTAGTATAGCCGATTCACGCATGACTTGCAAATTAGAGCCATTTTGGGTCTTGCCATTCTTGAAAAGTATGCTATGATTGCCATGTTTGCCAACGTCAACATGGCTGCGAGGGCCGCATCAGAGACTTCTCAACAGTCCACTGATCGCTCGCCGCCCCCTTCGCATGGAGGGAGTGGTGTTACGTTGTGGGGAGCCGGAGTGTAATGGTCAGGACAGACTAAGCGCCGGTGGTTCGTGATGGTTGGATATGGCTACGGCGCCGGAGCCGTGTGCCAAGTGATGACTGCGCAAAGACGCAGAGGAGTGATGCTGATGTTGGTCAAGCTGTTCGTCGGGAATTTGCCCTGGAGTGTCGGTGACGAGGATTTGGCACGGGTCTTTGAGGCCCACGGCGAAGTGCAGAGCGCTCGCGTGATTACCGACCGCGATACGGGTCGTTCGCGTGGCTTTGGTTTCGTCGAGATGGATGTGGATGATGTAAGCACCGTGATCCGGGCAACCGACGGTCAGGATCTGAATGGCCGCCCGATGCGGGTGAATGAGTCGGAAGATCGCGATCGCGGCAGCCGTGGCGGCTATGGCAACCGCGGCGGTGGCGGCTATGGCAACCGTGGCGGTGGCGGCGGTGGCGGTGGGTATGGTAATCGCTACTAGCTTGTGTACCACATCGGGCTGACGGTAGCCTGTAACATTTGTCCGGGGAGGGCTGGGCCCTCCCCGTATTTTTATGCCTCGCGGCGCATCAGCCAAATCCCGGCCCCAATCAGTGCCAAGGGGAAGATGAGGCTGGCAAAGCCCGGCCAGATCAGTTTGAGCGTGATGAAGATCCCTAAGCCAAGCAGCACGGCCCCAATGAAGCGCCCCCCTTGGCCCTGTGAGGCCGCAGCAGGTTCGCGGTTGGCTCCAACGTTGCTGATCGGGACTTCATGCTCTCCCTCGGTTGGGCCACTGGTCATGGGGTCAATCCGTAGCCGTTGCGTGGCCCCCGTGGACACAAAGACCTGCCCAGCGGCATCGTTCGGTTCCTGGGGCATAATGAACCAGAGCAGTAGATAGATCAAGCCGACTGGCCCACTTACGGCAATGAGAATGAAGATGATCCGCACGAGGGTTGAATCGATGTTGAGGTAGTGCGCCAAGCCGCCAGCAACGCCCGCAAGCATGCGGTCACTGCGGCTACGCATCAGACGTGTGGTTGTGTGCATGGGTGGTGTCCTTAGGAATAGTTTCAGAAAAGCCGAAGGTTGCTTTACAATGTTGCGAGGATGCGTGAGGCGAAGAGGCGATGGCTTCGCGTCCTCGCTGCTTCGCGTCCTCACAAACGGTACAATCGCTATGCCCCTCTTCATAAGGGGGCGGTTCGCTATTGTTCAGACGTTAGCGCTTGGATGATTGTTGCATGCCAAAACGGGCGTGGGTGAACTGGCTTCACCCACGCCCGTTTGACATGCTTTGGGAAGATTTCAGAAAAGTGGAAGGTCGCTTTACCAGCTTGCGAGGCGAGGATGCGTGAGGCGAAGAGGCGATGGCTGCGCATCCTCGCGTCTTCGCGTCTTCGCAAACGGTAAAGTGCCCTGAAACCATCCCTTTGCTACCAGTAGTGGGCGCGATTCTCGCGGTAGAAGGCCAAGGTGTGTGCGAGCCCTTCGCGTAGGCGAATGGACGGCACCCAGCCAAGGCGGCCCTGAATGAGCCGATAGTCGGCGTAGTAGTCGCCAATGTCAATTGGCTTGCGATCAGCCGGGAAGGGGATAATTTCGACCCGTCCCGTTCCCGCAATGCTGGTCAGGAGCATGGCAAGCTCACGTAGGTTGATCGTCTCGTCGCTACCCAAGTTGAAGATTTGCCCCGCTGCGCCCGGTTCGCGGGCAGCCAAGAGCAGCGCTGCTACGCAGTCGTCAACATAGGTGAAATCGCGGATCTGCAACCCATCGCCCCAAACCTGCACCGTCTCGTCTTCGATCACCTGTTTGATCCAGATCCCAAGGAAGGTCTGACGGGCATCCTTGACGCGCATGCGCGGGCCATAGGTGTTGGTAAGGCGCAAGGCGCATGCCTGAATTCCATAGACATTGTTGTAGAGAATATGGTACCACTCACCTGCCATTTTATTGATCCCATTCACATCGGTGGGATGCAGCAGGTGGCGCTCATCAACGGGGAGGTAGTCGGGTTTGCCGTAGATCTGGCGGGTGGAGGCGTAGACGAGGCGAATCGTGGGGTTGTGTTTGCGACAGGCTTCGAGGATGGAGAGTTGGGCCCGACAGTTGATGTCAAGATCGTTGTAGGGGTCGCGCATTGAATCCATATGGCTCGTCTGACCAGCCAGATTAAACAGGTAATCCTGGCCTTGGACGAGGTAGTTCATGGAGTGTTCGTCGCGCACATCGGCAATATTGAGCCGGGCGCGTCCTTCGAGGCCATCGAGATTGCGGAGATTGCCGCCATATTCTGGAATGAGCGAGTCCACAATCGTGATCTCGGCCTCCAGCTCGGCAAGGCGATGGGCCAAATTGGCCCCAATGAAGCCGGCGCCACCTGTAATCAGGACGCGGCTACCGGCGAAGGAGGCTCGCAGATCAGGGAGAGAGCTCATAGGCATGTACTGTGTTGTAGATTGTTTAAGAGGCTGTCTGAAAAGGGTGTCAGTGCCATACCATACTACGTGGCCAACGTTGGAGTGCCGGCTTTAGCCGGCTAAAGCCGGCACTCCAACGTTGGCTCATGGACTTTTCAGACAGCCTCTAAGGGCTATTTGGTATTACGTCTGCGGGCTTGACGGCGGCAGGCAAGCTGGCGCATATGTTGGCGGCGCACGACCAGTTTCCACCAGAGTTGCACAAGCTGAACAATGGTACGCCAGATGCGTGGGAAGTTGAAGAATTGGCTCTGGCCGTAGGTTCGGTGGTAGTGGTGTACTGGCACCTCAGCAAAGCGAAAGCCCGCATCTTGCAGTTTTTTCACCAACTCAAGACAGATGGTGCCACTATCCGATTCAAGTTCAACGAGATCAAAGACATCACGCCGAATCAGGCGGAAGTCGCAATCCACATCGCGCAGCTTAAAGCCAAAGAGCAGTTTGACCGTATGGTGATAGATGCGCCCAATAATTTTGCGATGCAGCGGATCGGAGCGGTCAATTTTCCAGCCATTCACCACATGAACATCGTCGCGTAACGCAGGCACCAGCAGCTTCAATTCACGCGGATCGTACTGGGCATCGCCATCGGTGTAGAAGATCAGATCCTTGGTGGCACTTGCGAAACCAACCCGTAGCGCCCCGCCATAGCCTAATGGTTCGCGGTGGGTAAAGACCCGCAGGTTGGGATAGTGTTGGGCCAACGACTCAAGCACCTGCACAGTATAGTCGGTGCTGCCATTTTCAACAACAATCACCTCATAGTCGTCGGTCAACTCCTCAAGCGTCTCGATAACACTGACAACCATACTACCGATGGTGCCAGCATCATTAAAAGCTGGAAAAAAGGCGGTGATGCTTGGCCGCTCAGACATGGAGGCTCATCCTTGGGATCATCAGTGCGCGGGATCGCGGGC
The DNA here is from genome assembly GCF_002532535.1 of Candidatus Viridilinea mediisalina. Classification (GTDB taxonomy): domain Bacteria; phylum Chloroflexota; class Chloroflexia; order Chloroflexales; family Chloroflexaceae; genus Viridilinea; species Viridilinea mediisalina. The sequence goes on from NZ_NQWI01000102.1 coordinate 12,569, forward strand.
CATTATATAGCTATTCTTGTAGATTTGTAAATGGGGGTTACGCCCCAAGCCGATAAGCTCAGCCACTAAGCGACCGCGCCGCTGGCTCGGTGGTTGAGCCTGCCGAAACCAGCCTGTCGAAGCCAAGCGGCGCGGCCCAGAGCTTTTTCGCGCTAACAAAGAGTTTTGTATGCTATCATGGCAGAGCATGAGGCGCTCACGCGCCTCCTCGCGTATGCAGCAGCGTCAAAGGAGTTTAGCTGTGTCTGTCTGGCTTTGGGTTGTTCTGATTGTCTTTGTGATTTTGTTTGAACTCTGGTATGCAGCGGCGTTCTTGTATGCCTATAACCAATTGGGTGAACGCTCGCTGCTCTTGCCGGTCGGTCAGGCCATGTTGATGCTCTTGGCCTTTGCCTATTTGACCCTCGCGGTCATTTATAGCGCACCAGCGAACCCGTTGATTGTCTTTGGCCTGTTGATCGGCGCGATGGTGGTGTCGCTCTACTGGCGGCGCTTGCCCAACGGGTTGCCGCTCTTTTTACGCAGCTACCCACGCGGCACGCTTGATGCCTTGGCCTTTCGGCGGCCTACGACCGATCTGAAGCGGCGGGTGCGTACCAAGTGAGTACGCCTAAGCGTCTGTCTGAAAAGCTAGTGGGCACGCGTTGGAGTGCCGGCTTCAGCCGGCTAAAGCCGGCACTCCAACGCCAGTTCATAGACGTTTCAGACAGTCTTTTAACACCATGCTTGCGAGGGCTGTTATAATAGCCGTATGGTGTTATGCTGGAAAGGATGGCTGTGATGCTCTACATCCTTGGCGTATTGATTGCCCTCGGTTGCGTCGGTCTGTTTGGAGGGATTGGCCTGTTGACCCTCTGGGGCGGGGTGGAGACGCTACGTACTGAGGTGCCGCGTGACTATGTGCGTTCCCAAGCGGGTAGTGGGGCACGCCTAACCACCTTGACGCTGATGGGGCTACCGATGTTGATCACCGCCATCTTTGGGATCATCACGGCGTTGCGTTTCCTCCAGGTGGCCTTTGGTATGGCATAAGACGAGAGGTAGTATGTCTGATACTGTTCGCGCTCGCCCCGTCGTTTTGGCCATCCTGGATGGCTGGGGGCTTGCCGCGCCAGGTGCCGGCAATGCCGTAGACTTGGCTGCGACCCCCAATTTTGATCATTGGTCGGCAACATGCCCCTTTACAACCCTGGCCGCATCGGGGCTTGATGTTGGCTTGCCGCCAGGCCAGATTGGTAACTCTGAGGTGGGCCACCTCAATATCGGGGCTGGCTTTGTGGTCTACCAAGAGTTGACGCGCATTAGTAAAGCGATTGATGATGGTGATTTCTTTACCAATGAGGCGTTGCATAAAGCGATTGCCCATGCCCAACAGACGGGTGGTAACCTCCACCTGATGGGGCTCTTTGGGCCTGGGGGCGTTCACGCCCACGAAGATCACCTCCACGCGATACTTGAGTTGGCGCGCCGCGAAGCGTTTGAGCGTGTCTTTTTGCACCTCTTCCTCGATGGGCGCGATGTGCTGCCCCGTAGCGCCTTGGGTTTCCTTGATAGCCTTGAGGCCGCCATTGAGCAGACTGGGGTGGGCCATGTAGCTACCGTCATTGGGCGCTACTATGCGATGGATCGCGATAAGCGCTGGGAACGGACTGGCCGCGCCTATGCCGCCCTTGTCGCTGGTCACGGCGAAACTGCGCCCAATCCGCGTGCTGCGATTCAACAAGCCTATGCCCGGGGTGAGAACGATGAGTTTGTCGTGCCCACGGTGATTGTGCGCGAACATGTGCCCGTGGCGACGATCCAGGATGGCGATGCGGTGATCTTTACCAATTTTCGCCCCGACCGTGGTCGTCAATTGACGCGGGCGCTCGTTTTGCCCGATCTCAATGACCAGATTCAGCGCCATTACCAGAAGCAGGTCGAAGAGGGCCAGCCCTTGCCTAGCAATATCTGGCAGCGTGAGCGCCAGGTGGCCAATCTGCACGTTGTGACCTTGACCCAGTATGAGGGCGGGTTGCCGATGGAGATGGCCTTTCCGCCGCGCCCGGTGCGCGATCCCATCGCAGCAGTGGTAAGCGCCGCAGGACGCCATCAGTTCCACATTGCTGAGACGGAGAAGTATCCCCACGTCACCTTTTTTCTCAATGGCGGGCGCGAGGATCCCTTCCCTGGCGAGGATCGCATCCTGGTACCATCGCCCAAGGTCGCTACCTACGATCTTCAGCCTGAAATGAGTGCCGCTGGGGTTACCGAAGAGTTGCTCAAGGCGATCCAGAGCGATCAGTACGACTTTATTGTGGCCAACTACGCCAACCCCGATATGGTGGGGCATACGGGCGATATTCAGGCGGTGATCCGCGCTTGTGAAGCCGTAGATAGCGGTATGGGCCAAGTTGTACCCGCAGTGCTTGAGCGCGGTGGGGCCGTGTTGATTATCGCCGACCACGGCAATGCCGAGCAGATGATTGATCCTGAGTCGGGTGGCGTCCATACGGCCCATACCACCAATCCAGTGCCCTGCATTCTCGTCGCGGCACCCGAATTGGAGCTTGGTGCAGTCAAGCTGCGTGAGGGCGGACGGCTCGCCGACATCGCTCCCACCCTTTTGGCCCTCATGGGCCTCAAGCCCGCTGGTGACATGACGGGCGAGAACCTAATTGTTGGGGCAGAGGTGTAGGGAGGGGGTGCGGGGGCGGCTTCGCCGCCCCCGCATATCGCGTTTGTTGTTGCGTTTTGGCGGCGAAGCCGCCAAAACGCAACAACAAACGATTACCCAAGCAGGCGCTTTACCGCACCGAGCAACTCCTCTTTGCCATAAGCCCCCTTCTTCAATACCGCATTAGCCAGTTGTTTCAACGTGGCATGCTCGGCGGGCGTGGGATCGCGGGCAGTGATCACCAAGATGGGAAGCTTGGCCCACGCGGGCTGGCTACGCAGTTGGTGTAGAAAGGCAAAGCCATCACTGCTTGGCAAGGCCAGATCAAGAATGATGAGTTTGGGAGGCTTAAGCGCCATAGCGGTCAAGCCAGCCTGATAATCATTCACCTCTTCCACAATCCAGCCAGCCCGTTCCAGCATGCGTCGTACAATCAGGCGCGTCGTTGGCTCGTCCTCGATCAGTAAGGCGCGCCGCTCCACTTGGAGGGGTAAAGCAATCGCACGTGGGTTAGCTGGCAGACTCACGGTAAAGGTTGAACCTTGACCAGGGACACTGGTCACTGTAATCTCGCCCCCCATCAGGCGGCAAAAGTGGCGGCTGATCACCAGACCTAAGCCGGTACCACCATAGCGCCGCGTGGTACTCGCATCGGCTTGGCTAAAGGGCTGAAAGAGATGCTCTAGTTGAGCAGGCGTAATCCCAATCCCCGTGTCACGCACGCGGATAATCAGCCACGCCTGATCCGCCGCATCTACCGGCTCACGTCGCTCAACACTCAACGTAATCGTGCCATGTTCTGTAAACTTGGTCGCATTGCTCAAGAGATTAAGCAACACCTGACGCAAGCGGGTTTGATCAGCGCGAATTTGGCCTATCTCAGAGGGGATGTGGATGTGCAACTGGTTGCCGTGTTGTTCGAGCATCGGTAGAACGGTGGCGGCGACATTGTCGATCAATTTGCTCACTGAGACATCTTCGAGGAAGAGGTCAATTTTACCCGCTTCGATCTTTGAGAGATCGAGAATATCGTTGATCAGGCCAAGCAGGTGGTTGGCCGAGTCATAAATTTGGCCAGCATCATTGACCAGATTGGAAGCCCCAAATTGATCAAGATCGTCCATGAGCATCTCGGCATAGCCAATCACGGCATTGAGGGGGGTACGCAGCTCGTGGCTCATATTGGCGAGAAAGCTGCTTTTGGCTTGATTGGCAGCCTCGGCGGCTTCGCGCGCTTGACGCAATGAAGCATACAGGTGCGCACGCGCCAATGCGATACCCGCTTGATTCGCGGCGGCGGCCAGATCGGCCAGATCGCCTTGATCAAAGCTGGCTGCATGAGAACTCTGCACCACCAGCATGGCCACAATCTGGTCTTCAACCAGAATCGGCACATCCACCTCAGAGCCACCAGGGTAGCTAGGAATATACATAGGGCTGAGCCTTACATCGGGGGTGTAGCAGAGCTGACCCACACGGGCAGCTTGCCCAACTAGTCCTTGCCCTGCGTGAATACGTTCAATCCAAACGTCTGATGGGCCGCCCAAACGTGTTTGGAGTAGCCAATCACCACTAGCTGTGTCACGGGTAAAGAGGCTGATCTGCTGAAAATGGAGCCGTTCGTCGTACAATTGGCGCACGAGACATGTGTAGATGTCATGTTCATCAAGCGGGGCGGCAAGGGCAACACTGAGTTCAAAGAGGGCACGTTGGCGTTCTGAACGGCGTCGCTCGGTATCCAAGAGCCGCTCATTCTCGCCAATCGCACGGGCTAGGCTCGCAGTCCGTTCAGCAACCCGCCGCTCGAGGTTGGACACCAACTCTTGGGTGCGTGCAGCCATGCTATTGAACCAAAAGGCTACCATCCCCAATTCATCTTGGCTCCGCACTGGAACACGCACCGCTAGATCGCCATGGCCCCAACGGTCGGCAGCCTCGTGCAACTCTTGGAGCGGGCTAAAGATGTGCAGGCGAATACGAAAACTGGTAAAAGCCACGAAGATGAACGCCACCAACGTGAGCATATTCAGAACCAAACTGCTATGCTGTTCGAGTTGCTCTAGGCGCACATGAGTTTGTTGCAACTCAGCGTTGGCATGTGCCGTAATCCTACTACTCAAGTCGTACAATTCATTACTATGACGCTGCCAAATTGGCAGCAGAAGTTCAAGTGTACCCGAAGCGTCTGCCTGCCTACTGGCACGCAGCATCTGCGCAAAGCTCGTCTCGTAATCGTTTACCAGTTGGCGAAGCCGCCCTAGCACAACGGTACTCTGAGCATCAAGTTCAATCGAGCCAAGCGCATCGAGTTGCTCACGCACATCGTAGAGCGCACTCGTGTGCATCTCCATCAGCAATTCCCATTCAGCGCCATCCAACGTATACTGGCGCCGCAACAACATGACTTCGCTCTGTTGCACACGCAACAAGGCGCGCTCGAGGCGTAGACCACGTTCATGAAGCTCTAGCACTTGCGCTTGTTCTGCCAAGATCTGCGGGCGAAAGATGTGTAAACTCGTGAAAACAACTCCAGCAGTGAGAAATACTAATAGCAGACAGAATCCAACACTAAACAGAAGTCTAGCGCGGATCGAAACAGTCTGCTGAGGTTGCTGATTATGTGGCTGCATTAAGTACAGTGTAGCATAGAACAGGGGGGGGAGAACAGAGAATAGGGGAACAGAGAACAGGGGAACAGAGAACAGGGGAACAGAGAACAGGGGAACAGAGAACAGGGGAACAGAGAACAGGGGAACAGAGAACAGGGGAACAGAGAACAGGGGACAGGGGAACAGAGAACAGGGGAACAGAGAACAGGGGAACAGAGAACAGGGGAACAGAGAACAGGGGAACAGAGAAC
>NZ_NQWI01000103.1 GCF_002532535.1 Candidatus Viridilinea mediisalina
ATACCAAATCCGATAGCCGATAGCCGATAGCTGATAGCCGGACATGGCGTCTCAATGCGCTTGAAGGTCATTAGGCATGCGGCATGTTCAATGGTAATTGGTATCATAGGTTGAAGGAGCCTTCATGACCAACCATCCCCTCGTTCGTTTAGGCCGGATTACGCTCGACAAGTACCAGCGCGACAATGTGAGTGGACTGGCTGCCGCCCTAGCCTACTTTATGATCTTCTCCATCTTTCCGCTGCTACTCGTCATCCTCAGTATCGTCGGCTTCGTCGTTGATCCGGCGCGTTTCGATGTCGAAGAGCAACTGCTCGACATGATTGGCTCGCCCGAGATTCGTGACATGGTTGTGCAAACCCTGGCCCACTTCGCCAGCACGCGCGTTGGCGTCGGCCTCTTGGGCGTCGTCATGCTGATCTTTAGTGCCACCGGCATCTTTGGGGTACTCAACCGCACCTTTATGGTCATCTGGGAGGCGCAAACGCAGAACGAAGGGGGCGATCTCAAGGCCACGGTGAAGAACCTGATTATCGCCCGGCTCACCGCCTTTGGCCTGCTGCTGGGCATTGCCGGATTGATCCTGACGGCCATTGTGGCCAACCTCGCGCTCTCGTTGATCGGCGCCTACACCGATTGGCTGCCGCTCAACGCGGTGGTAATGGTACTCTTGCAGCGCATCATTACCATCAGCCTGATCACCCTCGCCTTCGCCACCCTCTACAAAGTGCTACCCGGCCCCAACGTTGCCACCTGGCGCGATGTTTGGGCTGGTGCCGCTATTGCAGCCATCGGCTTTGTGCTGCTGCAACAACTAGCCGAACTGATCTTCGCCCAGATGAACTTCTCATCCTTTGGCGTCCTCGGCGGCGGCATGGCGCTACTCATGTGGATCTACTTCGCCAGCCAAATCCTACTCATTGGCGGCACCATCTCCTTCGCCTGGGCCCAAGTCTACGGTAGTAAACAGACCACAGCGGCGGCAAGCTAGAGCCGTGCCGCGCCCTTGCGCCGAAACTGGCTATGCTAGAATGATTGGAATGTGGTAGCCCCACATAACATAACGCCAAAGAGAAAAACGGAGACTACGTATGCGAACAACCATCCTTGAGGTGCAAAAATTGAAAAACCGTGGTGAGCGCATCCCGATGGTCACGGCATACGACTACACTTCAGCTCAGATTGCCGACCGAGCCGGGATTCCGCTTATCCTTGTGGGCGATTCGCTCGGTATGGTGGTGCTTGGTCATACCTCGACCGTGCCGGTGACGCTGGATGAGATGTTGCACCATATGCGCGCCGTCGTGCGTGGGAGCCAGTCCGCGCTGGTGGTGGGCGATCTGCCCTTCCTCACCTACACCACTACCGAAGAGGCCATCCAGAGTGCGCGTCGAGCGATGCAGGAGGCGGGGGTGCAAGCGGTGAAACTGGAGGGTGGTGCTGCCATCGCTCCGAGCATTGCCCGTTTGGTTGAACTGGGCATTCCGGTCATGGGCCATATCGGCTTCACGCCCCAGTCGGTCAATCAGATCGGTACTCGTGTCCAGGGCCGCGCCGCTGCCGATGCGGCCCGCCTGATCAACGATGCCTTGGCAATCGAAGCCGCTGGTGCCTTTGGGCTTGTACTTGAACTGGTACCGGCTCCCTTAGCCAGCGTCATCACTCAGCGCCTACGCATTCCCACGATTGGGATTGGGGCCGGTGCGGGTTGCGCGGGCCAAGTGCAGGTCTGGCACGATCTCTTTGGGCTCTATAGCGATTTCCTGCCGCGTCACGCCCGACGCTACCTCAATCTGAGCGAAACGATCACGAACGCCCTGACGACCTACGCCAACGATGTGCGCGAAGGTACGTTTCCCACGGCTGAACAGAGTAGCACCATGGATGATGCTACGCTCCAGGCCGCTCTCAAGTTAGTTGAACAATCATAGCAATTGGGAAGAGGTACAGAGCTTTGCACCACAGAGGCACAGAGCACACAGAGGTTTTGGCGTTGGAAATACCACAACTGTGATGGCGCTTCCCTCCATACATACCAATTCTTGTTGAACATGCCGCTTTCAGCTATTGGCTATCGAACTTGATAGTATCTCTGTGCCCTCGGTGTCTCTGTGGTTAAAAACTCCATGATGCAACTGATCACTACCATTGCCGCCATGCGGGCGGCCCGCGCCGAACAAACGCTGCTTGGCCTTGTGCCGACGATGGGCTACCTGCACGCAGGCCACCTTAGCCTGGTGCGCCGCGCCAAAGCCGAATGTGGCTGCGTCGCGGTGAGTATCTTTGTCAATCCGACCCAGTTTCGGCCCAATGAAGACTTTTCGCGCTACCCACGCGATCTCGAACGCGACCTTGCCCTGCTCGCTGCCGAAGGGGTTGAATTGGTCTTTGCGCCCAGTGCCGACGAGATCTACCCAGCAGATTTCGGCACCTACGTAATCCTACCCGCTGCCGACGAAGTTCTCGAAGGCGCAGCCCGGCCCAACCACTTTCGCGGCGTTGCCACGGTCGTCTGTAAGCTCTTCAACATCATCCAACCAACCCACGCCTACTTTGGGCAAAAGGATGCCCAACAGACCGTCGTGATCCGCCAGATGGTGCGTGATCTCAACCTGCCCGTGGAGATCACGATTGCTCCCACGGTGCGCGAGGCCGATGGCCTGGCGCTGAGTAGCCGTAACAGCTACCTCAGCCCTAGCGAGCGGGCCATTGCCCCACAAATCTACCAAGCCCTCATGGCTGCTCAAGCCCGCTACCAAGCAGGCGAACGCACCGCAGCAACGCTGAAGCACACGGTTGCCGCCCTACTGCAACAAGAGCCAGCCTTCCACATGGAGTATATCAGCGCCGCCGATCCGTTGACCCTGCGCGAACTGAAACTTATCGGCCCCCAGGGGGCACTGCTTTCGCTGGCGGTGCGCTTGGGTAGTGTGAGACTGATAGATAATCTACTCTTGACTGAGGTGTGATCGTGCATGCTGAGGAGCGACAGATTTTTCACCACAGAGGCACAGAGGACACAGAGGCGGGGGGTGTGAAGAGTAGTTATACCCTCTGTGTTCTCTGTGCCTCTGTGGTGAAAAAAATTGTGTTCTACGTCACCTCCACCACCGCATCACCAATAATCTGTACCAACTGATCCACCGTCTCGGTCGGAATAACGAAGGGCGGAGCGAGGCAGATGGTATCGCCGATAATGCGAGTAAAGAGGCCGCGCTTAGTGAGCTCCTGCTGCACACGTAGGCCAACCTGCTCGCTGGCAGGGAAGGGGGCTTTGCTCGCTTTATCGGCCACCAACTCAACCGCAGCCATCAGGCCCTTGCCGCGCACATTGCCCACTGCTGGCAACTCATCAAGCTCGTGCAGCGCCTTGAGCATGTAGTTGCCCACTTCACCGGCCCGGGCAACCAGCCCTTCGCGCTCAATGATCGCCAGGTTAGCCAACGCCACCGCGCAGGCGGTCGGGTGGCCCGAATAGGTAAAGGCGTGCATCCAACGCTGATCGCCGGGCACACTCATGATCACATCGCGGATCGCATCAGTGACCCCAATGCCACCCAAGGGCACATAGCCCGATGTAATCGCCTTCGCAAACAGCACAATATCGGGTTCAACCCCATAGTGTTCGAGCGCAAACCAGCGCCCGGTGCGCCCAAAGCCGGTAATCACCTCATCGGCAATAAAGAGAACCTCGTACTGATCGCAGATCTCGCGGATGCGGGCGAAATAGTCGTCTTGGGGCGGAATCACCCCCCCCGCGCCCTGCACCGGCTCGGCAATAAAGCCCGCCACCGTCTCAGGGCCTTCACGCAGGATCGCCGCTTCCAGCAGATTGGCCGCCGCCACCCCATCGCTCAATTCGGGCGTAGGATTGACAAAGCGGTAGGGATAGGGCGACTCAATATGCACAAAACCGGGTACACGCGGCTCAAACATGGGCCAATAGGCGGGCAAGCCCGTGGCACTCATGGCCGCCAGCGTAACCCCGTGGTAGCCCTTCATCCGCGAAATAAACTTGACCTTCTCCGGCTTACCGAGCGCCTTCCAGTAGAAACGGGCGGTCTTAAAGCTACTCTCGCTACTCTCAGCCCCGCCGCTGGTAAAGAAAAAGGTATTTATTGAAGGGTAGCAGCGTTGCGCCAACTTCTCAGCCAACTGGATCGCGGGCAGATTAGTGCCACCAACATAGGACGAATAGTACGCCAGTTGGCGCATCTGGTCATAGGCCGCCTGAGCCAACTCCTCGCGCCCGTGGCCCACCACCACATTCCAGAGCCCACTCAAACCATCAATATACGCCCGGCCATTAATATCGTGAATCATGGCCCCCTCACCCCCCACCCAAACCTTCGGAGCCTGATGGGCACTCGGATGGTGGAGCGAATGGATAACATGCGCTGCATCAGCTTGGATCAATTCAGTCTCGTTGCTCACAACATCCTCCTCGATGTTTTGTTCGATTTAAGATCATGCGTGTAGAACACTTCGATTTTACGCGAACTCAGGGGTAGGTGCAAGCAAACCGCTCGCGTATGGTATACTAGCGTGTCGCTGTGGGGCTGCCCACGTCACACAGCGTTGCATGGAGCTGTGGGAGTATTGTGAGGGGTGTGGCCCCCACGAGATGAGGAACAGCAAGTCTATGGCTACGATCCAGACCCTCGAAGCTCAGACCCGTACCGTGACGGGTAAGAAGGTAAAGCACCTGCGTACACAGAGCTTGATTCCGGCAACTGTCTACGGCAAAGGCTTTGAACCGCAGAACATTCAGGTACGCGACCGGGCTTTTCAACTGCTCTACCGGCAGACTGGCAAGACCGCGTTGATCAATCTGGTGATTGACGGCACCCCTTCAGCCGTCTTTGTACAAGCGGTACAGCGTCACCCCTTGAAGCGCGATATTATTCATATTGACTTCAAGGTGGTAAACTTGAAGATCGCAGTGCATGTCGAAGTGCCCGTGGTTGCTGTAGGTGAATCGCCGCTCGTCGCTCGTGGTGACGCACTGATCAACCATGCGCTAGGGATTGTGATGGTTGAAGCGCTACCCGCCGAATTGCCGCAGCACATTGAGGTGGACATTAGTCCACTGACGTCGATTGAAAAAAGCATCCATGTGCGCGACATTCCGCCCAGCAACAGCTACAAGATTCTCACCGATCCCAATACGGTACTGATCTCGCTCACCCAGATCCGGGCGATTACGGTTGATGATTCGATTCTTGATAATGCAACCCCTGCCGAGCCTGAGCTAATTCGCCGTCCTCGCGCTGATGATGAAGCGTAGCACGGGTATATGAAGGCGAAGCCTCCCCCGAAGAGCTTTGCCCTTCCGCTTTGGTGGCAAAGCCGCCAAAGCGGAAGGGCAAAGGAGGCCAAGAATGCAGCTACGCCCAACCCTCAACCCAATCATTGTGCGCGAGTTGCATACGCGCATGCGCGGGGTGCGGCCCTACCTTATTTTGACGCTCTTCCTCTTGTTGTTGGCATTAACCGGGCTGGGCATCTTTCAGTTGATGCAGCAACAGGCGCGTTTCGGCATCACGGTGTTAAGCGCACAGGTGGGCCAATCGCTCTTTCGCGGCCTCACCTTTGTCGAATTGTTGCTCGTGGTCTGTTTAGCCCCGGCCCTGACTAGTGGGGCGATCAGTGGTGAACGGGAGCGTCTGACCTACGATATGCTCTTGGCGACACCCTTACGTCCTGCTCAGATTCTTTGGGGCAAGTTGATCGCGACCTTGAGCTATCTCTTTGTGTTGATCTTCGCTTCCATTCCAATCTTTAGTGTTATTCTAGTCTTTGGCGGGGTTGAGCCCAAAGCGATGTTCAAGGCATTGAGCCTGTTGCTGGCAACGACCATCTGTTTTGGTGCGATTGGGCTCTTCGCTTCGGCGCTCCTCCGCACAACAGCGCGGGCCATGATGTTGGCGCTCGTACTCGTACTGCTGCTGATCCTCGTACCACTGCTGGTCAGTTCGGTCTGGGGGCAATTCAGCAACCCACCGGGGCAGCCGGTACCACCGGCGCTCCTCTATGTGAACCCCTTTAGCGCCCTGATCTCGATCACCACCCTTGGTGCGAGCCACGCGCTTATGCATGACATACCGATGATCCACATGGGCGATCCGGCGGGCGGGCTCCCGTTACTTGGCCTCTTTAGCCCGGGGGTGATCCACTATGGGCCAGGCGGGGTGGAAGTGCTACCGATCTATCGGGCGACCTTGCTCGTCTACGCACTATTGACCACGCTCCTCTGCTGGGTGAGTGCCCATCTGGTACAGCCGCGTCAGCGTTGGCGCTTGCGCTGGGGCGATCTCGGCTTTGGCCTCGTGAGCGCCGGGCTACTTGTGGCTGCTTGGTTCAGCCGGGACTGGTGGATGGTTGCGCCATCAACGTAAAACCTGCCCTAAGAAGCTGTCTGAAAAGCCGGGCGACACACGCTGGAGTGCCGGCTTTAGCCGACTAAAGCCGGCGCTCCAACGCCAACCCATAGACTTTTCAGACAGCCTCTAAAGAGCCGCCCCAGCGGGGCGGCCCTTTAGGGCAGGGCAGGTTCGCCTTGCGGCAATCTACCATCTACCATCTACCATCGTAAATGGTATTAGACCAGACTGCGAATCACCCCCACCACACGGCCCTCAATCTTAACATTCGCCGGATTGGCGTAGATTGGCTCCATGGTGACATTGGCAGGCTGAAGGCGCACGCGGTCATGCTCAAGGTAGAACTTCTTGAGCGTCACGGCATTCTCATCCAAGAGCCGGGCTGCAACCATTTGGCCATTATCGGCGGTGAGCTGGTAGCGCAACAGCACGACATCGCCATCATCAATGAGTGCATCAATCATCGAGTGGCCGCGCACACGCAGCGCATAGACTTCATTGAGTTTCTCGGCAGAAGCCAACTCAATTGGCACCTCAATCCGTTCGGCCTCTGCAACGTTCACATCTTCAGGGTCGGGCAGTGGTGAACCAGCGGTGATCACGCCGAGCAGCGGTACCGTAAAGCTGGCTGCCGTGATCGAGGCGGTCTCGACCATCAGACCCGGCACGGTGATGCCGCGCGAGATCTTGTCGTCACGATGAATCTTGCCCTTCTCCTCAAGAATCTTGAGGTTGTAAGCCACCACAGACGTTGAACTGATCTCAAGGTCGTTCTGGATTTCACGAATCGCTGGCGAGATGTGTTTCTTGCGCCAGAAATCGCAGATATAGTTGAAAATCTTCTCTTGACGGGCTGAAAGACCGCCGGCGGAGCGTACAGCCATGAGGCTAATCCTTTCATCAGGCCGTAGCCCGAAACGGGGGCCAACGGCAATGGTGTAGTCAATGCGCTTGCACCCTAAAGCTGTTACAATAGCTAGGGTGCTAGAACATCTGTCACTCCTTATTATAGCAAACGCACACTTGTACTGTCAAGAGGTTTTGTGCGAATGTGCGAATTTGGTCTAAATTATGGCTGATGCAGCTATTTCTGTCGCCGAGCTACGTAAAATTTACCAAGTACCCGAGCGCGAGGCGGGTTTGAGGGCTGCCCTGCGGAGCTTGGTGCGACGGCGGGTGCGTGAGGTTCCTGCGGTAGCCGGGGTTAGCTTTACCATTGCGCCTGGGGAAATTGTCGGTTTTTTAGGCCCCAATGGAGCCGGTAAGACGACAACCCTGAAGATGCTCGCTGGTCTGCTGCATCCCACTGATGGCGAGGCTCGCGTTTTGGGCTACCAGCCCTACCGCCGTGATTACGCCTATCTACGCCAAATGACGCTCGTGATGGGGAATCGTAATCAGCTCCAGTGGGATCTGCCCGCCCTCGATTCCTTCGAGCTACAACGGGCGATCTATCGTATTCCCCAAACTGAGTTTCGTGCGACCCGCGATGCCTTCATCGATCTGATGGATGTTGGGGCTATCGTGAGCAAGCCGGTACGCAATCTCTCGCTTGGTGAGCGCATGAAGATGGAGATTATTGGGGCTTTGTTGCACCGCCCTAAGATTCTCTTCTTGGATGAACCGACAATTGGCTTGGATGTGACCATGCAGCGGCGCATTCGCAGTTTTATTGCGGCCTACAATCAGCGCTATGCGGCTACCGTGATGCTTACCAGCCACTATATGGCCGATGTAGAAGCACTCTGCCAACGGGTGATTGTCATTCACCACGGGCGCGTCCGCTACGATGGGCCCTTGGCTGGCCTTGTGGATCGCTTTGCCGCCTATCGCCAGCTTGAGGTGAGCCTCGCCGAACCCGCTGATCTTAGTCACTATGGTGAGGTGGTGGCGGCCAATGGTGTGCATGTGACCCTCCGGGTTGCAAAAGCCGAGGCCAGCCGTGTCAGCGCCCGTCTACTTAATGAGCAAGCTGTGGCCGATCTGACGATTGAAGAGCCACCAATTGATGATGTGATTGAACAGGTTTTTGCTACATAATTCCATTGTAGATTGTAGATTGTAGATTGTAGATTGTAGATTGTAGATTACCGAACATGGCATTCCAATGAGCTTGAGCGTTATTGATGATGCGGGATGTTCAACAGTAATTGGTATACGTCATGTTTGATCTCTACTGGACAACGGCGCGCACGGCGGTCATGGTGCAACTTCAGTACCGCATGGCCAACTATTTCTATATGATCGGCATGATTGCCGAGCCGATTATCTACCTTGTGGTGTGGAGTACAATTGCCGCAGCACAAGGTGGCGAGGTGGGTGGCTATACTCCAGGTGCCTTTGCAGCCTACTATATCGTGTGGACGCTGGTGCGCAATATGAATATCGTGTTTACGCCCTATGGCTGGGAGTGGCGGATTAAACATGGTGAACTTTCGGCAGCTTTGTTGCGCCCAGTCCATCCCCTGCACTTTGACATAGCCTATTTTGCTGGTTGGAAATTTGTGGTGATTCTGCTCTGGTTGCCACTGGCAGGTTTGTTGGCACTGCTCTTTCCGCCCACGCTGCATCCAACATGGCTTGAAGTCGTTGTCTTTTGTGTTGCGATCTGGGGCGCTTACCTGATCCGTACCATGTTTCTCTGGCTGCTCGGTATGGTAACCTTCTGGACAACGCGGGTCAGTGCCCTCTACGAACTCTACTTTGCCTGTGAGTTGCTGCTCTCTGGCCGTCTGGTGCCGATGGCCCTACTGCCCGCATGGGCCCGTGAACTCGCGTGGTTTTTGCCCTTTCAATGGACCTTTGGCTTTCCCATTGAGGCGCTCGTTGGCCAATTGACGCCCCACGAGTTGTTGCTGGGCCTAGCCATGCAACTGCTCTGGATTCTCGTTGGCCTGGGCCTTGTCCAGTTGGTCTGGCGCGCTGGGGTGCGTCGCTATGGGGCGGTGGGTGGGTGATGCGAGGAGGCGAGGATGCGAGAGGCGGGATGCGAGAGGCGGGATGCGAGAGGCGGGATGCGGGATGCGAGGAGGCGAGGAGGCGAAGGCTTTTAGGTAGAGTTTCTTATTTACAGTCTGGTGGACGGTGCGGAGTAGAGTTGCCCCGGCGGGGCGGCTCTATCGGCTGGCATGAGGCATCAAGCTGTCTTGGATGCACCTAGACTGTAAACTCGTCACTCGTCACTTATCACTGAATCAAGGTCCTAATCCATGAGTGTCTTGCGTCTCGCATACCACTATCTGCGGATCGGCGCACTGAATGAACTACAATATCGCATTAACTTCTGGTTGCAATTAATGCAGTCGGCAGTCGCCTTGACAGTGGGCCTCGTTGGTTTGAGTCTGGTCTTTTACCATACGACCGATGTAGCCGGTTGGTCGCGGGCGGAATTACTGGCGGTTATGGGCGTACACATTCTGATGGGCGGGTTGATTGGGGCTTTGATCCAGCCTAACATGCTGCGCCTAATGGAGGATGTGAAGCAGGGAACCCTCGATTTTGTGCTGATCAAGCCAGTAGATGCCCAAGCGCTGATCAGTGTGCGCGAGATTCGCCTCTGGCGCTTGGTTGATGTGTTGGTGGGCATGGTGGTGCTTGGCGTGGCCCTCGTCCAACTGGGGGAAACCTTGCAACTCCTAGCTCTCTTCGCCTTTGGCCTAGCCTTGGCCTGTGGCGCAGTGATGATCTACAGTTTCTGGCTGATCTTGACCAGTGTCGCCTTCTGGGTGATTCGGGTTGATGATATGATCAACCTGTTTGAGGGCATCTATGCGGCGGGACGCTGGCCAGTGGGCATCTATCCCGCTTGGTTGCAGGGCCTTTTGACCTTTGTGGTGCCAGTGGCCTTTGCGGTGACAGTGCCAGCCGAGGCGCTAACCGCACGCCTAGACAGCAGCACTCTAGCTTTGGCTTGTGTGCTGGCCCTCTTGCTCTTTTTGCTGGCCCGCTTGGTCTGGCGCACCGGCTTGCGCCGCTATGGTGGTGCGAGTGCGTGATGCATACGATTTCAGATTGTAGATTGTAGATTGTAGATTGTAGATTGTAGATTGTAGATTGCCGAACATGGCGTCTCAATGCGTTTTAGCGTTCCTCTTGTTCCCCTGTTCTGCTGTTCCCCTGTTCTGCTGTTCCCCTGTTCTGCTGTTCCCCTGTTCTGCTGTTCCCCTGTTCTGCTGTTCCCCTGTTCTGCTGTTCCCCTAAGGAGGTCATTATGGTACGTGTAGGCATTTATGGCGCAACGGGCTATACCGGCTTTGAGTTGATCAAGCTCTTGGTGCGCCATCCCGAAGTGGAATTGGTCTTTGCGACGGCACGCTCGGATGCGGGTAAGCAGCTTTGCGACATCTTTCCGACGATGTTGCAGACGCCGCTGGTGGCGGTGGAGCAGGCTGATCTCGCGGCGGTTGATCTGGTCTTTACCTGTCTGCCCCACAATGCGCCGGAGTTGGTGCCATTGGTGCAACAGGCGCTCGCTGCGGGCAAGCGCGTGATTGATTTCTCCGACACCTTTCGCTTGCGCGATCCCGATGACTACGAGCGACGGCGCGGCTGGCCCCACCCCAGCCCCGAACTGCTGGCCATAGCGGTCTATGGGCTGCCCGAACTGCACCGCGCACAGATCCGTCAGGCACACTTGGTGGCCAACACCGGCTGCTACCCGCTCACCGCGATTGTACCGCTCTGGCCCTTGGTGCAGGCCGATCTCTTTGCCGATACAACGGTGATTGTAGACAGCAAGTCGGGCATCTCTGGGGCCGGGCGGGCCCTTGCGCTCAAGACCCACTTTGGCGAAACGCACGAAACCTTTAGCGCCTACAACATCGGGCGCACCCATCGACATTTGGGCGAAATGGAGCAAGAGACGGGCTTACATATCATCTTCTCGCCCCACCTGCTGCCCGTCTATCGCGGGATTCTCTCGACAATCTATATCAATTTGAAGCCAGAGACGACCCTAGAGCAAGCGCGGGCGGCCTATGGGTGCTACCGCGACGAGCCGTTTCTACGCCTGCTGCCCGCAGGGCAACTCCCAGAACTGCGCCTTGTTCAGCAGAGCATGTACCTCGCCATGGGCATACAGCCCGTCGCAGGCGACCCTGGGCGCTTCATCATCGTGAGTGCCCTCGATAACCTGCTCAAGGGCGCCTCGGGCCAGGCGGTGCAGAGCATGAATATCATGTTTGGCCTTGATGAGACGTTGGGGTTGGGGTGAAGCTACGCCCTACTTCCCAATACAAAAGCGTGAAAAGATCACGTCCAACAGATCTTCGCCCACCGTCTCCCCCGTAATCTCGCCCAAGGCGTTGAGTGCAGCCGTCAGATCACCAGCGAGCAGGTCGGTGGGGTGGTTGGCGTTGTGGCCCGCGAGGGCGGCGCTGAGGTGTTCGTGGGCGCGGCGCAGCGCGTCTTGGTGGCGCGGATTACTCACAAGCTGGGCCGCGCCTGCGGCGAGCGGTGAGCCGCCAAGCAGTTGTTGGGCAATCGTCTGCACCAGTTGCTCCATGCCGTGGCCTGTGTGGGCCGAGACCATGCAGGGGGCTGCACGGCAATTCGGAAGCTCTGGGGTAGCCTTTGGCACCACGGCGTTATTGAGGTCAACTTTGTTCCAGACAACAATACAGGGTTTGTTGCCAATCAGTTCGGCGATAGTGTAATCATCATGGCCAGGAGGCGTCGTAGCATCAAGCACAAAGAGGGCCAGATCGGCTTGAGCCAGGGCCGCGTGGGTGCGCTCGATGCCCAGGCGCTCCACCGGATCGGGGCTGGCGTGGATACCCGCTGTATCGGTGAGGACCACCGGGATTCCAGCGAGGTTGGCGCTCTCCTCCAGCGTATCGCGGGTCGTCCCCGGTATCGGCGTCACAATTGCCCGCTCGCTCCGCAACAGCGCATTGAGCAGGCTTGACTTCCCGACGTTGGGCCGGCCAACGAGGGCGAGGCGGGCACCTTGGCGGTAGAGCAGCCCCTGATCGGCACTAGCGAGCAGGCGGTTTACCGTTGCCAAACCAGCTTCTAGCTCAGGGCCAATCGTTTGGGGTTCCACCTCATCTTCAGGGAAGTCTACCAGCACGGTAACATAGGCCAGAGCGTTGAGCAGAGCGCTACGGACGGCGCGCACCTCTTGCGCCAGCCAACCACCAAGCTGGGCTTGGGCCAACGCCAGCGCCGCATCGGTCTGAGCGCGGATCACATCGAGGGTCGCCTCGGCCTGCGAGAGATCGATGCGCCCATTGAGAAAGGCGCGCAGCGTAAACTCACCAGGGCGAGCCAGGCGCGCCCCAGCGCCCAAACAGAGCCGCAGGGTCGTTTGCACAGGCAGCGTCCCGCCGTGGAGCGAAATTTCAACCACATCCTCGCGGGTAAAGCTCCGCGGTGCTCGCATCAAGGCAACCAGCACCTCATCTACCACCTGCTGCGTCGCGGGATCGACAATCTGGCCATAGCGCAGGCGAAAGGAGCGCAGCGGCTCAGGGCGCAACGGACGAAAGAACTGCGTCACCACCGCCAGCGCATCAGCGCCACTCAGCCGCACCACCGCGATCCCGCCCTCGCCGGGGGGCGTAGCAATGGCTACAATCGTATCTTGGTACATGGGGGGTATTTTAGCACCACTTCAAGCGCCCAATGCCGCAGCGCATGCTCGAGTACCGCGTCCGGCTCAACGCCACCTACCCAAACATACCGGTCATCAGTGTGGTATGGTATGTAGGGAAGGCTGGAGCGGATGATACGGGCGAACATCATGAGATTGGCGGTGACGGCCATGTCAATCTCACATGGCGCTACCATGTGATCCACCTATGGAACATGGATGGCGAGGCGCTTTTGGCCTTGAACCTTCCGACACTCGCGGCACTGATCGGCCAGACCCGGCTACGCGATCCCGAACCCGCATTGCGCCAAGCAGTGCAGCAGATTGTTACAGGAACGAGTGGCAGGCTGCAAGAGTTACTGTTGATCGAATTGCTCACCCTATGTACCGATAAGGAGATTGCTGCGATGGCTGAACAGATCGTGCAGTATGACATGTACGGGATGGAGGAATCGCCCTTCATCCTGAAATGGATAGCAAAGGGCCGCGAAGAGGGCCGCGAAGAGGGTCAGTTAACGTTATTGCTCCGTCTCCTCTCCCACCGCTATGGCCCGTTGAGTACGGAGATAACGGTGCAGGTAGAAGCTCTGAGTCCGACCCAGATGCTTGAACTGGCTGATGCGCTGTTCGATTTCACTAGCCGTGATGAGTTGGCGCAGTGGTTGGCGCGGGAAGAAGAGCGGAGGAACAGTAGGACAGAGGAACTGTAGAGCAGAGGAACAGAGGAACAGAGGAACAGAGGAACAGAGGAACAGAGGAACAGTAGAACAGTAGAACAGAGGAACGGACTTGCCGTTCACTACAGAAAGACTGCCCAATGGATAAAGTTACCTACGTTGTGAGTGATCTGCACCTGGGGCCAGGTTGGATGCCCAATGGTCAGATGGATCCCCTGGAAGATTTTGTCTCGGGTGAGCAGTTTGCCCGCTTTCTTGAGAAGATTGGGCGCAGCCGCGAGCCGGTTGAGTTGGTGATTGCGGGCGATTTTTTGGAGTATTGTCAGACGTTGCCTGAGATTGGGCTCAAGTCGCCCCAGGATGATCTTGGCAGTACTGAAGAGGAGTCGTTGCGCCGCACTCGCGTTATTCTCGGCCTTGACCCCCACCTCTCCAGTGGTCACGCGCTGGTCTTTCAGGCGCTGCGCCGCTTCATGATGGAGAACCATTCGATCACGATTATTGCGGGTAACCACGATATCGATCTGCTCTGGAAACGGGTTTGGGCGCTGATCTTTGATACTATCTATCCGCCAGGCTCTTGGGGCGATCTGCGCCGTGTGAACTATAGCTATACGCTGGGTAGCGGTCCGCAGGGGCGTGTCTTTATTGAACATGGCCACGAGCACGACCGCGCTAATCGTTTTGGCGATCTGATGACCCAGCCTTTTGGGATTGACTACGCTGGGGTGCGGCGGCTTAAACGCTGCTGGGGCACCCTCTTTGTAGATAAAGTCTATAACGATCTCGAACGCGAACGCTGGTTTATTGATAATGTCAAACCTATTCTGCGGATTGTGCGTTTGGGCTTGCGCCACGATTTCATCTTTACTGCTACGGCCATCGGCCTCGTGATGCGTTTCCTGATCAACAGTGGCTTGCCGCCCATCTTGGGGCGCAGTCTGGCCGCCGATGAGGATTACGCCCCCCCCGACCTAGACGAGCTCGCAAAGCTGATTGACGACCCCGATCTGGCCCGTGCGGTCTGTGCCCAACTGGCCGAACCTGAGGGGCGCAAAGCGATTGCAGCGGCCTTGGAGGGCTTGGATCTGCCGCCTGCGTTGATCCTCGCGGGTGCCCGCGAGTCGCTGCGCCTTGATGAGCCTGAGCCTGACCTTGAGGCACCGATTGTGCTAGGGGCTAGGCGTATGAGCATGGGCGGTGACGACACTTTGCTGGGTGGGGCGCGGCGCGAAGATGAGTATCGCAGTGCGGCGCGGGCCACGCTCGAATCGGATCCTTCGATTACGACTGTGATCATGGGCCACACCCACACCCCGATCAACGGCTTCAGCGATCCCTTGCGTCTGCCCGATAGACGTGAAGGCTACTTTTTCAATACCGGCACCTGGACCCAACACCTCCGCGACGAAACCAAGCGTACCTACACATGGCCCGAACTGGCCGATCCGCAAAACTATACCACCAGTTGCACCTACGTCCGCCTCGATCCCGATGGCAAGGGGGGCTACCGCCCGGTGTTGCGTAGTTGGGCTGAGGAGGAGTAGGGATTTAGTTAGGGTGCGCAAGGGAACCAGGTTCCCTCGCGTACCTCCCACTTCCAAACATACGCTACCCAGCAGCAGCAGGCACCCCCCCCATGCTCGTTGCGCTCTGCACGGCCCGCGCTACCGCACGGGCGAGGACGGCGGCGGCGATGCTGCCGAGCAGCAGCATATGGGGCGCGGGCCGTTGACCACTGGCTAGTGCGAAGACGCTGTCGCCATCAAGGGGCGTGTGGATCGGGCGGATGCTGCGCGCAAGGCCCGCTTGGGCCATTTGGGCCAGCTTGCGCGCCCCGGCTTTGTCTAGTGTTGCATCGGTCGCAACGACCGCTAGGGTCGTGTTGCCGCCAAAGCTCGCCCCGGCCCAAGGGAAACGCTGCTGGTACTCAGGATCGCGCAGCAGGGTCATGGCATCAGCCATGCCACCATGCTGCGGGTGGCGCACCCCGGCCAACAATTGCCCCTCTTCGCTCCAGACATCGCCCAAGGCGTTGACGGCAACCAATGCGCCTATCATGGTGCCGTCGGGTAGCCGTTCGCTCCAACTGCCGATGCCCGCCTTCATGGCCCTGGCCATGCCCAAGAGTTTGCCAACCGTTGCCCCGGTGCCTGCGCCAACACACCCCTCGGCCACCGCAGCGGACGTGGCGGCAACGCAGGCCGCATAGCCCATTGCCGCATCAGGGAAGCGCTCGGCTTGGCCCACGGCAAGATCAAAGAGCGCCGCTGCGGGCACAATGGGCACCCGGGCCACCCCCACATCAAAGCCCCGCCCCTGCTCACGCAGCCACGCCACCACCCCCGCCGCTGCATCAAGGCCCAAGGCACTGCCACCACAGAGCACCACGCCATGCACCTCAGCCACCAGCATCTCCGGCGCTAACAGATCGGTCTCACGGGTTGCCGGCGCACCACCGCGCACATCTACACTCCCCAGCGTCCCCGCTGGTGGCAGCACCACCGTCACCCCGGTGAGCGCCTCAAGGTCATGGGCATGGCCAACATGGAATCCGGGGACATCGGTGAGTGAAGGTGACATAGAGATACCGCTTTTTTTGAACCACAGAGGCACAGAGAACACAGAGTTTTTATAGTTTAAGGATGTTTCAAACTCTCTGTGTCTTCATCAGCCCGCTACCAAAGCCAAGGTCAACTCACGCCCCTCCTCCAGGGCGCGGCCCCAGGCGCGAGGCATGCGCTTGCGCCAACTGCCCTTGTGGTAGACATAGCCCGCAAGCAGCGGGAAGGTCACCGTGGCTTCACCAAAGACCATCTGCTCTTGCGCGAGGCTCACCTTGCCCCACGAGTTGGCCTCCTTGAGCGTCGAGCCAGAGAGGGCGCCGTCGCGTTCGTCGGCCACGGTGAGTTGCACGGCGTACTGGTGCATGGCCACATCATAGCCCAGGAACTCCGCCGAGACTACAATGTCCTGCACGAAGTTTTTGGGCACGCCGCCGCCCAGCATGAGTAGCCCGGTGGTACCGGCCCAAACCTTGATCGCGGTCAATTCACGGAAATCCTTGACGCTATCAATGCTAATATGGCCATCGGGGCGAGCGACTTGGTGCGCCACCAGTCCAAAGCCAGCCGAGCAATCGGAGAAGGCGGGAACAAAGATCGGCACATCGCGGCGGTAGCACTCCAGCACAATGCTCTCAGCCTGCGGGTGGTGCTGCTCAAGGTAGCCACCCATTGCCCGGATAAACTCACGGCTCGAGTAGGCACCTGGCGTAAGCGTATCCGCAATGACGCGAATCGTCTCATCGCAGATACGCAGATCTTCCTCATCAATATAGGTATCATAGATGCGGTCAATCATCTGCTCACGCAGGGCGTTATCATCAGCAAAGGGCGTGCCCTGGTAGTGGCGGAAGCCCAGCGCCTCAAAGAAATCCTGATCCACAATATTCGCCCCGGTAGAAACAATCACATCAACCGCATTGCAGCGCAACAGATCGAGAATCACCGCCTTCTGACCTGCCGAGACCAAGCTGCCTGCGAGGGTCAAGATCACCGTTGCATCCGGATCGGCAACCATCGCATCAGTAATCTGGGCAGCGTGGGCGAGGTTACGCGCTTGAAACGCCGTGCGTTCCATCATTTCAATCAACGGCACAACATTGACAACCTTGATGTCGAGATGTTCAACGGTGGTGTGCAGGAGCGTGGTCTTGTCCATTGGGTTTCCTTTCATGCCTTGCGGCAGGGTATGAAGTTCGTGTCAATCTCACCTCTGGTGAGGGGCGGCGAAGCCACCAAATCGGAAGAAAAAAGCGGGTTTGGGGCGCGGCCCTACCATTTGTTGTGTATTGGCGGCAGTACTGCCAATACACAACAAAAATAGCCCCGAACTGGAACCTACGGTACGCTGGTGCGACCGCCATCGGTTCCCGTCGTGGCTTTGATGGTTATATTGTACCACAGGTCGTGATGACTGCTTGCCCCGTTGCGTTGCCACCCTGAGCGAAGGTTCGTAGGAACGTTCCTGTTTGCGCCGTAGGGAGTGCCGACGTTAGTCGGCTTCCCATCGCTGCCAAAGACCTCAGAGGCTGTCTGAAAAGTCTATGGTTTGGCGTTGGAGTGCCGGCTTTAGCCGGCTAAAGCCGGCACTCCAGCGTGTGCCCCCCGGCTTTTCAGACTGCTTCTCAGCCGACTAACGTCGGCACTACGATGTCCGCGAACCATGGACTATTCAGCATGACAGGCTGCTGGGGTATTTAACAATTCCTGCTTCCCTTATTTCTGCTCGGCGCTCTGCTCGTTCTGCTCGGCGCTCTGCTCGTTCTGCTCGGCGCTCTGCTCGTTCTGCTCGGCGCT
>NZ_NQWI01000286.1 GCF_002532535.1 Candidatus Viridilinea mediisalina
AAAGGAATTGACGGGGGCCCGCACAAGCGGAGGAACATGTGGTTTAATTCGATGATACGCGAGGAACCTTACCTGGGTTTAAATGGGAAGTGACAGACTTGGAAACAGGTTTTTCTTCGGACACTTTTCAAGGTGCTGCATGGTTGTCGTCAGCTCGTGCCGTGAGGTGTCGGGTTAAGTCCCATAACGAGCGCAACCCCTATTGTCAGTTACCAGCACGTAATGGTGGGGACTCTGGCAAGACTGCCGGTGTAAACCGAGAGGAAGGTGGGGATGACGTCAAATCAGCACGGCCCTTACATCCAGGGCTACACACGTGTTACAATGGCCGGTACAAAGGGCCGCTACCTCGCGAGAGGATGCGAATCTTAAAAGCCGGTCTCAGTTCGGATCGGAGTCTGCAACCCGACTCCGTGAAGCTGGATTCGCTAGTAATCGCGCATCAGCCATGGCGCGGTGAATACGTTCCCGGGCCTTGTACACACCGCCCGTCAAGCCATGGAAGCCGGGGGTACCTGAAGTATGTAACCGCAAGGAGCGTCCTAGGGTAAAACTGGTGACTGGGGCTAAGTCGTAACAAGGTAGCCGTACCGGAAGGTGTGGCTGGAACACCTCCTTTCTGGAGCATGTTTTGAAAAAACGACTCACTAAAAAGGAAACAGCCAAATTAAACGAAACTAACTGCCCGATTTGGCGGTATTGCATCTTTATTATATATATCACTCTTCCACCTGTTACTACCAAGGAGGACATTTCTCCACCAGCATCAAAAAGAAGGTGGATGTATGAATCAAAAGACTGTAAAAAGCAAAATGATTCATTCACATAAAGAGATTTAGTCCCGTAGCTCAGTTGGTTAGAGCACTACACTGATAATGTAGGGGTCCGCAGTTCAAATCTGCGCGGGACTACATTTTTAAGTTCAAGGTTTTAAGTTCGAAGTTCGAAGTTTAGGGTTTATAGTTGATAGTTGATGGTTTTGTAACGTAGCGGGAATGTTTTTAAGGACCTGGACAAGAAAAAGATAAAATTGCAAAGGCAATTTTATGATAAAACAATTTTTTACTGATGGTTTTACTGGAAGGCAGTAAAATTAATCACACTGCACATAACACAAGTGCAAAACGTTCATTGACATATTGACCGAAATCGAGAAATAAAATAACACGATAACTACGTGTAATAA
>NZ_NQWI01000287.1 GCF_002532535.1 Candidatus Viridilinea mediisalina
TACTCAACAATCTTGGTCACAACTCCAGAGCCGACGGTGCGACCACCTTCGCGGATGGCGAAGCGCAAGCCCTCTTCGATGGCCACGGGGACAATCAACTCAACGCCCATCACCACGTTATCGCCGGGCATGACCATCTCCATGTTCTCGGGCAACTGGATGCTGCCGGTGACATCGGTGGTCCGCACGTAGAACTGCGGGCGATAGCCGGGGAAGAAGGGGGTATGACGCCCACCCTCGTCCTTCTTCAAGACGTAGACTTGGGCCTCAAACTTCTTGTGGGGCTTGATCGAGCCGGGGGCACAGAGTACCTGGCCGCGCTCCACATCGCCACGCTCCACACCGCGCAACAGACAGCCCACGTTGTCGCCCGCAATGCCCTCATCGAGCGTCTTCTGGAACATCTCGACACCCGTGACCACGGTCTTGGTCGGAGCGCCTTCTTCCATACCCACAATCTCAATCGTCTCACCGACCTTGACCTTGCCACGCTCGACACGTCCGGTCACGACGGTTCCACGGCCCTTGATGCCAAAGACATCTTCAACGGGCATGAGGAAGGGCTGGTCAATCGCACGCTGCGGGGTGGGGATGTAGTCATCCACGGCCTGCATCAACTCCAGGATGGGCTGATACTCTGGCGCATTGATATCCTTGGAGCTGCTTTCGAGCGCAGCGCGACCCGAACCACGGACGATTGGAATATCATCACCGGGGAACTCATACTTAGAGAGCAATTCCCGCAACTCCATCTCGACCAACTCAAGCAGTTCAGGGTCGTCCATCATGTCCACCTTATTGAGGAAGACCACAATGGCGGGTACCTGCACCTGACGGGCCAGCAGAATGTGCTCACGGGTCTGGGGCATGGGGCCATCGGGCGCGGAGACCACAAGAATCGCACCGTCCATCTGGGCGGCCCCCGTAATCATGTTCTTGATGTAGTCCGCGTGACCGGGGCAGTCCACGTGGGCATAGTGGCGGTTGTCGGTCTGATACTCGACGTGACGAATGGCAATGGTAATGCCACGGGCACGCTCTTCGGGCGCATTATCAATTTGGTCGTAATCAATGAAACTCGCGGCACCGCGCATGGCGAGTACCTTGGTAATCGCGGCGGTGAGCGTCGTCTTGCCGTGGTCTACGTGACCAATCGTACCGATGTTAACGTGCGGCTTGTTGCG
>NZ_NQWI01000104.1 GCF_002532535.1 Candidatus Viridilinea mediisalina
CTTTCAGCTTTACCGTCGTAGTGCCGACTTTAGTCGGCATCCGGGGGGTGTCGGCGACCTCAGCCGACTAAAGTCGGCACTACCTAATGGCGCAAAAGCGTTGAGAAGTTAGGAAACATGCATGGCTACTATCCATCCCACTGCCGATGTGTCGCCACTGGCGGTGATCGGTGCAGGTACACGAGTCTGGTCGTATGTACAAATCCGGGAGCGGGCTCGGATTGGGGTTGATTGTATCATTGGGCGCAATTGTTACATTGATCTGGATGTAAGCATTGGTGATCGGGTGAAAATCCAGAACAATGCGTCGCTCTATCTGGGCCTCAGCGTAGAGGATGGGGTCTTCATTGGGCCCCATGTGGTCTTTACGAACGATAAAGTCCCCCGCGCAATCAACCCCGACGGCACACTCAAGCAGACCAGTGATTGGCAGGTTGGGCAGACCCGCGTCTGCTACGGGGCCGCGATTGGGGCCCACAGCGTGATTGTGACTGGCATTACGATTGGCCGCTGGGCCATGGTTGGCGCGGGCAGCACCGTCACCAAAGATGTCCCCGACTATGGACTCGTGCTTGGCAATCCGGCACGGCTGATTGGTTGGGTCAATGCGCGTGGCGAGCGTTGTGCCAGCCAAGCGGAGGCGAGGGCTCTACCGACGTTCTAGCATCGTGCTAACAATCTTCTAACAGAATCATGGTACAGTCATAGGTGGTTTTCCAGACTTTGGACGCAAGGAGTATCATTATGACCACAGAGCAGAGTACCGCCCCGGCACCAGAAGCGCTGACCTTCAAGGCTGAAGTGCAGCAGGTGTTGCATATTCTGGCTCATTCGCTCTACACCGACCGCGAGATTTTCCTGCGCGAATTGATTTCCAATGCCTCCGACTCGCTCAATCGCATGCAGTTCGAGATGCTGACCAACCGTGAGGTGCTTGATCCCGAAGCGGAATTGGCTATTCGCGTTGAGGCCGATAGCGAGGCGAAGACGATTACGATTAGCGATAGCGGTACGGGCATGACCAGTGATGAGTTGGTTGAACACTTGGGCACGATTGCCCAGTCGAGCGCCCGTGCGTTTGTGCAGCAGACCCAGGAGGGCAATAAGGCTGCTGCGAGTGAAATTATTGGCCAGTTTGGCGTGGGCTTCTATTCGGTCTTTATGGTTGCCGACAAGGTAACCGTGTTGTCGCGCTCTTTCCGCCTAGAGGCTGAGGCGGCCTTGTGGGAGAGCAGCGGCGATGCGACCTTCCAGGTTGGGCCAGGCGAACGTGAACAGCGCGGCACCACCATTACGCTCCAGCTCAAGGAGGATGCGGCGGAGTTTGCGAACAGTTGGCGCCTCGAACAGATCATCAAGCGCCACTCCGATTTTGTCGCCTTCCCGATCTACAGTGGTGACCGGCAGATCAATCAGCAGAAGGCGCTCTGGCGGCGCGCCCCGCGTGAGGTGGAGGCCGAGCAGTACCAGAATCTCTACCGCCAACTGACCCTTGATGCCGATGCGCCGCTGCTGCAACTGCATCTCTCCACCGATGTGCCGGTGGACATGCACAGCATCCTCTTTGTGCCCGCCAAACGCGAGCGCGGCCTGATCGAGCGGCGCATTGAGGGCAAGGTGAAGCTCTATTCGCGCAAAGTGCTCATTCTGGAGGAGGCCAAGGATATTCTGCCCAACTACTTCCGCTTTGTCGAAGGGGTAGTAGACAGCGAAGACCTGCCGCTCAATGTCTCGCGTGAGGCGGTGCAGTCCGCGCCGGTGATGCAGCGCATCCGCAAGACCCTGACCTCCCGCTTGCACCGCGAACTCAACGATCTGGCCAGCCAAGACGCTGAGAGGTTTGCCGCATTCTGGAAAGAGTTTGGCGTCTTCATCAAAGAGGGCATTGCCACCGACTACGAGAACCGCAACGAGTTGCTCAAGCTGCTCCGCTTCAACTCCAACCGCAGCAGCGATGAGTTGATCACCCTAGAGCAGTACAAGAGCCGCATTGTGGACGGCCAGACGGAGATCTACTACCTGCTGGCCTCAAGCCTTGAGGCGGGCTGCACAAGCCCCCACCTCGACCCCTTCACGGCGCGGGGGATCGAAGTGCTGATCTTGCACGACATCATGGATGGCTTTATGCTCTCCGGCCTGCGCGACTATGAGGGGCTGAAGCTACGCAACGTGGACGAGGCCAACCTCGAGTTGCCCGGCAGCGCCGAGGAAGCTGCGCCCCAAGTGGACGATGCCGCCTTTGCGCGGATCGCCGAGCGGGCCAAGGCCATCCTGGGCGACAAGGTCAAGGAGGTGCGGGCCTCGAAGCTGCTGCGCGACAGCCCAGCCCGCCTGGTGAGCGACGATGACGCCATGGGCCGCGAGATGCAGCGCATCCAGCAGATGTTGGGACGCGAGGGCGAAGCAGCGCCGCGCATCCTCGAACTCAACCCGGCCAGCGGCCTGATCGCCAGCCTCGCCCGCCGCCTCGAAAGCGACGCCGACGACACCGTAACCACCGCAGCCATCGAGCAACTCTACGACAACGCGCTGCTGATCGAAGGCTTGCACCAGAACCCCGCCACCATGGTGCCACGCATCATGAAGCTGCTAGAGGCGGCGGCGCGCGGGTAGGGCGTATAGGCTTCGCGGTACATCTACCGACGGGAATGCGGGGGAGGCAAAACCTTCCCCGCATAACTCTTTTTGTTCCATACAGCCAGATTAGAACTTGGCCGCTTTATGTGCTTCAGCATAGATACGGAGAGCCGCATTCATCCGCTGTTCATAATCATCACCTTGGGCTTTAAACCAGCTCAACACATCGGAGTCAACGCGCATGGTCATAGTGACGATTTGATTTGGCATACGCACCTTTGCACGTCTAAAAAAATCTTCAGTTAAGGGCGGTATATCCGATGTATCTATCTGATCATCTTTTAGGGCATCAACCCGTTCCCAATCAGTTTCCAAACATTTGCTTGTAGGCAACTCGCTCATGACCCAGCGCCTTTCGTAGTGAAATGAGCGGATGTTCAACTGATTCTTCGAATCATCCCATTCAAAATTCATGAATGCAGTATAGCCAAGTCTACCCTACTAGGCAAGGGGTAAACTTTGTGGTAGAACCCTCTGCAAGCTCAAAGGGTGGCGGGGGAAATCGCCTCATAACCCACGGTGCTTACGCTGAACTGAACACCGCGCTGCTCATTTTCCAGCCCCTGCTCGGCATAGGTGAGGGTCTGCCAACCCAAGTTGTCGCTCGCAGTCGGATCAGAACTGCCATTGCCGCTATTAAAGCCGGTGGATGTCACACCACCAATGAGTATTGCCGTCCCAATACCAATGGAAGCGGGAGGTGCATCGTTGTGTTCGGTATTACTAAGGCCGTTAAAATTCCATTGCGTAATCGTCCTCGTGGTAGCCAGCGCCGTCGGCGGGGCAACGCTTAACAACGAGGCCAACAGGGCCACCAGTAGTAGTCCAACAAGGGTCACATGGGAACCTAGACGCGGTTGCATCATGGGTTTTCTCCTTCAACAATAGGTATTGTGGAAACACAACAAGCGGTAGGGCTACAAACCCTACCGTAGATCATACTAGAAAACTTCGTTTAAGCCAACTTGATTAAGTGTTATGAAAAGGTTATGGAATGTTATGGTTTTGAGGAAGATTTAGGGCCACGCTCCAGACCCCCTCGTTGTTCCGCGTTGGCGGCTTCGCCACCAACGCGGAACAAAAAAGAGTTTGTTAGCGCGAAAAAGCTCTGATCTCGTAGGGGGGCGTTGCGTTGGCTTCGACAGGCTCAGCCACCGCGACGTTGGCTGAGCCTGTCGAAGCCAAGCGGCGGCGAAGCCTGCTCCGTGGTTATAGTCACTTGCTACAATTGATGAGACGGGCGCCTCTCGCCTCTCGCCTCTCGCCTCTCGCCTCTCGCCTCTCGCCTCTCGCCTCTCGCCTCTCGCCTCTTCGCCTCTTCGCCTCTTCGCCTCTTTACCACGGGGCTTCTTGTGGCTACGAAACTCATTCTCGGTATAGACCAAGGCAGCAGTGGCAGCCGTGCCGTCCTGCTTGATCAGGCGGGGCAGGTGCGGGGCTATGGCTACCGCCCCTTGGCTCGGCTCTACCCCCAGCCCGGTTGGGTTGAACAGCGCCCGGCGGCGGTGGCGCATAGTGTTGCAGCCGCAATTGATGAGGCGCTGGGACGGGCTGGGTGCGCACCGCGCAATGTTGTGGCTTGCGGCCTTACGTCGCAACGCGATACCACTTTTGCCTGGGATCGGCACAGTGGCCGCGCTCTTGGCAATGCGATTACCTGGCAAGACCTACGCACGCTTCCGCTGGTTGAAGAGGCCGAACGCTGGTGTTATGCCGCTGAACGGCGCGAACGCTTGGGGCAGTTTCCCGGCGCATCATGCTCCGCGATGCATATGGCTTGGCGCATGCGCCACGATCCCGCCTTCCAAAAGGCCGCCCTAGCCGGAACCCTGCACGTCTCGCTGGCCGCTGGTTGGGTCGTTCAGGCCCTCGGCTTGCCCGCAGAACACGCCCTCGATGGCTCGCTGCTGCAAGCAATGACCATCTTCGATCCGCGTCGCCGCGCCCTCTGGGATACCTGGATTGACTACTTGGGCCTGCCGCGTACCGCATTGCCCCACGCCCGCCCGACTCTGCATCCCTTTGGCCGTCTGCGCGTTGGCGATACCTGTGTGCCAGTCACCGCGATGCTCAGTGATCAGCAGGCCGCCCTCTTTGGCTATGCTTGCCACCAAGTGGGGCAGGCTGCGGCAACCCACGGCATTGCTTCATTCATCAATGTGGTCGTTGGCCCCAACGCGCCGCCCCAAGGCATCTGCAAAACCTGTTTGGCCTGGGAGTTGGAGCAGTGCCCGACCTACAGCCTTGAAGCCGATATGACGGTCACGGGCGCTGCGGTGCGCTGGCTCACCCAGATGCGCCTTATTCGGCGGGCAAGCGATCTGGATGCCTTGGCGGGTGCGGTGAAGAGTAGTGAAGGAGTGGTCTTTGTGCCCGCCTTCACCGGCTTGGGGGTGCCAAGCGAAGATCGGGGGGCACGTGGCAGCATTATGGGCATGTCCTTGGGCACCACTTCAGCCCATATTGCCCGCGCCTTCCTCGAAGCCATTGGCTGCCAACTGCGCGAGATTCTCGATACCATGGAGCGCGAGGCGGGCATCAAGATCGAGGAGTTGCGCGTTGGCGGTGGGTTGGCCAATAGCGATCTGGCATGCCAACTGCAAGCTGATGTGGCCGGAGTTCGCCTCGTGCGCGTCCGCGAACCAGAGATGAGTGCCCGTGGGGCCGCCCTGCTCGCCGGCTTAGGCTGTGGCTTCTGGGCCAGCCCTGCAGCCCTGCCGCCCCTGCTCAATGGCAGCGAGCGCCACTTCGAGCCACGCCTCGCCCCCGGCCCCCGCGCCGCCCTGCTAGAGCGTTGGGCCTGCGCCGTCGAGCGTGCCCGTGGCTGGGCCGCATGATATAATGCCAATTACCCTTGAACATGCCGCATGATCAAGAACGCGAAAGCCCATTGGAACGCCATGTTCGGCAATCGGCAATCGGCAATCTGCAATCGTAAATGGTATAATGCCAGAATGACACAACCACAACGTGACGCATCCCCTGAACATGAAGAAGATATTTGGCGCTACGGATGGCGCTATGTTCACCGGCCTTTACCCTTGGATGCCGAACACTATGAGCGCGTGCCCCTCAGTTTGCAGGACGTTCTCCACCCTGAATTGGGAGACTGTATTGTGCATAGCGATCGCCACGAGACTGATCGTATGTACCTTACTCAAACGCTGCGCGCTCAACTTGAACCTTCAGGTTTGGCGGTGGTTCTGAGTGATGTACGGATTGTTTGGGATGTACCCAAGCTACGCTACCATAGCCCTGATCTGATGGTTATCCCCGGCCTGAGTATGCGCCAGAATTGGAGTAGCTTCGCCGTTGCCCAAGAAGGTGTACGTCCCGCCCTGATCATTGAACTCACTTCACCCGAAACACGGCGTAACGATCTCTATGATAAAGTGCTTCACTATGAACAGGCTGGCGTTGACCAGTATGTCATTGTGGATGACCCCGGACGCACAGCTTCACGCCAACTGCGCCTGATTGGCTACCGCATGCTCGATGGCAGCTATCAACCTCAACCACTTGATGCCCAAAAGCGTATCTGGCTCTACGTCGCCAACCTCTGGCTCGGCACCCGTGGTGATCGCGTCGTCTGCTATGATGCCAGCGGCAACGAGCTAGGTGACTATGTGGACGTTGTGCAGGAGGCAGCAGCGGCAACGGCGCGTGCTACCCAAGAGGCTGAAGCCCGCGCCGAAGCCGAAGCCCGCGCCGCTGAAGCCGAAGCCCGCGCCGCTACCGCTGAAGCCCGCGCCGCCCGCCTCGCCGCCCGGCTACGCGCATTGGGCATGGAAGAGGCCGAGGAGTAGCCCCTTATAGAGTTTTTGCAGAGATGCAGAGGATTGCACCACAGAGACACAGAGAACACAGAGGCATTTGTGCTACAGCAATCACGATGGGGCGCGATCCCTCAATTCCGGACTCTGTGTCCTCGGTGCCTCTGTGGTGAATATCTCTGTATCTCTGCTCAAAGGAGTCGCCCCCATGTCCACTGAACCCCAACGGGCCCAACAGATCTTTGTCGTCCTCAATCCTGTTGCAGGCACTAGCGATGGGGCCGTGGTACGCGCTACGATTGAGCAACATTTGGGTGGCGATCAGCGCCAACTCACGATCTATGAGACGACGGGGGCAGCCGATGAGGATATTCACGGCTTGGTGCGGGCGGCGCTCGCTGATGGCGCTGACCTCGTGGTCGCTGCTGGTGGTGATGGCACGGTTTCGCAGGTGGCTTCAGCCCTCGTGCATCAACAGGCAACCTTGGGCATTGTGCCCGCTGGCACGGCCAATGTGATGGCCGAGGTCTTGGCGATCCCGACTGAGCTTGAGGCGGCAGTGGCGCTGCTCGCGGATGATCTGCATACCACGCGGGTGGACGGGATGCAGATGGATGATCAGGTCGGGTTGCTGCATATCAGTGTGGGCATTACCTCGTTGATGCAGCGCGATACCAGCCGCGATCTGAAGCGTCGCTTTGGGCGTTTGGCCTATATTGCGGTGGGTACGCGCTGGCTCTTTGGCTTCCAACCGCGCCGCTTTATGCTCGTGGTAGATGGGCAACGCCGCCGCTTGAGAGCCTCCCAAATTCTGGTGGCCAACGGCGGCGCAATGGGTCAACCGCCCCTGAGTTGGGGGCCGCGCATTGAGCCTGATGATGGCATCCTCGATATTTGTATCATCAATGCCCGCACCTTCCGCGACTACCTGGGTGTTGGATGGGCCGTGCTGGTGGGCAAACAGCGGCGCGACCAGCGCATGCGTTACCTGAAAGCACGCGAGACTATCTCGATCAATACGAAACCGCCCTTGCCTGTCCAACTGGATGGCGAATTGGTGGGCAAAACGCCGGTGCAGATTAGCCTCCTGCCTGCGGCGGTGCGCTGTGTGGTAGGGCCAGAGTTTATTGCCCACCAAGTGGCTGCCACGACCCATGAAGAACTGCCTGCCCTCGTGGCTGCCGCACCAGCGCCGCCCGAGGAGGCACAGCGCGTCGCAGCAGTGGCGCAGGTCTTGCGTGCCCGCCTCAACCAAGTGGTTGGGCCAGAACAGGCCCGCCAGGTGGTTGATGAGTTGCTACGCATCGCTGCCGAGCTGCCCGCGCCAGCCGAAGAGGCAGGCCGCGCCGACGATCAGCCCGGCGAGGCGGTGCGCCGAGCCGCGAGTAAGCCCGGTGCGGCAGGGATTGCCGGGGCCATCATTGAGACTGCGGCCCAACTGGCGGCTCGCGAGGATGAGCAGCGCGAAGCGCTTGAACAGGCCGCCCAGCAGGTTACCAGCCCTGAGCCGGGGGTTGCGCCCGAACTGGCCGGCTCGCTCCAACTGCTGCGTAACGAACTGCTGCAGCGCATGCGACCCTACCAAGCACTTGACACCCGCCTCTTTTTAGCTATCAACCAACTGCCCCACCCTAGTGCCGCCAACCGTGCGATGTATGCCCTCACCAGCGTTATGAATGGCGGCATGGGCTGGATCGGCATCCTGCTGCTGGCGACCGCCCTCAATCGGCGGCGTGGCCTCAATGCACTCCGCGAAATCGCCCCGCCCATGTGGTTTGCCACGATGAGTGTTGAGTATCCCATCAAGAATGCCTTTCGCCGCCGCCGCCCCTTCATAGACATTGTGCAAGCCATTGCGGTCGGGCGCAAACCGGGTACCTACTCCTTCCCCTCGGGACACTCAGCCGCCGCCTTCGCGGGCGCCTACCTGCTCAGTCGCCATTACCCTGAACTCCGTTCGCTCTGGTATAGCCTTGCGGCCCTAACCGGCTTTTCGCGCATCTACCTGGGCGTACACTACCCCGGCGATGTCGTCGCAGGTGCCCTCAGTGGCACTGCGATTGCCGAACTCTACCGGCTGTTGCTTGATCTCTTAGCCGAGCGGTGAGGTGAGGAGGCGAGGAATGGCCCTCACCCCCTACCTCGCTCTTAGGTTGTGGAAGAGTAGGGTCACGGCGGTGCCGTGCCCCTACTCCGGGCGACTTTTGCGCTATTACGCTCTTTTGCGGCAACAAAAACACCAAACCCTCGGTGCCCTCTGTGCCTCTGTGGTGAAAATCGCTCTCTGCCCTCTCCTACCGCCCCTGCTCCTGCCGCAATTCTGCAATCAGATTCTGCACGGCCAAGTAGGAGGGACGCGGACTCCAATCGGGGTTGAGGATGCCAAAGGAACCCTGCTCATGGTTGGGGTCAAGCCCCGCTTCGGCCTTGGTGACTGCAAAGTTCATGTTCCAGAGGAAGAGATTGCCGATAAAGGGGTACTGCTCGTGGCTACGGCGAATCGCGCCGGTGATGTATTCGGCCTGCTGCTCCAACGAGACAAAGTTGCCAAATTCGTAGCCAGGTGAAACATTGGGTGTCGCCCAGCCAAACTCAGTAACCCAAATCTTCTTATCACCCATGCCATACTCCTCCATCCAGCGGCGCACATTCTCGACGTGGCGGAAGTAGTGGGTGGGATGGTCGTTCCAGCAACGATCAGGGGCAGGCTCACAGCCAATGATGAAGCTTGGATTGTCGGGCCAGAGGGTATCGGGCGGATTGGCCGCACCACCGGGGTGAACCGCCTGAATATCGAAGTAGTCGCGCACCTCGCCACCATTGTAGGTGAACATGGCCCGGTAGAACTCCTCGTCCGAGAGCGCAACAGCGGGATCGGTCACCCCACTTGAAGAAGAGGCCGCCGC
Source organism: Candidatus Viridilinea mediisalina (assembly GCF_002532535.1). GTDB lineage: Bacteria > Chloroflexota > Chloroflexia > Chloroflexales > Chloroflexaceae > Viridilinea > Viridilinea mediisalina. Next base: position 9,317 of record NZ_NQWI01000104.1, read on the forward strand.
CAAGACAAGCACATCGGGATCAATCGCCTTGATACGCTGATACGAGAGCTTCAGCATCTCCACATAGCGTCCCACATCCTCAGGCGTAATGATCCCCCCGGTCTCATGGGCCAGATTGGGCTCATTCCAAATCTCATAGGCATGGATGCGGCCCTTATAGCGTTCTGCCAGCACCTCCATAAAGTTGGCGAAGGTCTCAGGATCATCAGGCAGGCCATTGGTGGCGCTATAGGGCGTAGGCGAGCGTACCACATTGACGAGCAGACGCACACCCGATGCATTGACCGCATCCACCAGGGCATCCACCTGATCCCAAGCCCAGATGCCATTCTCCGGGTCTTCAATATCGCGCCAATAGATCTGCTGACGCACCCAATCGAAACCCGCATTCTTGGTAAGCTGCATCACACGCTCGCGGTCGGTATAGTAGAGATGCACCACCACGCCAAACTGAAGGTAGTCGGCATCGAGCGGGGCAACCGCAGGCGACGTTTCCGGTGCGCCTGGCTCTGTAGCGGGCACCGCGGGCGCATCTGCACTCGCATCGGGATCACTCTGGGCATCTGGAGCTTGGGGCGCAGCAGGCTGATCAGCGGGCGCCGACGCGCCACCACAGGCAGCCAACAGCGCAGCAAGGATGAGCAGAATCAACATGCTGCTCAAACCACGGGAACGGAGGAACATAGGGAACTCCTTGAAATTTAGGATATAGAAAATGAGGAAAGAGAAAATAGCACAAAAAGCCTATTTTCTATTTTCTCGTTTCTGTATCCTTAGCCTTAACAGTCTAACCCCCTCTCTCGCTACAGCGAAAGAGGGGGCGAGAGGAAGAACAAAGGAACAGAGGAACAGGGGAACAGGGGAACAGGGGAACAGAGGTTTCAGGCCACTTTAGGGAAGCAAAAATTGTTACGTATCCCAGCAGCCTGTCATGCTGAATAGTACATTATGGACAGGCATCGTAGTGCCGACTTTAGTCGGCTGAGGTCTTTGGCAGCGATGGGAAGCCGACTAATGGTCTTCCAGAAATTAATCCGGTGTCGCGGCACGGACTAGACCTGATAGATATGCCAGATCTGCGAGGTCTGGTTAGCGGATTATTTACTGGAAGACCATAAGTCGGCACTACCTACGGCGTAAACGGGAACGTTCCTACGAACCTTCGCTCAGGGTGGCAACGCAATGGGGCAATCAACAACATCCGCTTCCCTAACCTCGGCACTCCGTCGGTAACGTTGAAGCCTGCAACATGTTCTTGGTTGCGGCGCTTGCAGCGCCGCAACCAAGGAAACTACCGCTTCGGAAAGTTCTGAAGCGCAAAGTAGGATGGGCGCGGGCTCCAGTCGGCGTGGAGGACGCCAAAGGCGGCCTGTTCGTGGAACTCGTTGCCGTAGTAGCGCCAAGGGATGGCGAAGTTGAGGTTCCAGACAAACATTGCGCCAACCCAAGGGGCCCACTCGTAGCGGCCAATCTCGAGCGAGCGGGCGAGCCACTGAGCCTGCATCTCAGGCGTAATGCTATTGCCATACTCATAGCCGGGCGTATTGTTCGCCGTGGCCCAACCAAACTCGGTGATCCAAACCTGGCGGTCGGCCATACCATTGGCTACCAGTACCGCACGGGTATCTTCGATGCGACGGAAGTAGAACTCGCTACTCGTCTGCCAATTGGGGCCGGGACCGGGGCGCTCAGGCCACTTGCTATCGGGCGGATTGTAGTGGCCACCGGGGTGCAGGCCAATGGCATCAACACTGCGGCGGAACTTAGGATTCACCGCCATCTGTCGGATATACTCCAAGTCGCTGATCGCAATGTCCACCCGATTGGTATCGGTGCTAGAGGGAGCGCCACTCACCACAATCGCGTAGGGATCGCTCGACTTAATCGCGTTGTAGGCCACCTCAAGCAGATCAACATAGAAATTAGCATTGGCTACACGCCCACCGACGCCACCATCGGTAGCACAATCGCCACCATTTTCACAGGCACGGTTCTGCTCATTCCAGATCTGGTAGGCTTGCACGCGGCCCTGGTAACGGGCTGCCATCTGGCTCAAGAAGTAGGCAAAGTCGCCAAAGTTCTCGCGGCGCGGCATGCCGGGGCCACCGGCCCACCGAGGTGCCGAGACAATCCCAAGCAACAGGTTGACATTCTGGCGATTGGCATCAGCCACAATATCATCCAACTCACCCCAGAAGATCTGCCCCGACTGGTCATGCAGATCCTTCCAGCGCACCTGCTGGCGGATCCAGGGCATCCCAGCATTGTTCGCCAGGGTCAAAGCGCGGTTGCGATCCTGCCATGCCGAACCCTGCCCGTAGAGGTGGGCATTGAAGCCATAGATGAAGGGGCGGGGCAGCGCATCAGCGGGGCCACGGGGGGTAAAGGCCGGATTGTTGGCGTGGTGGCGGTCGCGGTACTCATTGCCCAACAGACCAAGCAGAATGCGGTAGTTGGGATTGGCCTGATTGGGGTGCCACTCAAGGCGCTGGCGCTCAAAATACTGCACCCAGTAGGTCTGGCCATCGGCCTGATTCACCTCTTGGAACTGCTCACTGAGCGGGTAGCCAAAGACGGCCAAGCCGCCATTATTCTGCCAGAAATCGCGGAAGGGCGCAGGCTGATTGCGGAGCGTGTGGCCCGTCTCAGCAAACCAGGTGCCATCGCCAGGGTTGCCAACTGGCTGGAAGGGTGCCTCGTTCTCACGGCCCTTGGCCAATTCTTGGCCCATCAAGCGACCCTGAATATAGTAGCGATTGCCATCGCGCCCAAAGTTATTGGGATGCTCCTCAAGCACGGCGCGCTCGAAATACTGCACGCGATAAAATTGACCTGGATTGGTAAAGCTCTCTTCAATGAAAGGCTCAGAAATGGGGAAACCAAGCACAAAGAGCGCATTGGGCGTATTCTTCCAACTCTCAAGGAACCAGTTTACCGCAGCGTGGCCTGTTTCACCAAAGTGGCGCGCCTGATACGGGGGGAAGGTGTCGGCCACTTGATGCTGTGCTGCACTCGGCTGGGGCAATGCGGCAGCAGAAACCAAGATAGCGACCAAGACAAACGCAACAACAATACGTTTCACCATACGTTTTCTCCTCAATTGAACCAAAATACAGCTCACCACTGATTGTAGCAGCACAAGCTGACAGACAACTGACGACACACTGAAACCCCGGTTACCATTTGGTTACCGGGATGATGCGGGCGCAACGCTGCGCATAAGTACGTAGCATAGAATCATCGCAAGGCCGCTGTGCCGACACGGTGCCCCGTTGCCGGTTATTGCCGGGCTGTACGTTCAGACAGGGCGATTATACGGGTGGGAGCTACGGGCGTCAAGCGTAGGGGCGAATTTACTTCCCCGAAGAGCCACTCACACTCAGGGCCGCCAGTGACGGCCCAACTGCGGGCTTCATGCTTCGCTCGCTCTGCAAAATGGTATGCACAATTGGCACCAACTCGCGCAATTCAATCGGCTTGGCGACATAGCGCGTTACCCCTAATCCGCGCATCTTCATGCGCAGGCCCGGCGAATCGTAGGCCGTCAAGACCAGTACGGGAATCATAGGCCGAAAGGCTTGTACTGCTCGTACTAATGAAATTGCCGCATTGCCGTGGGGGTTAGGATCCACAATTACGAGATCAACATGACCGGTTGCACAAGCGAGCCATGCGGCATTTGGCGATGAAGCAACCATAATGCTGAAGCGTTCGCCCAGCATCGTTTGCAGACCGCGTTGGGTAATCAATGCAGCCGCAGGGTCTTCGTCAACAATGTAGATCTGCCTGACTAGCATGGTATCTGTTCCTCCGGCAAATTGGCACGGAGCGATCAAAGCCTCTTTAACTCCCTTCATTATCCTAACAGCCTCAACCCTTTATGTGATGGGGCGACAACACAACTAGAAGTGGTAAAGCAACAACTTGTGATTTTCATCACGGAATCTCATGGTATTATGCACGGGCTATATCATGCTGACGCAACAATTCATAGAGCATAATGCCGGTGGCAACCGCAAGATTGAGCGAGTCGCTATGCCCAAGCATCGGTATGCGTGCGAGCTGTTGGCAAGCGGCTTGCTGGCTGGCATCCAAGCCGTGACGTTCGCTCCCCATAAGCAAAACGAGCGGCTGGGGATATTTGATCTGTTGAAAATGGGTGGCGGCTTGATCACTCGTGCCCACCAGCGGCAATCCACAGGCATCCAACCACACGCAAAAGGCGGGCCATGTGGTTTGCACCAACGCCACTGCAAATGTTGCCCCCATTGCCGCACGTAGCGCCGCCGGATCATAGGGATCAGCGGAGGGCCCGATCAGGATAACCCCGCCGCCCCCAACCGCCTCAACCGTCCTGATGATCGTCCCAAGATTGCCTGGATCGGCAGGTTCCATCAGCGCCACCCAGCCCAGGTGTTGACGCAGATCAAGCTGATCGAGGCGTACCCAAGCTTGACGTACCACTGCCGCAAGCCCTTGCGGGCCATCTTTTTGGGCCAGATGCTGAAAAACTGTTGCGCTCACTTCGATCACGGCGCAACCCGTAGCCCGTTGCTGCGCTACAAGCTCTACGGCAAAATCGCTCCGCAGCAACTCAGGCGCAACCACAAGGCACTCGATGCAGCCACTCCGAGCTGCCTCACCCACCAAACGAATCCCCTCAATCAAACAGGTGCCACTGGCCTCACGTGCCTTGCGCTGACGTAAGGCCCGTAGCGCCTTGATGGTTGGGTTTGCAGTGCTTGTAATCATAATTCTGGTAGGATGGGGACATGAGGACGCGAGGACGCGAGGACGCGAGGACGCGAAGCTCTCGCCGCTTCGCCTCACGCATCCTCGCAAGATGGTACTAAAGTCTCATTCCTAGCTAGTACCAGCATAACAAAACTACCTGACCCATGCGCTATTGTATCTCTACTCGTCTGTCTGCTACAATGGAGAAGGACAAACGGTAACCACACTCTCCCAAACGACAAACTGCTTGTCTAGGTTCTTTCACATCACACGAGCGCGTGAGAACACCATCGCTGCCCACATTCTAGCAAACATCTCTGTTAGCATCTCACCTGCATTCTAGCAGCCATCCCAGTTTCATCCTAGCCAACATCCTCCTGCATCCTAGCAGCCATCCCAGTTTCATCCTAGCCAACATCCTCCTGCATCCTAGCAGCCATCCCAGTTTCATCCTAGCATCGTTTCCAAACATTCCAGAATATCTCACCACCGTTCCAGCCGACATCCTTGCTAACATCGTAGCCAACACTCCTGTCTGTTCAAACGGCTCAGAGCACCACCCAATAAATCTCAAAACACTAGTACGTTGCTACGCACCGTGCGCGATGAGTAAGAACCAAACGAGGCCCTGGCGATCGCCAGGGTCTCGTTCGTTGTCTGAAGAACTTTTTGTTAGCACGAAGAAGCCCTGGGCCGCGCCGCTTGGCTTCGACAAGCTCAGCCACCGAGCCAACGTCGCGGTGGCTCGCTGGCTGAGCCTGTCGAAGCCAGCCTGTCGAAGCCAGCCTGTCGAAGCCAGCCTGTCGAAGCCAGCCTGTCGAAACCAGCCTGTCGAAGCCAGCGTCGCGGTGGCTTCGACAAGCTCAGCCACCGCGACGCCCCCCCTACGAGCCCAGGGCTTCTTCGCGCTAACAACTCCTTTCGTTCCGTGTTGGCGGCTTCGCCGCCAACACGGAACGAAAAACGGGGTTTGGGGCGTAGCCCACTTAAACCCTGTGCAACTTGTGTGCAATATGTTATACTAGGTACAACGCTTTACTCGACGGCATGATGCGCGTAGCACATGAGGAACAAATATGGCAGTGATGACTAAGACTACAACCACTGGCGCAACTCGATCCGAGCTGCGCTACCGCGTGAACCAGAACTATGTGACAGGTAGCTATGGCCCGATGCGCTACTGGGCCTCCGAGCCACGCCATGGTACGCCGTTGGTCTTTGTGCATGGCTATGGGGCGCTAATCGAACACTGGCGTCCCATTATGCGGCGGGTCGCCCGTGAACACACCTTCTTTGCGCTTGATCTCTATGGCTTTGGCTATTCAGCCCGTCCCGCTGGCCTCTCCAGCCGTGAGCGCTGGGCGGCTCAAGTGGCAACCTTCATCAACAAGATTGTCGGTGGCCCGGCGGTAGTGATTGGTCACTCCATGGGCGGTGTCGTGGTCAGCGAATTGGCACGCAGTCGCCCCGAATTGGTACGTGGCCTCGTACTGGTCAACAGTTCTGGAATGCAGCTCTACGAGCGCCCGATGAGCCCTGCTGATCGTGTGCTGCTCAATCTGATTGGCACGCCCCTGGTTGGTGAGGCGGTCGCCAATGTGATTGCGACTGAATGGGGTGTACGCCAGGCCCTCTTGTCTGCCTACCACCACAAGGAGCGCGTCACCCCAGAGTTGGTAGAGACCTTCGCGGGGCCGTTGGAGCGCTTTGGTTCGCAGTCTTACCTGAATACCACACGTAACGCCGAGAATCTGGTGATCAAACTGGAGCCAGGCGAGTATGAGGGGCCAGCGCTGCTGATGTGGGGTTCTGAGGATCGCTCATTGCCGCCCACCGATGCCAATGCGATCAAGCGGCGCGCCTTGCCCCAAGCCGAGATCAAGTTGCTGCCCGATTGTGGCCATTGCCCCTTCGACGAGATTCCGGATCTCTTTGCTGATACGTTGCTGAGGTGGGTGAATGGGTTGGGGGAGCATGAAAAGAGTACCAATACAGCCGTCTAGTTCCCTCCTGCTGCTCAAGAGTTGAAAGAAGATATGTTCGTTGCCGCAAAAGAACGCAAAGGAACGCAACAAAACGATGGTGCCTTCGCCCCTCTCCCGCAATGCGGGAGAGGGGTTGGGGGTGAGGGCCATCCGGCGCATCCCAATGCCCTATTCGTGACTTTAGAAAACATGTTCTTCCCGCCCATGAACCTCCTCCTCCTCGGCCTGCTCTTGGCTGGCACGCTGCTCATGGGTACTCATGCTACCCAAGCGCAGCAGCCGCTCGCTCAGACAACGACGGTCTATCTGCCGTTGGTGATCAAACCGGGTATGCCTTCAGGGGTTGTTGGGCCTACTGAGCTGAATCTGCGTGCTGCTACGCACCTTGGTGGCAGTGATGATGATCATGCGGCGGCGGTGGTGCTTGGCGCCGATGGCACGGTGATTGTTGCGGGTACGTTGCCGGGCTATCAGCCGCCAGGGGTGGTTCCTACTACGCTGCTTGATGGCAGTGACGGCTGGCTGTTGCGCTTTAGCACGGATGGCCAGTTGCTTGGCGCTACCCGTTTGGGTGCCGAGGTTACCGGCTTGGCGGTAGACCCTACGGGTACGCTGGTGGCCTGTGGCGATTTTGGGCTGGCTGCTTTGAGTGCCGAGGCCCAAAGCTTGCTCTGGCACGCTGAGGTTGGGGCTGGCCGCCGCTGCGCCGTTGGGCTTGATGGTACTAGCGCGGTGCTAGTGGAAAACGAGGTGGCCCTCGTTGCTGCCAATGGTACCCCTCTAGGCCGCTGGTCTGCTGGTCGTGGCAGTAGCAATGATCTCGTAGTGGACGGGCAACGCGAGCAGGTGATTGTCACGGGTTTTGTGCAGATTACCTCCAATCTGCAAATTCCCTTCATCCGGGCCTATAGCTACACGGGCGAATTGCGCTGGCGTAGCTACGATTTCCCGGCGGGGACACCCAATCTTGGTACTGCCGATACGCGCGGCGAACGGCTGGCCCTTGGTCAAGACGGTATGCTCTATGTTGCAGGCTCGATCAATGGCGGTACGGGCGCTTCCATCTTTGTGCGCGATCCCAAAGATACGAGCCAGAGTGCCACTGATCGCATTGTGGTCACCGATAGGTACACCAACCCCTTCAATGTCGGCTCGATCAAGATGCTCTGGATTGGGCGCTTTGATCCCGCCGATGGGACGCTCCTCTTGGGCCAGTCGCTCTTGACGCGCCTGAGTAATGAGCGCGGCAACTCGATCAGCGCAGCGGCCATGACTGCCAGCAGCGATGGCACGGTCTATCTGGCTGGGCAGGCGTTCGCTTCGCTGGCCCAGCGCGACGACGTGGTGATCAATGGGGCGCGGATTGGCAGCTATGGCGGTGGTGATGCCTATGTGTTGGTACTCTCGCCCGATTTGCGCCAGCGTCAGTTGTGGGTGGCCTTCAGCGCCGAAGATGGCAGCCGAGGTGGCGCGGTGGGCTTGGCCGTAGATAATGAAACCGTTGCACTCGTGGCCAACCTGACACGCGGGGCGTTTGTGACCCACAATGCGTTGCAGGCCGCCCCTGGCGGTGGCACGGATGCGTACATGGCCGTGTGGGCGCGTTAACACCAAATCCGATAGCCGATAGCTGAAAGCCGGACATGGCGTCTCAATGCGCTTGAATGTCATTAGGCATGCGGCCTATTCAATGGTAAGACATGGTTCATAGTTACTTTACAGTTTGGTCTCCGATGGAGTGCCGACTTTAGTCGGCTGGGGTCGTAGATTGCCATGGGATGCCGACTAAAGTCGGCACTCCAACTGTAAAGCTGAAAGGCCGTTTCTGAAACCATGTCTAA
>NZ_NQWI01000105.1 GCF_002532535.1 Candidatus Viridilinea mediisalina
GAGATGGGCATGGGCGCGTTGGCCGGTTGGGTGGGCAACCTCGCTACCGACGGGATGCAAGCGGCCCTTGCCGAAGATGCCCCCGACCCGGCCTGGCTCGCGGAATTGGCCCAGCACCTCGATGCCGCTGCTGCCAATAATCAGACGCTCGCCGCTGAGTTGGCTGCCTTCCTGAAGGAACTCGATGCCGTGCCGCTGGCCCTCGCAGCGATTGCCGAGGAGCAGGGGGCGCAGCGTGAGGTGCTGCGTCTCCAGTACGATCTGTTCCAGCGCCTCAGTGCCGATATGAAGCGGTTGCAGCTCGCTGGTGGCGCGTTGGGGCCGGTGGTGGTGGCTGAGGCTGATCGCGTGATTGCCGCGATAACGGCCCGTGCCGACCGCAGCGATGCGTGGCTTGAGCAGATTCTCAAGGAGGTTGTTGCGCTGCGTGATGGGCAGCGTCAGGTGCTCATCAACAATGCTGAGGCCGTTCAGCAGAACATAATCCAACCGGGTGCCGCTGTTGAGCAGATCATCAACCAGCAGGTCGTTCATCACCACGCCACGCCGCCGCCCACACCCCACTACAGCATCCCGCCCGCGTTTGTGCGCCCGGCCATTGCGCTGGTGGGGCGTGGGCCGCTGCTTGATGATTTGCGCCAACGCTTGTGTTGTGGCACGCAGCGCCACCTCGCGCTCTATGGCAAGCCTGGCGTCGGCAAGTCGCGGATGGCGCTGGAACTGGTGGCCGACCCCGCCCTGCGTGACCATTTTACCGGCGGTATCCTAGTGGCGCGCGCCGGGGTGACGGAGAATAGCGAGACGACCATTCGCGCCTGGATTGACGATCTGGGCTTGCACGATGACCCCCGACGCACTGTTGCCGAAAACCTTGCCTATATCAGTCAATCCATCCGTCGGGACGGGCGACCGTGGCTGGTGGTGGTGGACGATGTATGGCGCGCTAGCCAACTGCGCCCCTTCTTCACCCTGCCAGAAGAGGTGCGCCTGCTGATTACCACGCGCCAACGCGATCTGCTGCTCAAACTGGGCGACTACCTCGCCCCTGAAGCGCTGCTTGAGCTTGAGACGCTCGCCCACCCCGATGCCATTGCGCTGCTGTGCGCCACCGCTGGGCTGCCGCCTGATGGCAATGAGCAGGAACTCGCTCTGCTAGCCCAACTGGTTGGCGGGCTGCCCCTCATCCTCACTGTGATGGGCAACTACCTACGCCTGCGCTTGCACGACAACCCCGCATGGTTCTCAAAGGCGCTGAAGGCACTGCGCGCCGCCTCCACACGCCTCAACCTGCCGCTCGTCTCACTCGACCTCGCCGAGGAGCAGACCAAGCAGCGGGGCTGGTGGGCCAGCCTGCTGCCCTTCAAACGCAAACCGATCCAGCAGCTCAGCCCCAAAGCGATCATCGAGTTGAGTTACGCCACGCTGCCGCAAACGGCGCAGCATGTCTTTTTAAGCTTAGCCGGCTTTCCGCCCGATCCATTGAGCTTTGATCTCGCCAGCGCCAGCATCGTTGCCGAGCGCAACGAGCGTGACGTGGCAGATGCCCTCCTCCTGCTCAGCCAGCGCAGCCTGCTTGACGGCGCTGGCGCAGGGCGCTGGCGCATGCACCAGGTGCTCTGGGATTGGGCCGAGAACTATGATCGGCGGCGCGTCACAGCGGCACAGCAGCGCCTACGGCGCTGGCATAGCGACCTCGTGAACCCACAATACCACGCAGAGTTCACCGCCTGGCGCAGCCAACGCGACAACTGGCCACAGATGCTCGCCACATGGCACGACGCACAGCGCGACCCGGATGCACTCGCGCTATGTATCCACACCATCGTCCCAGCCCTGATCGCGCAAGCCTATTGGAACGACCTGCTCGCCGGGCTGAAGCAGGCGCTCATCACCCTGAACAAGATGGCCAGCCGCCAATACGAAGTCGCCCTCGCGCGCTACTACCTAGGGCTAATCCACTACGAGCGCGCCGAGTATGCCGCAGCGGAAGAGCAGACGAGCGCAGCCTATGCGGCCTTTCAGGCCATGCATAGTCAGAATGGGCAGAGTGGGGCGCTAAGTCTGCTTGGCCTGATTCATCAAGCAATGGGCGACTATCCTACAGCGCAGGGCTGCTTTGTAGATGCGCTGGCACTGATCCCGCAGCATGATGAGCAAAACTATGCCGCATGCCTCAACAACCTCGCGTCGCTCTACCACGCACAGGGGAACGACGGGGCGGCGCTGCCGCTCGCCGAACGCGCCTTGGCGATGAGAGAGTGGGTGTCGGGGGCCGCGCATCCCGATACCGCCCAAAGCCTCAACAACCTCGCGGAACACTACCGCATGCAAGGGAACTATGGGGCGGCGCTGCCGCGCTACGAACGCGCCTTGGCGATTTATGGGCAGGTGTTGGGGGCCGAGCATCCCGCTACCGCCACCAGCCTCCACAACCTCGCGGAGATCTACCAAGCGCAGGGGAACTACGGGGCGGCGCTGCCGCTGATGCAGCGGGCGCTGCAGATTTTTGAAGCAAAGCTTGGCCCTGACCACCCCCATACGCAGAGTTCGCGCCGGGGGCTGGCGGCTATACGGGAGCGGATGGGGTCGGGGGGGTAGGGCGTTTCAAGTAGAGAGTTTTTGAACAAGGCATTCAAAACGCCAACAAGAAGAGCTACCGAGGATTGAACCACAGAGGCACCGAGGGCACAGAGATGGTACGGAGGGAGTGTCAACAATGGGCCATGCCACACCCTGCTCTGTGTTCTCTGTGCCTCTGTGGTTCAATCCTCTGCATCTCTGCAAAAACTCTCTACCTGAAAGGGGCTTTCAGGTAGAGAGTTTTTTGCTCCGCCGCGTTCTCACGCGATCCATTGAGACAAGGCAGCACCGCTTGGTGTGTACGGGGTTTTTGATGCGCTCCAATGAACCAAGAGCAGCGCACCTGACCTGGCAGGTGGGGCGCGTGCCGCCACCATGAGGATGCCAACGATCCCACCGCGCCGCACCTGCTAGGTCTCACGGGCCGTTGGCACCTCAGACCTGCCAGGTGTGCGCCGTTGGGTCTGTGGGGCTACGCATGGTGGCTGTACGGCGCACACCTAGCAGGTCGTTGGTTCGCGTTCCATGAGAAAACTCTTAACACCGCATCCAAATCTTCTCAAAAACTCTATACCTGAAAGGGGGTGAGGGCCATCCTGGGCATCCCAAACTACGATGGCCGCCCATGGACTATTCAGCATGACAGGCTGCTGGGATACTTGAAAATTTCTGTTAGCGCGAAAAGGCCCTGGGCTCGTAGGGATGCGTCGCGTTGGCTGAGCTTGTCGAAGCCACCGCGACGTTGGCTTCGACAGGCTCAGCCAACGTCGCGGTCCAGAACTTTTTCGTGCTAACAAATTTCTGCTTCCCTAAAGGGAAGGGGACATCGCCTTCGCTGTGTTTCTTTTGCGCTACTACGTTCTCTGTTCCTCTGTTCTTCCGTTCTCTGTTCTTCCGTTCTCTGTTCTTCCGTTCTCTGTTCTTCCGTTCTCTGTTCTTCCGTTCTCCGTTCTCTGTTCTCTGTTCTCTGTTCTTCCGTTCTCCGTTCTCTGTTCTTCCGTTCTCTGTTCCTCTGTTCCTTCCTACGCTACCACAATCCCACTACCGGCTACGACATGGCCAATCAGGGTGCATGCTTCGCCAGCGGCGGCGCAGGATGCTTGCAGTTGGGCCGCAGCAGCGGGCGCTAGGGCAAAGAGCAGCCCGCCTGAGGTTTGGGGATCGTGTAGCAGCAGTTGGTAGGCTGGGTCAACGCTGGGTGCGTATTGCACATAGCCGTTGGCTTCGAGATGGGTGCGGTTGCGTTGGAGCCCGCCGGGGAAGATGTTGCGCTGGGCGCAACTGAGGGCCCCAGGCAGGAGTGGCAGCGCTTCGGCTTGAATGTGGAAGCCGACCCCACTGTGGCGAGCTATTTCGGCGGCATGGCCGAGTAGCCCAAAGCCGGTGATGTCGGTGGCGGCATGGATTTCGACTTGGGCTGCTAGTTCGGCGGCTTGTCGGTTGAGCCGTACCATGCTTGCCACCGCTGCCTCAAGTTCTTCTGGGTTGCATTGGCCGCGCTTGAGCGCGGTGGTGATCAGGCCGGTTCCCAATGCTTTCGTGAGGAGCAATTGGTCGCCTATTTGCGCCCCGGCCTTTGGCGTGATCCGTGTGGGTTCAACCAGGCCAGTGACGCAGAGGCCATATTTGGGTTCTTGGTCAACAACTGTGTGCCCCCCCGCGACCACCGCACCGGCTTCATGAACCTTATCGGCCCCGCCTTGCAGAATCGCCGCCATGGTGCTGGGCGCAAAGTCGGCAGGAAAACCGGCCACCGCGAGGGCAAGGATAGGCCGCCCCCCCATTGCGTAGATGTCGCTGAGCGCATTGGCCGCAGCAATCGCCCCAAAGGTGTAGGGGTCGTCTACAATTGGCGGGAAGAAGTCCACCGTCTGCACCAGCGCGGTACGCTCGTCCAGTTGGTAGATGGCTGCATCATCGCTGACGGCGAGCCCGACTAAGAGGTTGGGATGCGTCGGCAGGCGCAGGGCAGCTAATAGATTGGTGAGAGCCTCCGGCCCCAGCTTGGCGGCTCAGCCAGCGCTGGAGGCCATGTTGGTGAGGCGAATCTGATCGCGTGGGTTCATGCTGCTTTTCCTTGACGCCAGCGTTCGCGCAGGTAGCTGAGGCCGCTGCGCTGATAGACAAGCCATTCCACCAGGAGTACCAGCAGGGCGGCGAGGGCCAGCCAGCGCCAGAACTCTTGGCGTCCGTCGCGTTCGCGTGAGAGTGTGCTTTGGGCACCACTTACTTGGGGAATGCGGAGATCGCGTTGGGGTAGGATGCGTGATTGTTCGGGGGCAAAGAGGTTGACCGCAAAGAGTTGACGGCTGACCCGTTCGTCTGCGCTGAAGCCTTCAACGGTGTAGACCCCTAGAGTTTCGGTGTCGGCGTAGATGGCTTGGTTGGCTTGGATCTGGATTGCACCAGTGCGGCTACTCACCACTTGACCATCGGGGCGGGTGATGCGGACTTCGCTGATCTGTTCGTCCACTTGAAGTGCGAAGGCTTGGCCAGGGATCAGTTGGCTCGCTTCGCCACCAATGCCGGGCGCGAGGTATTCCATGAGGTTGGCAAGCAGCAGCGGAAAGGCGTATTGCAGCGGTAGATCGGAGTTGTGGATGTTGAAGGCGAGTACGACAATGCGCCGCCCTTCACGCTCCCCGGCAACCAGCAGCGGGGTTCCATCGCTATCCACCAGGGTTCGCGCCCAACCGCCCGGCACCATGCGCGCCGCTTTGAGTACACTGACTTCACTCAGGCTTACATTGCGTAAGAGCTGTTCGTTGCCCCCAACCGGGCGCACACTGGGAAACTCAATCTCGCCGGTGACCGAGAAGTAGGTAGTTGAGGCCAATGGCCCAATGAAAAACAGATTGCCCGGCGGCAGCGGATTGGGGACTACCCCATCAAGGATGGTGACCGGCACTTCTGCTACCGTTTGGGTGAATGTGGTCGTAGTCGCAGTCACCTGCAACACCTCAAGCCCACTCAGCAGTTCAAGCCCAGTCTGCAAAAAACGGTTCCCGTTGGTCACCAGGCGTACCGTCGTTTCACTGCCAACTGCACTCACCGCAAAGGCCCGGTCATCGCTCGGCAGCGCATCGCTGCCCGCAAGGCGCGCTTCAACCACCTCTACGTGGGTTGGTACGCTCAGATTCAGGTTAGCCTCACTGCCTGGGTTGACCTCCAGGTTATAGGCAGTAAAACTGGCCCCATCGAGAAAGAGATCGATCCGCCGATTGGCAATCTGCTCCCCATAGTTGCTCACCTGCACAAAGAGGGTCTGCTCACCCAAGCCGGGCAGCAGGGCAATCGCGCTGATCGCTAGGTTCTCGCTGGCGCGGCCCACAGGGAAATAACTGACCCGCGCAGGTACACGTAGATCGTCGGGAAAGGTGACATTCCCATCGGAGATGATGGCGATCTCGCTGTCGGCTTCGCGGGCCGCAAGGGCAGAGGCGAGATTGAGCGCTTGGGAGAGATCGGAGTTGCCGCCGTTGCTAATCTGGATGCCCTGAATCGCCCGCCGCAACTCACGGCGGTCGGCGGTCGCCGAGGCGGGGACTTCCATTGTGCCCCCGGCGGCAATAATGGTCGCACGGCCACCATCGGGCAACTGTTCAACCAATTGCATCGCCCGCTGCTGCGCGGCTGCCAGGCGATTGGGTGGTTCATCCACTGCCGCCATACTAGCCGAGCGGTCAAGAATAATGATCAGGTTGCTGCCGCTAATCCCTTGGGTGGCAAAGAAGGGCCGGGCGAGCGCCAAGATCAGCAGCAGCATCAGCAGCAATTGGAGCAGCAGCAAGAGATTGCGGCGCAACTTCTGCCAAGGGGCATTCGCCTCCACATCGCGCACCATCTGACGCCAGAGGAAGGTTGAGGCAACTGGGCGCTCTTCGCGGCGCAGCTTGAGCAAGTACATGGCCACAATGATTGGGCCGACAATGGCTGCGCCGATCAGGGCTAAGGGGCTAAGGAAGGACATGGGGGGCCTTGGGGGGGGTAAGAACTATTTGCTAGGGGAGGCGAGGACGCGGGGAGGCGAGGACGCGGGGAGGCGAGGACGCGAGGACGCGAAGCTATTGCCACTCAAATAAGCCCTTTGCCCCCCTCCCCAACCCTCCCCCCTACGGGGGGAGGGTTGGGGAGGGGGGGCGCGGATCATATCCCCTTATTTGAAAGGTATTGTCCCTAACACATCATTTTAGCACATTCTGACTACGCATGCGTCCTAAGACAAACTCCTCAATTGGGAGCGCGGTATCTACCTGGATGTAGTTCATACTGCGCCCGTGGCAGAAATTTTCGATCTCGGTTTGCCAGGAGTGCAACGTTTGGGTATAGCGGCGCAAGAGATCAGGGTCGGCACTGATTTCGACCGTGGGGCCGCCCTCAAGATCAATCAGGCGGAAGTCGCCTTCAAGGTTGGGCTTGAGCTCTTGGGGGGCCAGGATGTGCATCACGGTTACATCAAAAGTACGTGCAGCCAACGCATTGAGCGCGTCGCGCCAACCGGCATCAAAGAGGTCGGAGCAGAGCAGCAGCGGGCCGGGGGTGCGCACGGTATTGCTGTAGCGCCGGCAGACGTTGGCAAGATTGCCGCTGCCGCTCGCGCTGAGGTTTTGCAAAAAGGAGAAGAGCGCCACCGCGCCCCGTCTGCCGCGCACACCTGTGAGCGGTGCGGCGCTCCCATCGCTCGTACAACTCGTCACGCCCACGCGGTCGAGATTGGTGAGCGCAATGTAGCCAAAGGCGGCAGCCACCTGTTGGGCATACTGAAACTTATTGGGCTCGCCCCAATCCATCGAGGCGCTCGTATCGAGCAACAGGTGAACATTCAGCTCCTCTTCGGCGACAAAGAGCTTGAGGAAGATGCGCTCCATGCGGGCGTAGAGATTCCAATCGATCTGGCGAATATCATCGCCGGGGGTATAGGGCCGATAATCGGCAAACTCAACCGAAGCGCCACGGCGCGGGCTGCGCCGCTCACCCTGAAGTTCACCCGCCATAGCCCGGCGCGTCAAGAGTGCCAAGCGGTCGAGTTGGCGCAAAAAGGCGGGCGTTAGCAACGGGGGAGCAGTGGTCATGCGCTCACTCCTCCTTCACCGTCTCCAAAATGCCCTGAACTACCTCATCGTTACTTATGCCCTCAGCTTGAGCCTCAAAGTTGAGCACAACCCGGTGGCGCAGGGCGGGCAGCGCAACCGCCTTCAGATCGGCGAAGGCGACATTGTAGCGTCCATCGAGCAGGGCTAAGATTTTGCCAGCAAGGATAAGCGCCTGCATCCCACGGGGCGAAGCGCCATAGCGCACATAACGCTTGGCCATCGCAGGCGCATTACTGCTCTCCGGGTGGGTAGCGGTAATCAAACGGGCAGCATAGCCCATAACGTGGCTGGCAATCGGCACCGTGCGCGCCAGTTCCTGCATAGCCAGAATCATAGCCCCATTAGCCACATAGCGCGTCGTGGGTTGACGGGTACCCGTGGTACGCTGGGCGATCTCGACCAACTCGGCGGCACTGGGGAAGGTTACATGAATCTTGAAGAAGAAGCGATCCAACTGCGCTTCCGGCAGCGGATAGGTGCCCTCCATCTCCAAGGGATTCTGCGTAGCCAGCACAAAGAAGGGCGGCGTCAACTTATGGGTGGTCTTCGCCACCGTGACGGTACGCTCCTGCATCGCCTCCAGCAGCGCCGACTGGGTCTTCGGCGTTGCCCGATTGATCTCATCGGCCAGCACAAGGTTGGCAAAGATGGGGCCAGGTTCAAAGCGGAAATACTTTCGCCCCTGCTCATCCTCACTGATCAGTGTGGTACCAATAATATCGGCGGGCATCAGGTCGGGCGTAAACTGAATGCGCGAAAAGGCGCACTCAACCACATCGGCCAGCGTGCGGATCATCGTCGTCTTGGCCAACCCCGGCACACCCTCAAGCAGGGCATTACCACCGGCAAGCAGAGTAATCACCACCTGGCGGATCAGGTCACGCTGACCAACAATCACCTGACCAACCTCAGCTTCGATCAATTGGGCGCGTTGGCGAAACTCATCAGGACTCATCCGCGGCGCGGGGGGCGTCGCTTCGGGCGCAGCAGTCATGGGGTGTCCTCATAATACTTAGGGAAGCAGGAATTGTTAGGTATCCCAGCAGCCTGTCATGCTGAATAGTCCATGGGCGGACATCGTAGTGCCGACTTTAGTCGGCTGAGGTCTTTGGCAGCGATGGGAAGCCGACTAAAGTCGGCACTACCTACGGCGCAACAGGAACGTTCCTACGAACCTTCGCTCAGAGTGGTCAAGCAACGGGGCAATCAACAACCTCCGCTTCCCTTAAGGGGGCGCGAGGGAACCCGGTTCCCTCGCATCCTCCCGCCGTGCGAAGAGGGGGCGCGAGGGAACTTGGTTCCCTCGCATGCTCCCGCCGGACTGCGGGGTTGTAGGGCTTGGCCCTACGGACTCGGCTGGAGCCGAGCAAAATAGTCGCGCACGAGATCGCGGCGATGGGAAGGGATATTTCCGCGATCAATGGCTTCGCTGGCCGATTGGGAGTAGTTGGGCAGCACTTGCTGGTAGGGTACCAGCGCTTCGTTCGCCACGCCCGGCAAATCCTGTTGGCCCTGCTGGCTCTGGGTGGTACCACCTTGGCCATGTTGCCCTTGGATAAAATCGGGGTCGCCAGGTTGGGCATTGGGGTTGAAGGGTTGGTAGATCAGTTCATCGTTGCCCGAACCGCTACCCTGCTGGTTGGCGCTACCGTGGGGGTTGACCTGAGCATTACTTTCGCTCTGGCCCTCACCCAAGTGGGGCGCATTACTGCCCCCGCCGCCACCAGGCTGCTGGCCTTGGCTCTGGCCCTGGCCCTCCTGCCCTGCCTGGCCCCCCTGCTGACCATCTTGACCCTGTTGGCCCGCTTGGCTCGCTTGCTGGCCCTGCTGCCCTTGTTGGCCCTGCTGGCCTTGTTGGGCGGCCTGTTGGGCTTGGCCGGGCTGCTGTTGCTGGTCACCAGCCTGAGCCACCTGTTCACGGGCGTTCTGCAACTCAGACAAGGACTGCTGGGTACTTTGTTGGTTACTCATCTGGCTTTGGGCATTCTGCACCGAATCAGCGGCCTGCTGGAGTTGTTGGGCCGCCGCTTGGGCATCATCCTGCTGGAGGGCATTGGCGGCATTCTGCAGATTGCGGGCAGTTTCGGGATCGCCGCTGGCCAGTTGATTGGCCTGTTGGCTCAATTGTTCAGCAAGTTGCTGACGCTCCTCGGGGCTCATCTGCTCCAGTTGGCGTGCAAGTTCATTGAGTTGATTGGCCGCCTCTTCAAGGCTAGGACGTTGCGAAGGCTGTTGGCCTGAGAGACTCTCCAGGTTGCGGGCCATCTGCTCAAGTGCAGCACGGCGGGCATCATCGTTGGGATCAAGGCGCTGGCGCAGGCGCGCCTCGGCAGCCGCAATATCGGCCAGAGCCTCTTGGCGATCCCCCCGATTCGCGCGCAGTTGCTCCTGGAGCGCCTCAATTTCGCGCAGCAACTGCTCGCGATCCTCATCGGAGAGCTGTGTATCCTGACTGATCTCCTGGGCCAACTCGCCCAACTGCTGGTCGGTTTGGGCCAGAGCCTCACGCACCGCTTGTTGCTCGGCAAGGCGAATGTTTTGCGGATTGGGCAGCACAAAGAGGGCAGCGATCACCAGCAGCAGTGCAGCGGCAGCAAAGAGTGGGGGACGCTCGTAGCGCAGCGGCAGTTCAGCAGGTTTAAGCTTGGCCGCAATGGCACGGGCATCGGCCTGCTGCTGCTCACTGAGCGGATCATGGGCTTGACGCTCGTGCAACTCTAGGGCCGTAGCGAGCCGTTCGCGCAGTGCAAGTTGTTGGTCAACCCGCTGCGCGATCTGCAGCGGACTCAGTGGGCGGAGCAGCGCAAAGCCAAGCAGCCCCAACGCCCACACCAAGCATGGCAGCGCAACCCACAGCCCAAGGTGGGCAATTGGCATGAGCCGCCCTGCGAGGGCAACCAGCATGCTCAGACCCACCGCCACCCAGAGCGTGCGACTCGCCCAGAGCAGCAGATCGGCCAAGCGTAGCCGTCGGCCTAGGGTACGCAAGCTGGTTGTTAGGGATGTGTCTGAATGATTCAATCTGATAAACCTTGTTCAATAGCCTCGTTTTTGTTGGGTGTTGGCGGCTTCGCCGCCAACACCCAACAAAACGAGTTTTTTTGGGGGAGGCTTCTCCTCCCCCAACCCCGCCATATGTGAAACTACCCTTCCTTACGCCAGACATGCTTCTCAACAATTTGGCGGGTAAGGTTGCCTTCGTCCCAAATTTCGGTCACCCGCTGGCTCACAATCGTGACGGTATTGGCCAAATGGGGCAGCGTCGGGCTTGGGCTAGGATTGGTGCTTGGTGCAGCGAGGGCGGTCGTCGTCGCCTGTTCAGTGCGACGGCGCAGCCAAGCGGCCCCGGCTTCAACCGCCACAGCGGCGAGTCCTACAGCAATTGCCTTGCCCACCTGACGCAATTGTGCCACCGGAATAGGCTGACCGGCAATCACGATAGCGTCGGTGCGTTGAGGCACAATGGCATCGTGGGCGAGGGCCGCACCGCAAGCACCACAGAAGCGATTCTCCAGAGGATTGCCGTGTTGACATTCAGGACAGACGCGTTCTACCATAGGGTCTTGCTCCTCGCTCGGACGATGCAACTGGTCATACACAAAGTATAGCATTGCGTAATGCTGCGGCGCAAGCGGTCAACGTCACCTCCGGTGGGGGGGCGGGGTGGCTTCGCCCCAACAACATTGACGTAACCCTAAGCGAAGGCGACGAAGTCGCACCTTATACCAATTACCTTTGAGCATGCCGCATTATCAAGAACGCGAAAGCCCATTGGGACGCCATGTTCGGCAATCTACAATCTACAATCTACAATCGTAAATGGTATTATGGTATAGTTCATGCTATGGTACGCAACACGACCTCGGTAGCACATCCATGGGGCCAGGGCGCTGCGGCGCATCAACGCATTCGCCGCGCTCGTAATGTGTTGCTCGTTGGGTTAATTTTTGAAGTATTGGTGCTGCTGCTTTTAATCACGTTGCCACCAGTCCTGAGTGATCGCGCTGATACGATCCGCCAGCATGCCGACACGCTGCAACGCCTGAGTGATCACCATGATCAGGTTGATGGCCTGCTGCAAGAGATGCGCGCTGCTGCACGGGGCTATGCCTTGACCCGCTCTGAGATCTTTTTGGAGCAGTATGAGACGGCTCAGGAGCGTGTGACTCTCACCTTCACTGAACTTGAACCGATTGCCCGCGAGCTCGACCCAACCCTTGAACCACAGATCATTGAGTTGCGCCGCCTCGTTCGCACTTGGCAGGCGGAATCGGGCGATCGCCAGATTACCTTGGCCCAAGAAGGCCAAACTTCGCTGATTGCCCAAGAGTTGGTCTCGGGTACGAGCCAAGCCCTCTTTGCTGCCTTTCGTCTTCAGAGCGACCAGGTGCGAAGTGCGTTGCTGACACTACGCCTCGAGTTGGCCCAAGAGATCAGCCAAGCGCGCACGCTGCAACTGCTGGTCACGAGTGGCCTGAGCATCCTGGGGCTACTGACGATTGGCCTGATTATTGTTGGCTTTCGCCAATCCCTCTGGCTTATCCGCGATCTTGAAGCGGCGCACCAACGCTCAGCGCATCTTGCTGAACAGGTAGCCCAACAACTGCGCTCCGCCGAAATCCGCCACCGCCAACTGACTGTCCTGCACGCCGTTGCCACCGCCGCAACCCGCAGTGTCCAGCGCGATGAGGTGCTGCACAATATCCTCACGGCGATTGGCGAAACCCTCGATCTCTCGGCTGCCGCCCTCTGCCTGACACCAACATCGGGCAAATGTCCGCAGGCGCTGATCAGGCGGGCGCCCCATCCACATGCCGCCCCCGAAGAACTAGCGACGCTGCTCCATGCCAATGCGGAGACGCTGCTGGCAAGTTTGGCGCAGAATCAGACGCACTATATCGATCCTCAGACGGTAACGAATGCGACCCCACTGGCTGATTTAGCCGTATGCATTGGTGCGCCACTGCTGTTGCTGCCACTGCATGGGCGTAGCAGTGCCGTTGGACTGCTGGTACTGCTCGATCCGCTGCGTCGCCCCGATCTGAACGACCGGCCCTTTTTGCACACCCTAGCCACCGAGATTGGACTTGTCATCGATAATACCTTACTCTTTGCCACCGTCCAAGCCGAACGCCAACGGCTACAAGCGGTCTTTGAACACTCGCCCGAAGGCATCGTTGTTGCCGAAGCGCCTGATGGCCAGATTGCGCTGCTCAACCCGGCTGCAAGTAAGCTCTTTGGCCCCTTAGAGCCCAATGCCAGCCTGCTGCACCACCCGCTGGCGGGCCGTACCCACCAGCCGGGCGGCTACCCCTGTGTCCCCGAAGATCTCCCGATGCTGCGGACGCTGCACGAGGGCCGTGCGACCTATGCGGTCGAATTGACCATCACCCGCCCTGATGGCCGCCGTATCCCGGTTTTGGCCACCAGTGTGCCGCTCTATGAGCCGCATGGTGCGCTCCAGGGCGTAGTGGGCGTCTTCCAGGACATTCGGCGGCTGCGCGAACTCGAACGGCTACGCTCCGATGTGGTTGCTCTGGTTAATCATGAGCTACGTACGCCCCTGACCACCATTCGCGGGAGCGCCGAATCACTCCTCAGCAACAGCCATACCAACGATCCCGCACACATCCGCTCGTTTGCGCAGATCATCAAACAGCAGGGCGAACAACTCCAAGAACTACTCGATAACATGTTGCAACTCTCGCAACTCGAAGCGGGTGCGCTGCGCCTGCAACGTCAGAGCCTCACCCTGCCCCCCCTGCTCCGCAGCGTCATCGCCCATGCCCGTGAACACATGCCCGATCTGCGCCTCCAAGCCGATGTGTCCGCCGATCTTGCGCCAGTGAGCATTGATGTGCGCCGCATCGAACAGGTACTGCAGAACCTGCTCGATAATGCAGCCAAATATTCCCCCCCCAACGGCGTGATTACGATCAGCGCCCAGCGCTCCGAGCAGCAGATTGTGGTAAGTGTGCGCGACCAAGGGCCAGGTATTCCCCCTGATGAGCGCGAGCGTGTCTTTGATCGCTTCTACCAAGCAGCGCGTCCAAGCACACGCCCTGTGGCTGGTACCGGGTTGGGTCTGGCCATTTGCAAGGCCTTGATCGAAGCCCACAACGGTCTGATCTGGATCGATGAGCCACCCGGCGGCGGTACATTAGCCTGCTTCAGCTTACCCGCCCTACCCGCCGACACCCTCGTTGATGCGCCGATTACGCCTACGGTTCTCGCCTCAGCCGCCCGTGACCACGCCCGCATCCTCGTGCTTGACGATGATGCCGCGTTGCAGCACTTGCTCGAACGGGGCTTCCAAGAGGCAGGTTTCAGCGTACAGATCAGCGGTGAAGCCCAAGAGGCCATGAACCTGCTCAATAGCTACACGCCTGATCTGATGATCATTGATCTAGCCCTACCGGGGATGGATGGCCTGAGCCTTTGCCGCCAGGTACGCCAATGGAGTAGCATCCCGATCATTATGCTCACCGCCAGCGCCACTGAGCAAGATGTGATCAAGGGTCTGCGCGCTGGCGCTGATGATTATGTCACCAAGCCCTTCCGCATGCAAGAACTGATCGCCCGCATTGATGCGCTGCTACGCCGCGCCCAACAGACCACCACACCTGGTGAAGCCTCCCTCATCCAACTCGACAACCTCATCATTGATCTTTCGCACCACCGCATCACCCTCGATCAGCAAGAAATCGCCCTTACCCCCATCGAATACCAAATTCTCACCTTCCTCGCCCGCCACGCTGGTCAAGCCCTTTCCCACGAGCAGATCCTCCAGGCCGTTTGGGGCCAAGGCTACAGCGGCGAAAACAACTACCTCTGGGTACACATTGCCAATCTGCGTAAAAAGATCGAACCCGACCCGCGCCACCCGCGCTTTATTCTCACTGAGCGTGGATTGGGCTACCGTATGGCGCGCCAGTGAGCATGAGGGTTCATACCAATTACCCTTGAACATGCTGCATGATCAAGAACGCTAACGCCCATTGGAACGCCATGTTCGGCAATCTGCAATCTGCAATCTGCAATCTACAATCTACAATCTACAATCGTAAATGGTATTACCTTCCCAAGGCCGGGTGGTTGCGCTGCGTGAAGATGGTATCCACCGAGACACCACTATGGATGCGTTGGATCACTTCCGCAATCAGATGGCTGACGCTGAGGATCGTCAGTGAGGGCCAGCGCTTGTCGGGGGGCAGAGGGAGCGTGTCGGTTGTCACGAGTTCCTGGATACCACTGTTACTGAGCCGCTGAACGGCGCTGGCGGTAAAGACGGGATGCACACAGCAGGCATAGATTTCGCGTGCCCCTTCACGTTCCAGCAACTGCACCACTTCAAGGATCGAACCACCAGTCGCAATCTCGTCGTCTACAACGATACAGCGTTTGCCCGCTACATCACCAATCAGATTGAGGATTTCAGCCGAGGTGTGCGAACCATCATGCCGCCCGAAGTGCTGCACCCGGCGCTTCTCTGAGATCGCCAACGGTGCCCCAAGCGCCTCGGCAAAGTTGCGCCCCCGCTTGGCAAAGCCCACATCAGGCGAAACGACAATCATATCGTCCCAACCCTTATCGGCCCAATAGCGCACCAACAGATGCATCGCCGTCAGTTCATCCGTGGGAATGTTGAAAAACCCCTGAATCTGGCCAGCATGCAGGTCAATCGTCAATACTTGATGCGCCCCAGCGGCCTGGATCATATCGGCTAACAGACGGGCGGTAATCGGTACCCGTGGTTGATCCTTTTTGTCGGTACGCCCATAGGCAAAATAGGGAATCACCGCTGTCACCCGCCCGGCTGAGGCGCGCCGACAGGCATCCAGCATGATCAACAACTCCATAACTCGGTCACTGAGGTTGGGTGTAGAGAGCGATTGGACGACAAAGACATCCTTTTCGCGCACACTCTCATTCAATCGTACAAAAATATTCTCGTTACTAAACCTGACAATCGTCGCATCACCTTGAGGAACGCCCACCCGCTCACAGATCAGGCGCGTCAGATCAGGGTTGCCATTGCCCGAAAAGATCCGCATTTCATCAAAACGACTGCCCACCTCAATGCTCCTTCCCAATGTCCGTAAGTTGTACCGCAAGGTCTATTGTACCCGAGATTGTAGATTGTAGATTGTAGATTGCCGAACATGGCGTCCCAATGGACTTTGGCGTTCTTGATGATATTGGACGGTCGCTGCCACGGCCCTGGAATTCCAGGCTGAAATGTGCTGGGTCGCCTATTTGAGGAATAGAAAATCTATGCTATCCTTTGAGTTGACGTATCATTCCATGAAAGAAGCTATCCATGTCACGTAACACATTCACCACTTTCTTACCGAGACTATCGTTGTTGTTGCTGCTTATGCTTCTGAGCTTGCTTTTGGGTTTAGGCTTGCTGGCGTTTACGATGGAGGCGCGTGCAGCTTCATTGGCAAATCTGCAGGATTTCTGACGATCACGAGCGGAAGCCTCCGACCAGCAATTAGTGTCTTTGATCCAGCAGGTATCCAGATCTGTAATGCCTCGCGCCCCTATTCGGATAGTGCCGAGATTGCGGATTGTATGCTACCGCGCAATGGTCTCTACAGTGTTGTGGTGCGTGATGCCAATGAGATCAACACCGGCACGTACCAACTGGGGGTTAGTTGCGTGCATGGCCCTTGTGGCGCACCTAGCCAGACGCCTGTTGATGAGCATGAAGCCGAGATTACATGGGGCGATCTGGAACTCACCATTCCGGCGGGGGCATTGCATGGCCCATTGACGATCAGTATTACTCCGGTTGAACCAATGCCAATGGGTGGTGAAACGGTGCAGGTGTTGCGTCAGTTTGCCATTATGGCCTACGATGAACACCACGAGGTCATCTTCAATACCCTGCATCCGATTACCTACACCGTGAGATTGGGCGCTACGCAGCTTGCAACTCAGCCGTTCAATCCAGATGATCTGCGCTTGGCACTCTGGGATCGCACAAACCAGCGCTGGGTGATTGTGGCCGATGAACTGCACACTGCTCAGTTGCGTGCTACAAGTTCTCACTTGACCAACGTGGCGCTTTTGCTGGCACCAGGTACGTCGGTAGAGCCCGTGGAGCCGGTGGAGCCGGTGGAGCCGGTGGAGCCGGTGGAGCCCGTAGAACCCGTAGAACCCGTAGAACCCGTAGAACCCGTGGAACCCGTGGAACCCGTAGACCCCGTGGAACCCGTGGAGCCGGTGCCAGATGCTGATCAGAACCAAACGGAGCGTGTTTTCCTGCCACTTGTGCAGCGTTAGGGAAAAGGAACGCAACAAAACCGCGGTGCCTTCGCCCCTCTCCCACAACGTGGGAGAGGCGATGCCCGGTTGGTGAGCCTGTCGAACCAGAGCCTGTCGAAGGGGGTAGGGGGTGAGGGCCATCCTGGGCATCCCAAAGCCCTATCTATGGCTTCAGGATTAGATGTTCTATCCTCATGCGTGAAGGTACACCTTGATCAGCAAGTATACCCGATATGCTCTGAGTAGGGCAACACTCAGAGCAATTTCGGGTGTGACGTAGAGTTTTGCACGGCGCTTTTGGCAAGCATGTATACCATTACCAACGAAAACCGTATCTTTTAGCCCCGTTCAGCGGTACATGTAGTGAGAGCCTTTTTGCCAACAAGGAATCACTATGCACCAACCCGCTGCTAACTTCGATGGGGCTTGGAAGGAAGCCCTCGAACACTACCTGCCCGCATGTTTGGAATTACTCTTCCCCGAGGCCTACGCAGGAATCGACTGGACGAAGCCGGTCAACGATGAGCCACTTGCGCTCTTGCAGATCAACCCAGAGGTGGGCAAGGGCAAGCAGTATGTGGATAAACTGGTCCGGGTGACCCGGCTGGACGGTGAGCAGACGATCGTCTTTCTCCACATCGAGATCCAGGCGCAGCACGACGAAGCGTTTACCGAGCGCATGTTCTGTTACAATACACGCCTCTTCGATCGCACCCGGCACCCGGTGGCGAGTTTAGCCATCCTCGCCGACACAGACCCAACATGGCGACCCGATACCTTCGGCTACACGATCTGGTCGTCCACCACCTTCTTGCGCTTTCCCACCATCAAACTCTTGGAGCTTGAGACCGCACTGCTTGAAGCGAGTCGCAACATGATTGCAATGGTGATCCTGATCCACCGCGATGCCCAAGCAACCCAGGGGAA
>NZ_NQWI01000106.1 GCF_002532535.1 Candidatus Viridilinea mediisalina
GCGAAGCGAAAGGTCTCTTGTGGTAACCAAATTTCGAGATTCTTCGCTTTGTTCAGCATGACAGGCTGCTGGGACACGTAAAAATTTCTGCTTCCCTTGACCATAGACCGTAGGGGCACGGCAGCGCCGTGCCATCCCCGTGGTCGCCGTAGCCCCCAGGGGCACGGCAGCGCCGTGCCATCCCCGTGGTCGCCGTAGCCCCCAGGGGCACGGCAGCGCCGTGCCCCTACACAGCGTTCCTTTTGCGCTACTGCGTAATTGGCATTACCTCAGCATCGCTGTGCCCTCAGAGTGCCTCTGTGGTGAAAAACCTCTGTATCTCACCGATCCTCAGTCTCTACCCGCAGATCCAAACTAACAGTAGTACCATGGGGCAACAACTCCAGGGGAAACGGCCCAAGCGCGGCACGGCCCTCATGGTCAAGGGGGGCACGCAGGATGGCCGTATCGAGTTGCAGCACCACCGTACCAGCCAACGGCGGCGCAAGGGTCACCTGCACATACCACTGATCCGACAACTGACGCACATGGGCTTCACAGGCATAGTCCTGATCATGCCCGGCATAGTGTACTGTCATACCCATTGCAACACCCGCAGGCAATGCAGGCTGGGGCAGGGTTGGTGCTAACGCAAAGTTATGGATGGCCAACGTTGCTTGGGCTCTATGGGCCACCTCAGGCTGGGGCACAAGGCTCCAGAGGGGCAAAGGCGGCAACTGCAACTCGGCCTCAGCCTGCTGTAGGGTCAGCACCATATGGTAGACCTCGACACAATCGGGGCAATGCCAGAGGTGCCACCAGACATGGGGGTACTCACGTAGGGCTGCGCGGCCACCCTCATCGCGTTGCACATCAATAAACGCTGGCAGATCATCGCTACACTGGTCGCAATCAAGTTCAGCGGGGCTCCATGCTTCCCCGAGTTGAGCAGCAGCCAGCAGCAGCAAGGCCGCGTGGCAACGCCTACAGCCCGCAACATGGGCCAACAATTCGGGCGGCGGTGCCACAGGCACGCGATCGGGCGCAAGGCTCTCCAGCCACGTAGCAATCTCAGAACAAAAGTTAAGCTCCATACACTCGCCTAGTAGACCAAAGGATCCTAGTTACCGTGGTGCACCATCAGGATGCGCTCGCACTGCCAAGGAACCGGAGACCATCCCTTGCATGGTACTACCAGACCGATAGGGTGTCAATCGGCACATGACACATGACAAAACAATGAGGCACCCGTTGGAGTGCCGGCGTTAGCCGACTAACGCCGGCACTCCAACGGGTGCCCATAGACTTTTCAGACAGCTTCTCAGCCGACTAACGTCGGCACTACGATTCAGCATGACAGGCTGCTGGGATACGTAACAATTTCTGCTTCCCTAAGAGAAATGCACCACCGAGGGCACAGAGTCATTCATAGCCCCAAACATCTCTGTGTTCTCTGTGTCTCTATGGTGCATCTCTCTGCACCTCTTCAAGAACTCTCTTCCTGAAGCATCAATCAGCACACCAAGCCTGAAGCGCCGGACTATGGCGCACAATGCCACGAGCCTGGCCAAGCAGACGGCGCACACGGGCGGGCTTGAGCTGGAGCAGCGCCGCAATCTGATCAGAGGTCAGATCGCGCAGAGCGTGAAGCAAAAAAATCTGAGGCAGGCGCAGGTCCGCGGTCTTCATGAGTACATCGTGGACCAACTGGCTCAAGACACGCCCCTCGGTAGAGGCCGTAGGCTGCTGATACTCAGGGGCAAACTGGCTGGTAGCGTTCTGCTGGCGCATTACAAAGCGCTGCTGCACCCGCCGAGCGGTACAGCGGTCACGCCCGGCGCGCTGGGCACTGCGCACAATCACGGCGTGGGCCCATGTATGCAGACGGCTCTCGAAGTTAAAGGAAGGGAGCGAACGCAGCAGTTCAAGCAGGGTCATCTGAGCCAGATCCTCAGTATCGCAGGCGGGATCATCAGAAGCGAACCAACCGGAGCTATAGAGCACCTGAAAGGCGAAGCCATGCCAATCAACCCATGCGGCATGATAATTGGGATGCTGACAATCCGAGAGCGCGGCCACGAGGGGGGCATCGGCATAATAGTTCAGACAGACGCGCCGCAGCTTCGCGGGCGAAGCCGTTGGCGGCAGCAGTGAACGCAGCGCAGCCACATACGCAAGCACATCAGCAGGCGCAAAGCCCCATCCCTGTTCAGCGTTCAACTGCTCAACGAACGCAACCCAATCAACAGACGAAGCAGCACCATCCATGCGCACACCCCCTCGCATGTCATAACGTGGAACGAAAAGGCAACATAGCCCAAGCAGCAACAACGTTTTGCGAGCAGCCCCCCCACCGTGTACAGCCCCTAGTATACAACAGCAACGAACCAACGTAAAACAGCGTAACTGCGATCAATGTACTGCAATGAGCGCAAAACGGGATCAAAAGAGGATCAGCAAGCGCTTACGGAGCAAAATGCACACAAAAGGGGGCGTTGTGGTACTAAGATAGTAAGAGAAGGAAACAGGAAATAGGAAATAGGAAATAGGGCTGAGGCTTCAGAACACCTGCCTCGTACCCTGAAACTATTGAAAAATCTATGAACTGGCGTTGGAGTGCCGGCTTCAGCCGGCTAAAGTCGGCACTCCAACGCATGCCTATGGCGGCAAGCAGACCACAGAAGAGAGGCGCGTGGCCATGACAGAAGCAGCAGTCCCGCTAAGCCAAATTCTCACCGTCGAAGAGGTTGCCATATACCTGCGCGTAAGCCGTGCCACCGTCTGCCGCTGGTGCAGCAGCGGCAAACTGCCCGCCTTCAAAATTGGCAAAGGCTGGCGCGTGCAACGAGGGGAATTGGAGGGCTTCATTCGGGAGCAGCGGGGGCACGATCAAATGAGTGATACGCCCTTAATCGCCCATAGTCTCTTGGATCGTCAGTGATCCGATAAGAATGGTAAAAACACAGATTTTTAGCAAGGTTGTACTATGGCAGACATTACCATTCGACTTTACATTGGACCATCTTCTTCAGATCTTCGTGAACTTGTCGTACCTGCAGAACGTCCCCTTGGTGATCTGATCATTGATTGGAAGAAGGTTTATCTTTTAGCTGAACAGGATAGCCAAGGAGAGATGATTCGTTACCAACTCTACCGTGAGAGTGAAGGCAAGAAAGTTCCAGTTGATCCCAAGAAGTCACTGCGTGATTTGCGCTTTCAAGCTTACCAAGAGTTGTTTCTCACTGATGCATGCCATCCTTGGTGGCAAGGCACAACCTCACAACCAACTACAACTAGTCAGAGCAAAGCTCCGGGTACAGCACCATTGCGTGGACCGGCTACAAGTAAGCGTGTTACCACAGCTACAACGCCAAATCCAAGCCCCAGTTCACGTCCCTTACCGAGTTTTTCGCCCTGTTCTATTGAACTTGCACCAGGCTGCGTGCGCCAAATTGGAGAGACAGGGGTGGTTATTAACCGTGATTATCTGCTGCGCGAACTACCCAAATCGGTCAGTACGCTTGAGCGCACGCTCATGTGGATGCGCCAAGAATCACGTCTGTTAGCTGTAAGCCGAAGCGATAATGGTCACTGTAGCATCGTCTGGAAACAGAGTTGGTACCTCATGGCCCATCATCCTGTCTATATCAGTGGTACCAAATACAGTCGTAATGAGGCAATTCAGATCGAAGAAACGGTAACTTTGCTCTTGGGCCGTGATGGTTGGCCGATCACGATTCGGCTCCATTCGACTTCGATTACACGTTAGTTTCTCCCGTAAGGGCTGGTTTGATACGTCCACGTCGTCACAATAGTTATTCGTTCACATCAAAGGAGGCTTTCTTATGACCATGATCCGAATGGATATCGATCAGGCACAGCAGACCATTGACACGATGCGTCGCACGATGGAGGAGTTCAATGCTCAACTGAGTGCCCTCGGTGGCTCAGTTGATGGCCTGTTGGGTGCATGGGAAGGTAATGCTCAGATTCAGTTCAATAACACATGGCAGGATTGGCGTTCACGTTTTACAACTTCGATCAATGAACTCCAGCCGATGATCACTGGTCTTACCACCGAACGTCAGCAGATTATTGATGCCGACTCCAGTAGTAGCTTTATGTAATTTTTTTAGCTCTACCTTCAGGGAGGGTCAAACCCTCCCTGGCTCAATAGTCAACGAAGGTCATGTCTTATCAGGAGTTTCGCGATGACTCTTGTTGCTCCAACTGAGCCTAGTGATTCGAGTACAGCGGTTGCAACCGCACCGGATCACGCGATCACGCTCTTCAATCGTCCGCCACGTATTCTACGTACCTTGCCCGACGATGAGATTGCCATCCCTGGCCCTCCCCAAGCCCCCACGATGCGCGGTGGCATGCGAATGCTTGGTATCATTATTCCCTTGGCCTCATCTCTGGTCTATTTGGCCATTGCGGCAGCTCGTGCTAGTACTGGTGGCTTTAACTCGATGTTGAGCGCCTTGCCAATTGTGATCATTGGTATGCTTACTGGTGGGGTGGCCTTCTATACCTATCGACAGCAGAAGCGCGAGTACGAAGCGGCACTCGTTACCTACCGCGAAACGTACCAGCAAGCTCTTGAACGTATTCGTCGCCAACTCCAGCAGTTGGAGCGCCAGCAGCGGAGTTACTATGAGGAGAATGATCCCGATCTTAAGAACCTACTCCAGATTGCTGAGGGTGAAGTCAATAAGGCTGGTGCAGCGGTGCCTGCTGCCCGCCTGTGGGAGCGTCGCCCAGAGGATGCCGATTTCCTCACCCTGCGTATCGGACGTGGTGATCGCCCAACGAGCCTGACCATTAAGCCGCCAACTGTCAATGCGTACAGCAAGGATGTCGAAGACTCGCTCATGCTGGCCGAACAGTTTCGTTTAGTGCGCGATGTGCCTGTTGGGGTGAGCCTGCGTCGTGTTGGTTCCTTGGGGATCGCTGGGCCAAGTGGTCGCACGCTCAATGTCCTTCAAGCGTTGATCTGGCAAATTACTATTCACCACGCATCTACTGAGGTGCGGATTGCTGCTTTTTGGGATTCGAGCTTTGATGATGCTTGGGATTGGTTACGCTACCTGCCCCATACTCGCTCGCTTGATGGCGATGAAAGCTACCGTCTGCTTGCTCGTTACGACCGTGATCCTGAAGATGCCCAACGGGTAGTTAGCGCTCTAGCTAAAGAGCTCAAGCGCCGCCGTGAGGATGAACAGCGCGGTCAGCGTCCCCATATTGTGGTTTTGTTGAGTGACTACTATCGCTATCGCGAAGAGTATCCCCTTTTTGCTGCGCTGATCAATGCTCGCCAACTTGATGTTAGTGCCATCTGCCTTGTGCCTGAAGTGCGTGATGTGCCGAGTGAGTGTGGTGGCTATATCGATCTCAATCATGGTGGTTCGGTAGAGCATGCGCGCCTGGGTATTGCGGGGGTTGGTGGTGGCTACAGTATTTTCAAAGCTGATGCGGCTAATACGGTGCAAAGCCGCGATCTTGCTCTGTGTATCGCTCCTGTTGAATTGGCCGATACCGATGGTAGCCGTGAGATGCCGCGCAATGTTCCACTCCTGTCGCTGCTCCAGATTGCTGATGCTGCCACCTATGATCCCTACCAATACTGGTCACAAATGCCCAAAGATAGCTGGCATCCCGTCCCAGTTGGGGCCCAAGGTGCCGATCAGCCGATGGAGATTAACCTCAATGAAGGTATCCACGGCGTACACGGCATGATTGCTGGCGCTACTGGTGCAGGTAAGAGTGAATTACTGCTTAGTTTCCTCATGGCACTCGCTATTCGTCACCATCCCGACCGCCTCAATTTCCTGCTGATTGACTTTAAGGGTGGGGCTACCTTCCAGGATCTCATCACGCTACCCCATACCGCTGGGATGGTCACCGATCTCTCTGGCTTTATGGCCGAACGGGCATTGATTGCCATCAATAGTGAGCTTGATCGACGCAAACGCTTGCTTAGCGCCAAGGGTGTGCCCAATATCAAGAACTATCGGCGTAAAGGCTTTGATCAACCAGGCCAGCATCTACCCAATCTCTTCATTGCCATTGATGAATTTGATGAAATGATTCGTGACTATCCTCAGTTTCAGGATGAGTTGATCCGCGTTGGTAAGCAGGGCCGGAGCCTTGGTGTCCATTTGCTGTTTGCCACCCAACAACCCTCACTGATCAAAGAGGGGCTGCTCAATAATCTGAGCTACTGGATGTCATTGCGCGTCAATTCTAAGGAAGATAGTCGTGCCATGCTGGGTGTTCCTGATGCTTCTCAGCTTGGTACTGACACCCCAGGTCGAGGTTTTCTCCGTGATAAGAATAGTGGTGTACGCATATTTCAATCTGCACTCATTACCTCTATCTACCGTCCTATGACTGGTAGCAGTACTCGTGAGGTTGGTATCACTGGCCATGTGCGTGTCAATACAAGCGAAACACGGGCACTGCATATGTTCCAGACTGAACTCGAAGATCTGGTTGAGAAGCTGAAGGCTACTATGACCGATGCGGTACGCAATCAGTTGATTGGGCAGACTGCTCAGAGCATGTGTAGCCAGTTTGATCAGATTTTTGATCGCTCTAGTTCTGCAGCAGTGCTACAAGCACAACATAATGTAGCTAAGGATGCTATTCGTCAGTTACTGGCTACCATCAATCAGTTGCAGTTTGATCCTAGTCAATTGACTGAAGCCGAGGCGATTGAGCAACAGATTAGGGTTGCTTCAAATGGTTTGATTAGTTTGCTCATTGGTGATCGCGAACAGATCAGCGAGATCCGCCTCATTGCACGCCAAATGATCAGCACCCTTGAAGAGCGCTATGCCGCAAAACATTATCGTATCTGGGAGGAGCCGCTTCCTTCAACCCTGCCTTTGGCTAATCTGCTACAACGCCAAGCGCAATCCCCCCGTTGGCTCGATGTGCCCTACGGTCTGATTGATCAGCCTGAACAGGCTTGCCATACCTTCTTGACCACCGATCTGGCTGCTACGGGAGGCAACCTGCTTGTGATGGGCGCTTCTGGAAGTGGTAAGACGGCCCTGCTGCAAACTATTATGCTGGCGCTTGCTGAGGCCCATAGTCCAAGTGATCTCTGGTTCTATGTCATTGATAGTGCTGCCAGTGGTCTAGGCATGAGTGAGAAACTGCCCCACATTGCCCATGTTCTGGCCCCCCGTCAGCACCTGCTGATCGAGCGCATGCTGGTCGAACTCCAAAGCCAGATGGAAGATCGTCGTACCCTCTTCCAGCAGCATGGTATCACTGCACTTCCTCAGTACCGCGATCGTCATGCCCGTCAGCCAGAGACCATGCCTGCCCCTCCTCCTGCCATCGTGATTGTGGTTGATAACCTTGCTGAACTGACAAGTCAGAATGAGATCGTTGGCGACGCTCTCAAGACGCTCATGCGAGAGTGTCGTGCCTACGGTATCTACTTCCTTGTTTCTGCGTATCTGATGCGTGAAGTTGGTTCGCTGCTTGCCAATTTTGAAACACGCATCGCATTGCGGCTCAATAGCGATGATGACTCGGCTGCACTCATTGGTAAGAATTACGCAAGTAAGCTCATCAAGCCCGATCAGTCGGGGCGCGCCTTTTTACCAGGTACTCCTCGCCCAGTGGAGGCCCAAATCGCTCTGCCCGCTCTGGAAATGCGCCAAGTCACTACAGATAATCTCTCTACAGCCGAAGATGCCGCCGTGGCCTATAGCGACATCTCACAACAGGTCGAGAGTTCGGCCAAACTGGTGCGCGACAAATGGAAGAAGGCGTTCAACCTTCCCGGCGCACGCAAACCGCAACCGCTGGGCCTGCTGCCCCCAACGGCAGAACTCGCACCACTCTTGGCGCAACTCCCGGCTAGTCCGGTCACTGATCTGCCCTTGGGAATTGAAGGTTCTGCGCTCCAACCTTTGATCTGGTCGCTCGAACAAACCGCCCATATGCTCATTACTGGTAGCTTGCGGGGAGGCAAACGCTCACTGCTGCGTACCATCATCGCTGCTGCGGCCCAGCGCTTTGCTCCCGAAGTGCTTGAGATTATACTCGTAGACTACAGCATGCGCGCCTTCCGTGACCTTGAGGGGCTTAGCCACATTCGTCGCTTTACCAACCTTGCTCTGCCTAGTCCCAGCAAAGATGTACGTGACATTACAGTGGTCACGGAAAAGGATGAACTCACTGCCGTCCTTACGGTGTTAAGCAGCGAACTCAAAGAACGGTTGGGGCTGCTCCGTAATGGTCTACCCATTACCAAACGCACTCTGCTGATCATCAACAACTGGGATCTCGTTGCCCAAGATAATCCCGTGACTAACATGATCGATCCTTTTGTGCGTCGGGGCAGTGATCTCGGATTGCACTGCATCATTTCTTATAACGACCCCATGAGTGTCAGTAGTGCGCCCCTACCCAGGGCCGCACGTTCCAATTGCCTTGAGGTGATCAGTGGTCGTCCGGCCAACGAAAGCGCTCCTTACTACCAACCGATCAATCGCCGCTTCAAGAGCGTCCTTGCCAGCGACATTCCGCCGGGGCGAGGGTTTATGCTCGAAACCGGACAACCGCCACGCCTCATTCAGCTTGCCTACGCCAGTAGCGAGTATCTGAATGCCACCATAGCCAGCTATCCTGCGCCCCAACCAAGTTCGGCTACCCCATCCGCATCCGTAGTGGATCAAGCCAGCACTACCAGCTAGTCATACCATATTCAGATTGTTGATTGCAGCTTGCCGAACATCGCATAGTATCAAACACAAAGGGCTAACAAACAACTATGGCCAGTATCATCCGTGCCGACACCGACCAGATGCGGAACGTTGCACGCCAAATGCGGAACGTTGCTGAACAGGTCACCAATGGTTCCAGTACCATGCACCAATCAATGAACACTCTTGATGCTGTTTGGAGCGGGCAAGCTCGTGATCGTGGTATGCAGGCTTGGTCGCAGATTGTGGTCAAGCATAATCCAATAGCCGAAGAACTCATTCGCATGGCTCATGGCCTCGAAGACCTTGCCCAGCGCCTTGACGAAATCTTTGCTACCTTTGGTGGTGGTGCCGCCATAGGTAGTGTAACCGCTTTTGTCTTAGAGGCTGCACGTAGCGCCATTGGCAGCTTTAGGCATCGTATCAGCGAAGGATTGCATGCGATAGGTCATCGCATCAGGGATTTGCTCCCGTCGCCTGCGCCAATTGATCCCATGCCGCCCTTCCCATATTTTCCCCACTCGCCAAGGCCTGACTTTGTGTTCCCTGTCTTTCCGCCTCCATCGCCTTGGCCTGGCGCTGTGCCTATGCCTATGCCTATGCCTATGCCCTCCGATATTCCTAGTGTCAAACCTATACCCATGCCCATACCTGGATACCGTCCCGATATGCCATCTGGGTTAGAACTAGATCCAAATTGGATCAGACCAGAACCGTCTGTCATTACCTTACCTGATCGTATTATCTCTCCTAGTGATATTCGTCCTTTTGTCCCTAACCCAGACATAAGACTTCCATTCTTTCGCCTCAACTCATAGCCACAGTTGCGCTATGCTCAACACAAAGCGGTAGAAGCCACCCTCCATAAATCAAAATAAGGTACCTAACCCATGACCACCACCAATGACAGCGCCACCTTCACCCTCAGCCAAGAAGAGGTCTATTTCGTTCTCTCGCAGGTACGCGCTCGCGGCATGCTCGGCATCGATCCGGCCCCTCTTGCTGCCTTTGATGCCGATCAGCGCCAGGCGGTACTTGGTGCCGCCGGACGGGCACTCCAGGCACGCGGCATTATTATGCCCGATGGTGAAGGCCAATTGCTGCTTGATGCCGCAGTACGTGCTACCATTCACGCCGCCGCTTTTGCGCCCCGTTCCATCTCTGCAATTGTGCGCCCAGCTAACCAGACCGCCTTCGACAGCTACATCATCCACCACGCCGAGCCCATCTGGGTTGAGCATACCCAACCTGGCGCGGGGTTGCACCAGTTCACCCTTGCGGTCACACTTCCCGATGTGGCGAGTCGCCTCGCTGATCTGCTTGGCATCGCTGAACAGAGCGCACCGCCTGCCAGCCCCTTCACGATTAGCGAAGCTGAGTTGGAGCGTATCCAAGCCGCCGCCAGCGAAGCCACCGAAGATCTGCCTGCACAAATTGTTGCCGCTGGTGCCGATGAGCCATCCGCCGGTATCTTCGCCGAACTGCTTACGGCACCCCGCGACTCAGCCATCGTCCAAGCCATCGAGCGCCCCAGTGACGGCGGCGAAGAACAGACGCTCACCATCACCATCCTTCACAACCAGCACGGCTTCTGGGTGATGAGAACCAACTCCCCCAGCGAGTTGCAGTGCCAACCTTGTGACGCCGATGCCGTGCGTGAAATGCTGAAGGAATTGATTGAGCGGCTGTGAAGGGATAGGGATGCCGTGATATGGAGATGCGAGAATATCAACAGCGAATAGGAACATTCCATTATGAGTGTCTATGATTCCATGATCAGCCTTGATGTTGAACTTGCTGAGGCAACCATCCAGACCCTCAATCGTTGCCGTGACAGCATCGAACAAGAGCTCAACGCCATGCTCAACTCTTCCAACAGTGTCGTCGCCACCTGGGAGGGCAACAGCCGCGTCCAATTCGAGGCTCAGTGGCAAGAGGCCCAAGATCGTCTACGCCAGATCATCGATCAGATCACCCTGCTCAGTCAGGGGCTTGAGCGAACCAAAGAGCGCTTCCGCGAAGCTGCGGCAAGCTTCGGTTAAATCGAGTGGGAGTAGGGGGGATGGGATCTGCGCTTGCCTCACATCCCCCCGCAATCGAAAAAGGAGAACGGCCCATGCCTCTCATTAGCCTCGATCCCGACCAGGCTGACCAGGCAGCTACGAGATTTGCTACCGCTCGTGACACTATTGAACGTGATCTGCAACTCATGGCCAGTGCGAACGAAAACGTCCTCGCCACCTGGCGTGGGCAGAGCAGCGTTCGTTTCTCAGCCCAATGGCAACAACAACAGCAACAGATCCAGAATATTCTCAGCGAAATCGAACGTCTCAGCCGCGGATTACGCATTGAAGCCGAAGAATTCCGCCAAGCCGATAGCGTCTATGGTGCATAACACCACGGGCGCACCCACCGCAAGCTCACGCAAAGCCGCGAAGTCTTAGAGGCTGTCTGAAAATTTCATGAACTGGCGTTGGAGTGCCGGCTTCAGCCGGCTAAAGCCGGCACTCCAAACGCGTGCCCACTAGCTTTTCAGACAGCTTCTTAACCCACCATCCCTGGAACCTTGCGCCTTTGCGTCAAAAAAACCACCCTCCCGCCTCCCGCCTCACAAGGATCACCCCCATGAGCAGCCAACTCCGCGTTGACACCGACCAGATGCGCGCCACCATCCAACAGTTCCGCCAGTCCAACCAGATGATCGAGGATCAACTCGCGCAGGCCCGCCAAGCCATGAGCGCCATGCAGCAGAGCCAGTGGAGTGGTCGTCACCGCACTGCCGCTGAGGGGGCGTGGTTTGCTGTGAATAGCCAGTTTGCTCCTACCCAGGCCACCATCCTCGATATGGCCCAACGCCTCCAGCGTACCGCCGATGCCTATGAAGAGGCGGCGCGGGTCTTTGGCGAAGAGGGGGTGAGTGGTGTGGGTAATAGCGTAGTCTCAGATCAGTCGGGTGCAAATTCTGGTGCTGATGCTGATGCTACTCAACATAAAATTGATGCAGAAGATGTTATCTCTTTGCCTGATGATGCGCCTAAGAACATGTTTGATATGTATGAAAAATTTAAAGAGGAACCTGCTATAAAAATTTTCCAGGTTGGTGAAAATGAATATGCTATAACTATTAACGGAACTGATCATTTGGGTGTAGATAATGGATGGGATAGCGCAATTGTTTCTGGTCTTGGTGGGAATACAAGATATATGGCGCTTTTAGCCGCAGCCATACGCAGTCTTCCTAATGGTTCTAGCGTACATCTCTTTGGATATAGCCAAGGAGGGATTGCTGCACAGAATTTAGCTAGTAATCAAAGCATGATTGGTGGTAAGAATATTAAAATAAATTCCGTTACAACTTTTGGCTCACCTCCACCTGTACATGGAAAAGCGGATGGTGTTGAATATAATGCTTTTCGTGTACCAGGAGATGTTATTACTAAAGCATCTCTTCCAGGAGTTTGTCCCAATGGGGAATCCATTTTGACAATGAATCTGTATGATTTGTACAAAACTGTTCTCCATGATGCACATGGATCATATGGAGATAAAGATTCCACAGTTGCAAAAATTTTGAAAGACTCTGATGGAGAAGGAAAGCTACCCTTTGATCCTGATAGATGGGATCGTGTAGATAATGGAGAATTCGATGCTAAATCTTATATGGATGTTGCTAATGAGATAAAAGGTGCGGTCATGGAGGGTCTCTCAGAAACGGTTCAGTCAGCAGTGGAAACGTACAATAATATAACTGAAGGTGCCCAGGATTTCGCAAATACAGCTATTGATAAAAGTAACCAGATGTTAGATAGTACTAAAGATAATATTAAATCCGTAATAGATAAAGGTTCCGATTTCGCAAATGATGCCGGTGCGATGCTTAATGATGTTGCTGAGAAGGGTAAGGAGAAGATTAAGAACTTCATCCCAACCCCGCAGTGGCCGTTTAAGTTTTAGACAAAGTTTCAGGGTACTTTACAGTTCAGAGACATTCAGCGCATCCTGATGCTTCATGCCAGTATCCAATATCCTGTATCCTTGTTGTAGGGGGAGTACCCAATGAACACCTTCGAGTTTTGGTCGCACATGCAGAGCTTCGCGCAGATGGAACGCCTCTGGTGGTATACGTTCGCCGCGCTACCCGCGATGATTGTGGCGGGTGGGGCCTATCTGTTGATGGCTTTTGCGCTACGCCGTAAGAGTTCGCCGCCGCTGATCTTCTTCTGGCTGCTGGTGGCGGCTATTCCGGCTCTTTTGGTCTTTCCTTCGTTCTATGTCAGTACGAATCTGCAAGAGGCGTTGGCGCAATTGGGCTTTACGATACCGCAGCGTCCCCAGGATTTCCCTTTGGCTATGGCGCGCACTGTGGGGGTCGCTCTGGATACGTTGGCCCTCTATGGCATTATTGGTGCTTCGCTCTCGGTGATTGTGATGGTCTCTGGTTCGCTCGTGGGTGATGTGCCTGTCGCTAGTCCGATTGTGCAGCAGATTTCACAGTCAATTACGAAGGCTATGACGAAGGCGCTTAATCCGCGTCGCGCCGCCGCTGGACTAAGTGGTGAGTATGGCATCCTTAAGGTGACCCAAGGCTCGGCTACTGGTAGTCAGTACACTGTGCGTAATGCGACTATTGGGAAGCAGGAGGCCGATATTTTGATTACTGATACGGTCGTTTCACGTAAGCATGCGCGCTTGGAGGTGAGTGGTGGTAAGCCACGCATTATGGACGAAGGGAGTATGAATGGTACCTATGTGGTGCGCGCTGGGCAAGAGTATGAATTGAATGGCTCGGCTTTTGATCTTCAGCCCGGCGATACGATCTACCTCGGCCCCCCGGCGATGTCCTCTGCTGTGGCGTTGGTCTATGAAAAGACGGGAGCTTAACGATGCGCCGCTTGCTCTTCGTTGCCTTGGGTTTGGCACTGCTGCTGCCAAGTCTTGCCTTTGCTCAGACGATCCCCCAAGCTCAGATTGATACCTATGGCCTGCGTATTGATGGCCGTACCGTTGAGGTGCTCTTCCGGGTGACTGACCGTGCGACTGGGCGTGATGTGCAGGGCTTGCAGTCCCGCGATATCCGCCTGCTCGAAAATAATGTACTGATCAATGCTTCTGTCGATCTGGTTGAGGCTCACACCGACGCTGCGAACCCGATGCGTACTGTGGATATGCCCGCTGTGCCAAGTGGTGCCCTGCCCGTGAGTGGTAGTCAGCCGGTTGAACTTAATGTGGTTGGTGCGACGATTGGTATTGTCTTTGATGCCAGTCTGTTGACGAATGTGGCGGGCGATCCGACCGATTATGTGGCCCGTGGACGGGGCTTGATTACCGATTTCCTTGAGGCTGGTCGCCCGATTGCGCCTAGTAATCCCGAACAGATTGGGCTCTTTATTCCCCTGAGTGTTCCGACGGTTGCTGGTGAGCAGATCCGCCCATCTGAGCTGCCCAATTTTGTCCAAGATCGCAATGCGGTGATTAATACGCTCAACCAGATGGCGCCACGAAGTGGTAAGACGAATGTGCTTGATACGATTGCCATTGCTGTCGCCGCAACTGCCGATGCTGCGACGCAGCGTGGTGCAGATGCCTATCTTCTGGTGGTAACCGATGGGGGCGATGTGGCAAGTGTGGGTTCAATTGATGCGCTTGTGGCTGAGGCTACCGCCCGCCAGGTGAAGTTGCTGGTGGTGGGGGTAGGGCCGCAAGAGCGCATTGCTACCAATGCCGCTATGCTCACAACACTAGCAAGTCG
This sequence comes from Candidatus Viridilinea mediisalina, assembly GCF_002532535.1. GTDB lineage: Bacteria > Chloroflexota > Chloroflexia > Chloroflexales > Chloroflexaceae > Viridilinea > Viridilinea mediisalina. Next base: position 14,455 of record NZ_NQWI01000106.1, read on the forward strand.
CACCAATGGTGCCTATATTGGTAATCCTACTAGTGATGAACTCAAAGACTTCTATCGGAACCATGTCAGTATTGTGGGTCAGAGTGCCTATCTGTTGCGCTATACCACCGATATTCTTGACGATGGCCAGACCCATAATTTAGCGATTCGCGTTGATGGCTCGGCCAGTGGCGAAAGCCCCCCCATTCCCCTCTTGGTCAATGTGAATGTGGGTGATGTCACAGGTAGCATGGATCTCGGCCCGGTGTTGCAAGCCTATGCCATACGCGCTATTCCGCTTGTGATCATCTGCTCCCTCATCATTACCGCACTCCTCGCCGTTAGCAATAAGGTTAGCAAAGGGCGTAGTAGTTCGCTCAGTGGCGGCATTACGCGCACCTAAGAGATTCTTATGAAAGAGTTAGCCCCAGGCTCACGCTACGGTAGCTTCCAAATTGTCGAGAAGATTGGCTATGGCCTGACTGGTACGGTCTATAAGGCTGTCTATACTAAAGATGGCTCGACCGTGGCGCTCAAGTTCCTCGAAAAGCAAGAGGCCAGCATCAAATCCTATTTCTTCAATGAGATGGGGCTGTTGCGTCGTGCCAAGGAAGATGGGCGCAATCATCCCCATCTGGTTGAGTATCTTGCTAGCTATACCACCCAAGAACCCTTCTGTCTTGCGACGCGCTTTTATGAGGGGGGCAGCGAACTGAGTGATCTGCTTGGCAATGGAATCCCCCCGGGGTTGGCGCTTCAAATTGTTGAACAGACCGCGAGTGCCCTTGATTATCTGCACTATGGCCACCCCGATAAGCCGGTGGTGCATCGTGATGTTAAGCCGGGTAACATTATGGTCAATCAAGAGGGTAACGCTCTGTTGATTGATCTGAGTGCCGGGCGCTATCCGGGCTTTATGCTGGAGAATGAGCGCGGCCTTGGTACGCCCCAGTATATGCCGCCTGAACAGTATGATGGCGATGAGCAACCACAGACCGACCAGTTTGCTTTGGCGATGGTTGCCTACCAGATGCTTACCGGCAAGACGCTGCTCAAGGCGGGGGCCGACCGCGATAAGAAGCAGATGAGCGCCCTGCGCGATAGCGGGTATGCGAAGGTGCGCGAGAGTATGCGCGATCTGCCTGCGACTGCCGATGTGATCATTCGCGCCATTGCCTTCGATTACAAGTTGCGCTATGACTCTTGCGAGGAGTTTGCCGACCAACTGCATCGGGCTTTGGTGAGTGACGGCGTTCCCCTCGATGTCACCGCCCTACCGCCACCACGCCCAAATCGGCTGCAATGGGTGGGCTATGCGGCTATGGCGCTCTTGGCACTTGCGGCTATCTTCTTCGTCTTTGCCAATCCCTTTGCCAGTTCTGGGGTGGCTGCACCAACGCAACCGACCCCGGTACCGCCTACCGCAACCCTTGCCCTTGCCCAACCCGCCTTGCCAGGGATTAACCCGCCAGAGATCAATGCGCCCGTGGTGGATCCAACGACTGGCCTTATGCCCACTTCTACGGTTGGGCCGGTGAATGCCCCTGTAGGGCGCGGTCAAGTTCGCCCCAGCAATTCAGGTTGTGCGCTCCGCAATATCCCTTCGACCGATGGGGTGATTATTGGTTACAACGCCCAGAGTCGTTTTATTCCTGCCAGTGTTACCCTGAATGTCCTAGAACAACGTAACAACTGGTACAACGTGCAACTTCCCGATGGGCGAGTGGGCTGGTGCCCCCACTATCAACTCGATCTCAGTCGTAGTTCAGAGGCACCTGCACCACCAGCAGAACTGCCCATAACAGCAACTGTAGCTCAGGTGGTACAGCCTGCCGCTGATCCTTCTGTGCCTACGCAATCTCATGGCCTACAGGCAACATCCACGCTACAACCTACGCGAACCCCAGCCCCTAGTGCCACCGCCCGGCCTGCCGTGCCGCGACCCGTGCAACCTGCACCAGCGCAACCACCTGCGCCCGCCCAACCTGAGCCACCGCCACCACCCCCTGCCAGCGATCCCCCCCCTGCAAACGACCCACCGCCTGCCAGCGATCCTCCCCCTCAACCGCAGCCCCAGCCCCAGCCCGATCAACCGCGCGAACCACCCCCTCCGCCTCAGCAACCGCCACCGCCTCAGCAACCGCCTCCGCCACCTCAACCGCCTCCGCCACCTCAACCGCAGCCAGAACCTCAGCCAGAACCACCTCCTTCGTCAGACAGAGACAGATAGCAATAGGTGACACATTATGACCGCAAAAACCTTTACCAGTGCCTTTGACATCGGCAAACGCTGTGACCGAGGGCGGCGGCCTAATAACGAAGACAAAGTACTCTGCGTCGAAGACCGCAGCCAGCAGATTGATGAGCAGTTGCGTCGCACCTGGGGGCGTCTCTATATCGTTGCCGATGGCGTAGGGGGCAACGAAGATGGTGAAGTTGCCAGTGAGCGTGTCATCAATGGGCTGATGCACCACTACTACCAGGGCGAACATCCAGAAGGGATTAGTCCAGCGGCACGTCTGCAACAGGCTATCCAAGTAACCACCCGCGAGATCTTTGATGAGTCGTTGCAGAAGGACAACAACATGCGCTCGACTCTCGCGGTGGCACTGATTCTCGACCCCGAGGGCGAACGTGACAAGCGGCGGGCGATCATCTCCAACGTAGGTGACAGCCCAGTGATCCTCTTCCGCAAGGGCCAAGCGCCGCGCAAACTGACCCGCGACCATGTGCGTAAAGATCAATCACTCGCTCAATCTATGGGTGAGGCAATGGTCAATGTGGACATGATCAACGAAGAGTTGCACGTAGATGACATCATCCTCGTCTGCTCCGACGGCCTGACCGATGGCGTCAAGGGGCCCGTGCCACCACGCGAGATTGAGAAGGTGGTGCGTAGCATGTCTTCACAGGCTGCCAGCGAAGAGCTTGTGCGCCAAGCGAAACGCTACGGCAGTAACGACAACATCTCAGCCATTGTGATCCGCAACGGCGACCGCCCCCCGCCCATTCGGATGATCAAACATAGCTTGATGGCGCTGCTTGGCGTGCTGTTGCTGGCGTTTGGGGGGGTTGCCCTAGCTCAGATCGGTACTAGTGGTGAAATCCGAATCCCCGGCACCAACTTCTCATTCACCAGTGCGGAAGACCCCAATCGCCCCATCCTCAACCCCACCACCGGACTGATGGAGACCCCAACGCCTGCGCCAACAGCAACGCCTGAACCAACACCAGTGCCACTAGTGTCAACACAAGCTCCTGCCGTAGCTCCCGGAGGCGGAGGGCAGCAGCAGCAGCCGGGAAGTCCGCCGACAGTAACAAGGCCTACGGAGCATCCGCCCGCGAGTGACCCACCGCCCGCGAGTGACCCACCGCCCGCGAGTGACCCACCGCCCGCGAGTGACCCACCGCCCGCGAGTGACCCACCGCC
>NZ_NQWI01000107.1 GCF_002532535.1 Candidatus Viridilinea mediisalina
GCCGTAGGTAGTGCCGACGTTAGTCGGCTTCCCATCGCTGCCAAAGACCTCAGCCGACTAAAGTCGGCACTACGATGCCCGCCCATGGACTATTCAGCATGACAGGCTGCTGGGATACTTGAAAATTTCTGCTTCCCTAATGGGGGTGAGGGTTAAAGAGCGCATCTCCATGCGTCCATGCGTCCATGCGTCCATGCGTCCATGCGTCCCCACGTCCCCGCCTCCCCGCCTCCCCGCCTCCCCGCATCCCCACATGCTATACTAGCAACAGCACACAACCCTACTGCGGTAATGGTATGATACCAATTACCCTTGAACATACTGCATGATCAAGAACGCTAACACCCATTGAGACGCCATGTCCGGCAATCTGCAATCTGCAATCTGCAATCTACAATCGTAAATGGTATGACCCCCTTCTCCACCACCTCCCTGGCGCCCGATAGCCCGCTCTTTCGCGGACGACAGGACGACCTCGCGTGGCTCGTGCAGCGTTGCCACGCTGAGGTGACCGCCTACATTGCGCTTTATGGCGGGCGGCAGAATGGCAAGACCAGCCTGCTGTTGCGCTTGGAGACCGCGCTCCGCCCAGCGATGCCGGTCTGCCGCCTGGATTTGCAGATTATCAAGGGGGCCAATGCGACGCAAGCCTTCGCCTTTGTGGCTAAGCGCATCGCTGAGAACGTGCCGTTTGCACCCGATCCGCGAGGAGTAGCCGATGGCCCAGGATTGCACCGCTTCTTGAGCCAGGCGCTCGCCGAAGAGTGTGTGTCGCGCCTCGTGCTCATCCTCGACGAGTGGGGCGCACTGCCTGCAACCACCCGCGAGGCGCTCGCGCATGCTTTGCGCTCGATCTTCGATGCACGACACACCATCCACGCCCTGCGCAAGCTCCTCGTCATCTTCAGTGGGGGCAGCGAACTCTACGACCTCATCGTCTCTGAAGCCTCTTCGCTGCACAGCGTCTGTGTAGACCACTACCTGAGCGACTTGGGCCAAGACGAAGCGGTAGCCCTCATCGCCGACGGGCTGGTTGCGGCGGGCCTTGATGCGGTCCTCGCAACCGGCATGGGCCATGCCGTCTACAGCCGCGTCGCGGGCCATCCCTACCTGACCCAACGCCTCGGGGCGCTGCTGCTGGAGTACCAACAGCGGGGCCAGTCGCTCACAGAAGCGGCGGTGCTGGCAGCAGAGACCCGTGTACGCCAGGGCGATACGTTGCTACGCCGCATTCGTAGCGACCTGCGCGAATCTGGCTTGCTTGATGCGGCACGGCGACTGATCAGTGACCCGCCGCGCTTCACGCGCCTTGATGACGACATGGCGCGCTTGGAGTTGATCGGCCTTGCGAAGCAGACGGGTGAGCATTGGGCGGCGCGCAATCTGCTGTTGGCCGAGGAGTTTGGTGGCTGGCTAGGGGTCGCAGTGCTCCCGCCTCCCGCCTCCCGCCTCATCCCACCCCTCATCCACATCCCCGCCGGCCCCTTTCTGATGGGCAGCAGCGCTGCGGACAAACTAGCTGAGAGCGCGGACAAACTAGCTAAGAGCAACGAAAAACTCCAACATACCCTCACCCTGCCCGACTATTGGATCGGCAGAACGCCGATCACCAACGCGCAGTTCCGGCCCTTCGTGGCGGGCGACGGCTACACCAACCATGCCTACTGGACGGAGGCGGGCTGGGCGTGGCGGGAGGAAGTGCAGGTGAATCAGCCGGAGTGTTGGGCAGAGGCCAAGTGGAATGGCGATGAGCAGCCGGTGGTTGGCGTGAGTTGGTTCGAGGCGGTGGCTTACTGCCGCTGGCTAAGTGTCCAGACTGGCCACGAGTTCCGTCTGCCCACCGAAGCCGAGTGGGAGAAGGCGGCGCGTGGCCCCGACGGACGTATCTGGCCCTGGGGTGACGCATGGGAGGCGGGGCGCTGCAACAGCAAGGAGGCTGGTATCGGTAAGACTACCCCTGTCGGCCACTACCCCAACGGGGTGAGTTCCTATGGCCTCCTCGACATGGCGGGCAACGTTTGGGAGTGGTGTGCGACCAAGTTGGGCAAAGGCTACCCCTACCAGTTTGAGGATGAGTGGGCGGAGGCATACCTAGCGGGTGAGGAGGGACGGATACTGCGCGGTGGGGCGTGGAACAGCGAACAAAAGTTCGTGCGCGGGGCGTACCGCGTCATCAACTTCCCGCGCTACCGCATCAACCTCAACGGGTTGCGGGTCGTCTGTCATGCTCCCGTGGGGGGGGAGTGGCGAGTGATGAGTGGCGAGTGACGAGAGGAGCGAGTGATACATGGAAAACGCATGGCATCCCATCGTAATGCAATGTAGGGGCGTAGCAGCGGCCCACCCCAGAGATCACCGCGCAGGCGGGCATGGACGGGCCGCTGCTACGCCCTTTCCGGGGAAGGATAAGATCACCGCGCAGGCGGGCATGGACGGGCCGCTGCTACGCCCTTTCCGGGGTAATACCATTTACGATTGTAGATTGCAGATTGCAGATTGCAGATTGCCGAACATGGCATCACAATGGGCGTTCGCATTCTTGATAATGCGGCATGTTCAAGGGTAATTGGTATAAGGGAAGCGGATGTTGTTGATTGCCCCGTTGCTTTGCCACCCTGAGCGAAGGTTCGTAGGAACGTTCCTGTTTGCGCCGTAGGTAGTGCCGACTTTAGTCGGCTCCCAGTGCAGCCAAAGACCTCAGCCGACTAAAGTCGGCACTACAATGCCTGCGAATATGTACTATTCAGCATGACAGGCTGCTGGGGTACGTAACAATTTCTGTTTCCCTAAGACATGGTTCGCAGGTACTACGGATTTTTGATGGTGATGCGCTCTTTGGCCCTCACCCCCATTAGGGAAGGATACAGGAAATAGGAAATAGGGCTGAGGCTTTGGGATGCCCAGGATGGCCCTCACCCCCTACCCCTCGCCCACGTTGTGGGCGAGGGGCGCAGGCAACGCGGTTTTGTTGCGTTCCTTTGCGCTCTTTTGCGGCAATGAAAACATGTTCTTTTCACCCTTAAAACCGCAGGCGATAGAGGCTTGCGAGGGCCGCAACTTGTCGCGCCAACGGTCTGTCAAGCGGAAGCAATAATCTGCGTCATCTGCCTAATCTGTGGACAATCAGGATGACTTTGCAATCACCTCATTCAACCCCCAAGGTGTTGCGTAGGTCTGGAAAGGTGCTAATCCGCCGTGGGGTTTGCAAAGACGAGAGGTAGCTATTGACACGGGTGAGGGTGAGGGCTATTGTTAAAGATTCTTGTTCATCATCGGTAGTGCGGGCACGCCAGTAGAGATGGGCAAGGTGTTGTTTGACCTGTTCGACCCGTAGTTTACGGGCACAGTTTTCGGCCTCTTGGCGGTAGCGAAAATTGTCAGGGCGGATGCTCATGGTGATGAGTTGCTGCGCCAGGTCGCGCAGGGGTTCGTCGAGCGCTTCAATCCAGGCCAAGAGAGCTTCTTGCTGGGTGGGCCGCTCTTCAATCGGTAGGGTTGCAATCTGCCGCCAGAGGGCTTGGTGGACTGGTTGATCGAGTAGGTCTTCGATGCCGCCGCCAAAGCGTTCGCGCATTAGTGGGTGCTTGGCTAGCCCCTCTTCGAGGAAGGCTTCGATGGCTGCATCAACCGTGGGGTGGCGCAGCGCCAAACCGAGCAGATAGCCCTCATCGCTGCGCGGCGGGAGGCGCAGCTTGGGTGCAGCATCGGCCTCAGCCTCAGGCTCAGGTTCATAGCCGCTCTCGGCGGGGTGGGGCGCATCATCGTCGCTGGGCGGAGGGGCATCAACTGGTACCTGGAGGGTCGGGGAGGGGCGCGTTGGCCCCGTTTGGCCCCGTCGCCCGCTTGACCACGGTTTCTTGCCGCTGCCCTTAGCACCAGACGAACCGCCACGCAGGAGGTCAATGATCAATTCGGCACGAATGCCGATCACCTGCTCGATGCGCGAGACATAGACACGCTGTTGTGCGCCATTTAGCTCTTGCAGGAGCGGCAACAGACGCTCCAAGGCACGCCGTTGCGCCTCTGGCTGGCTCAGATCGAGCCCGGCGGTGTAAGCCACTAGGTAGAACTCCATGACCGGCACAGCTTGGTGTACTAGGCGTTGCCAATGCTCAGGATCGGCGCGGATGACATCATCGGGATCGCGGCCTTCGGGCATCTGAATGATGCGGAGTGCCACATCGCTCTCAAGGCGCAACACGCCCTGCGCCGTTGGCACCATTGCGCCATCCTGGCCGCTGCTTTCGCGTAGCGCATGCAAGCCCTTGAGCGTGGCTCGCTGCCCGGCTGCATCGGCATCAAGGGCCAAAAAGACATTGTGTGAAAGGCGCTTCAGCAGGTTCGCGTGGGCCTTGGTAAGCGCAGTGCCCAAAGGGGCCACCACATTGCGAAAGCCATGCTGATGGGCGCTGATTACATCAATATAGCCCTCAACCACCACGGTGCGATCTTCTGCCCGAATAGCCTCACGCGCCAGATCGAGCCCGTAGAGCAGTTCACCCTTTTTGTAGAGCAAAGTTTCGGGTGTATTGAGATACTTGGGCTGCCCATCGCCCAATGCGCGGCCCCCAAAGCCCACCACCTCACCCTTTGCATTGCGGATGGGAAAGATCAAGCGCCCGCGAAAGCGATCATAGTAGCGCCCACTCTCGTGGCGAATGGCCAAACCTGCCGCCTCAATCTCCTCTGGGGCAAAACCCTTCTTTTCGCTCAAATAGGTAAAAAGTTGGCCCCACTCATCGGCGCTATAGCCCAACTGAAAGGTCTCAACCGTTGTCGCATTGATCTGACGCTGCTCCACATAGGCCCGCGCCTCGGCCCCTTTTGCCGTTGCCACCAGCAGATGGTGAAAGACCTTCGCCGCCAGCGCCGTAAGCTCCAGCAGGCGCGTGCGACGCGCATCCTCTTGACGCGCCGCCTCACTGCGCGGCTTGAGCTGCACCCCTGCCCGTGCAGCCAGCAACTCCAACGCCGTGCGAAAATCAATACCCTGCTTACGCATCACAAAATCAAAGGCCGTCCCCGCAGCATGGCAGCCAAAACAGTAGAAACTCTGCGTATCGGGATAGACCGTAAAGGCGGGCGTGCGCGAATTGGGGTGAAATGGACAAAAGCCCACAAAGCTGCGCCCGGTTTTACGCAGGTTAACGCCCATGGAGCTGATCAGGTCAGCAATATCTAGTTTGTCGCGGATTTCGTCAATCTGGTTGGACATGGTGAAAGGGGGGGTATTAAGGCAGAAAATAGTAACGTAGAAGCTAGAACATAGGCAAGCTTCCTTCCTCTCCCCTCACCCTCGTTGCCGGAGCCAGAGCAGTACGCCGCCAAAGGCGATCAGGAAGGCACTGCCCAAGAATAGGGCCATGATGAGGAGCAAGAGGATCAGATTGAAACCCTGGGTGCGGGGTGCATCTTGCTGCGCTTGGGCTGGTTCGGCGGGGGGGACGGAGGCTGATGCGGGTGGTTCTGCGGGCGCGGGGATGACTGGTTGTGCGGGGGGCGCTTCGGGCGGCGGCGCTTCGGGCGGCACCTCCGCCGGGGGATCAATGATCGGCGGCGGGGGTGGCACTTCGGTCGGGGGGGCGATGACTGGCGACGGGGGCGGTGGTTCATGCGTTGGCATACTCGGTGCTACCGCTGGTCGCCATCTGGGGTTCATACCGCCAGGTTGTGAATGTACCACAAGTGGTTCTGGTTCGCCGCCACTGCTTGGCATCGTCCAGAGGACGGTTGGGCTATCAAAGGCTGAACGGCTGAAGATTAGCCAGTCGTTGGTGGGATCAATGCTGAGTTCATAGATACTAAAGGTGTGGTCGGGGTCTATATCGGCGTAGATCTGCTGGGGACGTGATCCGCTTGTCAGGATGTAAATTCCATTACCATCGTAATACTCACTTGGAGTCTCTTCGTAACAGTTCACACGAGCAGCAAACACAAGCGTGTTGGGGTTGAGCCATTGGCCAGTGTTGATCAGTGCAAAACATGCAAAGTAGTCTCTGATAAAATCCACCTCTTGGGTGACAAGATCAATCACCCACACGTTAAAACTGGCATCGCAGCAAAAGGTTACCGCAAGGGCCATGCGATCTTCCGTTGCCCAACTCAGGTCGTTGAGATAGCCACCCTCAAGCGTATAACGTAGGCGCTCGGCACCATTGGCATCAAGCGCGATAACATGCTGCGGCGGCCCAGGCATGGGGCGATCAAAGACGATCGCCTCTTCCCGCACAAAGGTCAAGACGCCATTGGGCGTAAAGGCTGGCAGGTATTCCTTTTCGGGCGAACGGGTGATTTGCTGGGTTGTCGCATTGTTCAGATCAAGCAGAAAGATGTCGCCCTCGCTGAAGGCGTTTGAACTATAGGCAATGCGCGTACCATCAGGCGCCCAGGCAAACTGCTGGATGCTACCATCATCAGTGAGGCGCGAGGTGGTCTGGCTGGCGAGATCGAGCAGGATAATATCGCCCCGTTCCAGATAGGCCACCTGGCCCGTTTCAGGCATGCGTGGCGCTGCGTGGGTGGGCGGTGGAACAGTGGTGAATATGAGCGTGAGCAGCAGGATGAGATAGATATAGATGATGCGCAGATTGGGCATTGGTCGCTCCTTGGAGTAGCTCTATGGTAGACCATTTGGCGACATGCTTCAACCCACATCGCCACTTGCGATCGTATGCAGGCTACCGGCTTGATCGCGCACGACAAGGCTGCCATTGGGGGTGACATCGGTCGCGTAGCCGACGAGGGTGCCGTTGGCTGTGATGATGCTCACAGGTTGGCCTAAAGTAATGAGGCGCGAGCGCCATGCCAGAAAGAGGGTATTGGCTGCGCCGTTTGCGAGTTGCTCGTACCAGAAGGCGAGCCGTGCGACCAAGGCGGTAAGCAGGGGCAAGCGTTCGACCATGGCCCCGGCTGCGGCGAGGCTCGTGGTAGGATAGGGTGTTGCTTCGGGGGGCGGGGCGGCCCGTAGGTTGACCCCACAGCCCAGGATGGCCCATTCGATCCGTTCAGCACTGAGTTGTACGTCGAGCAGGATGCCCGCCGTTTTGGCCCAATTGGCTGGAAACCTATGCGCTGAGTTTTGCGTATCTTCTTTGGACAGATTGGTTGCCACGAGCAGATCATTGGGCCACTTGAGGGCCGGGCGCAAAGGGCTTACTGCTTCCACCGCTTCACTCAGGGCGACCGCCAGCATCCAGACGAGGGCGACGCCCTGTTGCGGGGGCATCCATGTGGGGCGCAGCGCCAGCGAGAAGAGCAACGCCGTGCCGGGCGGAGCCAGCCATGGCCGTCCCTGCCGCCCGCGTCCCGCCGTCTGCTCATCGGCCACAATGAGGCCAGGCAGGGGCGCTGCGGGTTGCTGCTGCACCAACGTGCGCGCCAGATCCATGGTGGACGCCACCTGCGTGTGGCACGCCAGCGTCCCTATGAAGCCCAATGGCTCAAGCGCCGCCCAGATCGATGCATTCGTAAGCGGTGATTCTGGAAGATAAAGCATAACCCCAACTACTCTTGAACAATCCGCATAACTGATCACGTCAGAACGCATCGCTATGCGGCATACTCTACTCGTCACTCGTCACACCAATTACCCTTGAACATGCCGCATCATCAAGAACGCTAAAACCCATTGGGACGCCATGTTCGGCAATCTGCAATCTACAATCTGCAATGGTATAAGGAGAACCTATAGCGCTATGCAGAAACCCAATCCACGCCGCCTGCACGCCTACGGCTACGCCGCTATCACCAGCATCGGCTGGCTGCTCGCTGGCGCCGTCTGGGTCTTTGAGTTGCGTTTGAACGCTTGGCAAGAGGATCTGTTGATCATTGGCCTGGTGGTCTGCCTCTTTACCACCATGATCACCATCTACAGTTTTTACCAAGCGCAACAGATTGATGCCATCATAAACGGTCACAACCTGCTTGTCCACTGGCGCTATGCGCCCCACGAGTGGCGCACCTATCTTAATAAAGATCTGCAACAATACGAACAGAATACCTTGTTCATGGCCTTACTGATCTTACTATTACCCGGCTTTTTTCTCTTTGTTACCAGAGCGGAGTATGGCTATTTTCTTGGTTACACTGGCCTGATCATCTGGGGTTTTCTGCTCTACCGTTTGGGGTTGCTCTTCTGGCGTTACACGCAGCCACCTCAAGCTGGAGCGGCCTACATCACGCTGAACGGCATCTACATTGGGCGTCAACTGCACGCATGGGCCGGGCCGGGCACCAATCTGACCGCGATCAGCCTCGACAATCCTGAGCAGCCCCGGCGGATTACGGTCACCATCAAAGCATCCAGCGTCGCCGGGATTGGGCAGCGCTACTCCCATGTGGAGCGCATCAGTTTCCCGGTGCCCGCGACCGAAAGCAACAGCGCCGCCGCACTGGTTGCGAAGATAGCCCAACACCATGGGGTCTAGCGGAAAGGCCGATAGCCGAAAGAGCGATAGGCCAATAGCCAAAAGAACGTAGCGGAAAGAACATATGCTCGTTGCCGCAAAAGAGCGCAAAGGAACGCAAAAAAACCTTAAAAACGCGATACCTGAAAGCCCCGCCCCGCCCCACTGTGGTATAATCGGCTATCGTATCCGATCTCTGGTATCCTAAGGTTGCACGCATGCCTAAACATATCCTCGTAGCGGTTGCATGGCCCTATGCAAATGGGCCACGTCATATTGGTCATGTGGCCGGTTTTGGTGTACCCTCCGACATCTTTGCGCGCTACCATCGCTTGAAAGGCAACTATGTCTTGATGGTCTCTGGTACCGATGAACACGGTACCCCGATTACCATCGCTGCCGATAATGAGGGTTTGACCCCCCGCCAAGTGGTTGATCGCTACAATCAGGTGATTGGCGACGACCTCTATAACCTTGGCTTGAGCTACGATACCTTTACGCGGACGACGACGCTCAATCATTATCAGGTGACCCAGGATGTCTTTCGGACGCTCTATGAGAAGGGCTATATCATTCGTCAAGAGACGATGGGGGCCTTTTCGGCGACGACGGGGCGTACCTTGCCCGATCGCTATATTGAGGGCACCTGTCCTATCTGTGGTTACCACGAGGCCCGTGGCGATCAGTGTGATAACTGCGGCCATCAGCTCGATCCGGCTGATCTGCTCAATCCGCGCTCGAAGATTGATGGTCAACCTCCGGTCTTTCGTGAGACGGAACACTTCTTTCTGGATCTGCCTGCCTTTGCTGAACGTCTGCGTCAATGGATTAACAAACAGGAACACTGGCGTCCCAATGTACGCAGTTTTTCGCTCAATTTTATCAAAGAGTTGAAGCCGCGCCCGATTACGCGCGACCTTGACTGGGGCGTGCCGATTCCGCTGCCTGAGTATGAGCAGCGTGATGATAAGCGCATCTATGTCTGGTTCGATGCGGTGATTGGCTACCTTTCGGCGAGCATCGAGTGGGCCAACAACCGTGGTACCCCTGAAGCTTGGCGCGATTGGTGGCAGAATCGCCAGGCCCAACACTTCTACTTCATGGGCAAAGATAACATTGTCTTCCATACGGTCATCTGGCCCTCACAGCTTATGGGCGTTTTTAGCGATGGCCAGTATGCCGGTAGTGCGATTGGGGCCTTTGCTGAGATTCCGCTGCAACTGCCCTACAATGTGGTGAGCAGTGAGTTTCTGACCATGGAGGGCAAAAAATTTAGCAGTAGCCGTGGGGTGGTGATCTACGTCAACGACTTCCTCAGCCGTTACGATCCCGATCCGCTGCGCTACTTCTTGACCATTGCTGGCCCAGAGAATCAGGATACCGATTTCACCTGGTCTGAATTTGTGCGGCGCAATAATGATGAACTGGTGGCTACATGGGGCAACTTGGTCAACCGCACGCTCACCAATGTCTACAAGAATTTTGCTGCCGTCCCTACGCCCGGCCCGCTTCAGCCCAACGATGAGGCGCTGCTGGCAGAGGTTGAGGGGGGCTTCGCAAGCTGTGGCGAACTGCTCGAAGCCGCACGCTTCAAAGCGGCCCTCACCGAGACGATGCGCCTTGCTGCTCAGGTCAATACCTACCTCAGCGATCAAGAGCCGTGGAAGGTGCTGAAGCAGGATCGTGAACGTGGTGCGACCATCTGGTATGTGGCGTTGCGTTGTGTAGCCAACCTGCGCATCCTCCTTACTCCCTTCTTACCCTTCAGTTGCCAGCAGTTGCACGAATACTTGGGCTATGAGGGCTACCTAGCTGGCCCGCTCAATTTCCAAGCGTATACCGAAGCGCACGGCATGAGCCATCGCGTGCTTACCGGCGACTATGAGAGTTGGGTCGGTACCTGGGCTATCGCCGATCTGCCAGTGGGCCAGGCACTACGCGAACCCAAGCCGCTCTTTAAGAAGCTTGATGAGCGCGTGGTTGCCGAGGAGTTGGCGCGGATGGAGGAGGGTAGGAAGTAGGAAGTAGGAAGCAGGAAGTAGGAAGTAGGAAGTAGGAAGTAGGAAGTAGGAAGTAGGAAGCAGGAAGTAGGAAGTAGGAAGCAGGAAGTAGGAAGTAGGAAGTAGGAAGCAGGAAGTAGGAAGTAGGAAGTAGGAAGTAGGAAGTAGGCCAATTACCCTTGAATATACCGCATCACCAAGAACGCTAACGCCCATTGGGACGCCATGTTCTACAATCTACAATCTACAAAATCTACAATCTACAATCTGCAATTCATTGCCGACGCAACACCTCACGCGAGCGTCCGCCTTCTGGTGGCCCGACGATGCCCTGCTGCTCAAGCAGATCGATGAGTTGTGAGGCTTTGCTGTAGCCGATACGCAGGCGGCGTTGCAGCAGTGATGCGGAGGCGCGTTGGTGCTGCTGCACAAGGTCTATGGCTTGGGGCAGCAAGGCATCCTGCTCGTCGGCGGAGAGAAACTCGGCGGGCGGGCGGAATGTTTCGTCGGCGGGAGGCGGGGGGCTAGCGCTCTTGGGCTTGGAGTTGGCCTCACTTGGCGCTGGGCCGGGCAGTGCGCCACTGAAGGGCGGGCCATGCATGCCCAAGCTGCCACCGGGCTGTTGGGCCGCCTTGGAATCCTTGCTGCCACTAGGCGTCGCGTCGGGCGGCGTGGCTTGCCGCCAGAACGCAACCAGCTTCTCCACTTCACGATCCGAGACAAAGGTGCCCTGGATGCGCACCAACTTGGCCGCATCGGCAGCCATATAGAGCATATCGCCCCGTCCGAGCAACTGGTCGGCCCCGTGAACATCAAGGATCACGCGGCTATCTACTTGCGAAGTCACCGCAAAGGCGATGCGTGAGGGGAAATTGGCCTTGATCAGCCCAGTAATGACATCCACCGAGGGGCGTTGGGTCGCAATGATCAGGTGAATACCCGTAGCGCGGGCCATTTGGGCCAAACGGCAGATGTGGGTCTCAACCTCATCGGGGGCCATCATCATCAGATCAGCCAACTCATCAATCACAATCAGAATATAGGGCATCGGCTCGAGGTCGGCCCGTTTGCGTGCCAGTTGCTTGTAGCTATCGAGGTTGCGAACACCGTGACGCGCAAAAATCTTATAGCGCCGCTCCATCTCGCGGGTGGCCCACTTGAGCGTGGGCACCACCCGTTCAAGTTCGGTGACCACCGGCGAGAGCAGGTGGGGGATCTGGTTATAGACAATCATCTCGACCATCTTGGGGTCAATGAGGATCATTTTGAGTTCGTCGGGCGTATGGCGCAGCAGCAGGCCGCAGAGGAAGGCATTGACCGCGACCGATTTACCGGAGCCGGTGGCCCCTGCGACGAGCAGGTGGGGCATGCGCGTCATATCGGCCACAACGGGGTTGCCACTAATATCTTTGCCGAGCGGCAGCTTCATGCGCCCTTTGCTCAACTCAAACTCTTCGCTATCAACCACCTCGCGCAGGCCCACAACCGAAATAGAGGAGTTGGGAATCTCGATGCCCACCGCCGATTTGCCCGGAATGGGCGCTTCGATGCGGATTGATGAGGCGGCGAGGGCCAGTGCCAAGTCCTTTTCAAGCGACGTAATCTTACTCACCTTCACGCCCACGGCGGGCTGCACTTCAAACTGGGTAACCGCCGGGCCGGGGTTGACATTGACCACCTGGGCTTCAACCTTAAAGCTGGCGAGCGTATCTTCAATCGTGCGCGAAAGCGAGCGGATGTCGGGATCGCCCATGCGCCCATCGGAGGAGGTCTGCTCGAGCATGTCGAGCGGTGGCAGGGGCCAGGCGCGATGGACTTGGGTAAGGGCAAAGCCTTCAAGCTCTTCTTGTTCCACCTCAGGCGTTGCTTCAGCAGCTTTGGCTTGCTCGGGTGGTTGGGCTTGAGCCTTTGCCTTTGCTGGCGCAGCTTTAGGTTGTGCAGCGCCACTTTTTGCACTAGGCTTGGCTGCTGCTGCTTCGGCAGGCTCTGGCTTAGGGGCAGGCGCGTCCGAGGACTTCCCGGGGCGTTGAAAGAGGCTGGCGCGGGTTGGGCGGGCCGCAATAGGCGTTGGCACCAGATCCTCACCTTGGGGCGGCGGGGTAAAGGGCAGATCGGCATCAGCCAAGGTTGCGCGCGGCGCACGGGGATGGCGCGGCCCGCCCCAGAGCATCGCCCAGAAACTGGCGCTACGCTGCGCTAGGCCAATGAGCAGCTCGCGCAGCGTAAGGTTGAAGGTCAACAAAACCCCGGCCAGCCCCAGCACCACCAGCACCAACGTCGTTGCAGGCAGGCCAATCGCCTGATTAGAGAGCTGAATCAGCCAAAAACCAAACCAACCGCCGCCCTCATCGGTGCGCAGATCGAGCGCCAACGGGTAGATTGGTAGCTCAAGCAGCCCCAAGATTGACGTAATGATCAACAAGGTGCCAACCACATTGGCCGCGCTCAGTTGCGAATCGTGGAACTGCTCTTGGATAAGGATAGCCAAACCGAGCAACCCCAGGGTTATGGGCACCACCAGTGCGCCAGCCCCAAAGGCTTGACGCACCACCGCAACATACAAGGCCCCAATCCCCCCAGCGACACCCGTCGCAAAGAAGATAATCGTCACCAGAGCAATCGTAATCAGACTCAGGGCAAAGAGATCGCGCTGATGTTCAGGGCGCAACAGAGCGGGGCGAGGGTTCGCCTGGGTTGTGCGTTTCGGGGCACGCGGCTTGGTTGCAGGCTTCCGGCCCCCGGTTGTCTTATTGCTGCCTCTGGCGGCCATACACTCCTCGTGTTACTGTGGTTATACCAATGACCCTTGAACATGCCGCAGTATCAAAAACGCTAAGAGGCTGTCTGAAAAGTCTATGGACTGGTATTGGAGTGCCGGCTTTAGCCGGCTAAAGCCGGCACTCCAGCGTGTGCCCACTGGCTTTTCAGACAGCTTCTAACGCCTATTGGGACGCTATGTTCGGCAATCTACAATCTACAATCTACAATCCACAATCTGCAATCTACAATCTGCAATCTGCAATCATAAATGCTATGAGGTGTTCGCGTGCAGTATAGCACAGTCATGCGTTTGGTAACAATGTGGGATCGGGTGTGTACTCGAAGACCATCAGCCGGTGGCATGCTATACTACGAAGTATCAAATTCTTTTGGTAGTTCATGGAGAAGACGCTATGCCTAACGATAGTCGTACCCTCCGTTCAGGAAACTACCGCACCATTTGTCTCATTCTCGCCCTAATCCTTTTCGTTCTTGCCACACTCACGCCCCACCCTCTTCGTGCCAATCCTGAACTGTTTGCAAACCTTGTCATCAACGAGTTTGTTGCTTCCAACGGTTCGACAATTGCTGATGCTGATGGTGATTTTGAGGATTGGATCGAGCTGCATAATTATGGCAGCACGACGCTCAATCTGGAGGGCTTGGGGCTTTCGGATGATCCCACTCGCCCGTTGCGCTGGACCTTCCCGGCAGTGACCTTGCCGCCCAATGGTTTTCTGCTGGTCTGGGCTTCGGGCAAGGATCGGCGCGATCCGTTGGGTGAGCTGCATACCAACTTCTCGATAAGTGCTGCTGGTGATCCGCTTTTGCTGACCCATCCTGATGGGACGCTCCTTGATAGTGTGGATGCGGTGAGTTTGGCCCGTGATGTGGCCTATGGCCGTAGCCCTGATGGTACCGGAGTTTGGCGCTTTTTTGCTGAGCCTACGCCAGGTGCCAGCAATAGTACACCAAGCTATAGTGCGATCCTTACACCACCGCAATTTTCTCATAGTGGTGGTTTTTATACGGATGGGTTCGATCTGACGATTAGCCATGCTGATCCTGAGGTGACCATCTACTATACCCTTGATGGTTCACGGCCCGATCCGGCCAATCTGTTGGGGCGCACCTATCAGTATAAGCAGCGCTACGCCGAACAACCCGGCGATGATCCCGATAGCGCCCCCTACAATGAGTTGCTCACCGCAAGTGTGCAGACCTTCACCTACACGACGGCCTTGCCGATTGTGGATCGGGCGGCAGAACCTGATCGCATTACCGGACGGGCAACCACCTACCATAGGCAACCTTGGTTCACGCCTACTGGCCCAACCTTCAAGGGCACGCTGGTGCGGGCCATTGCGGTGCGTGCTGATGCGCTGCATAGCCCAATTACCACGCATACCTACTTTGTTACACCCGAAGGGGCGAGCCGCTACCAATTGCCGGTGGTCTCGCTGGCGCTGGAAGAGGCCGATCTGTTTGATTATGAGCAGGGCATCTATGTGGCTGGCCGCGATTTTGACGATTGGCGGCGTGCCAACCCAGGCGCTGAAGCGGGTGGTGGCAGTGGAGGCAACTACTCGCGCAGGGGTAATACCTATGAATTTCCAGCCCACATGGAACTCTTTAGCCCTGATGAGGGGCGGGTCTTTAGCCAGAATCTCGGTTGGCGGCTGCACGGCGGTTGGACACGCACCGCACCCCAAAAGACAATCCGGCTCTATGCGCGGAGCGGCTATGATCCGCCGGGTGTGATCAACTACCCGCTCTTTCCGGGCCTCACCAATCGGGTCAATCAGCAGCCCATTACCTCCTTCCAGCGCATTCTGCTACGCAATTCGGGTAATGACTACAATCAGTCGCGCATCCGCGATGGTTTTATCACGACGCTGCTGCGCCCACTGAATCTCGATCATCAAGCCTACCAGCCAGCCATTCAGTTCATTAATGGCGAATTTTGGGGGTTGATCAATATCCGTGAGCGTATTGATCGCTTTATGCTCGCCTCCCATTACCTGATCGATCCGGACGAGATTGCCCTGCTCGATGGTCACTCCAACCTGGAGGAAGGACGTGAGCAGGATCGCCTCGATTTTATCGCGCTACGCGACTACATTCGTGATAACGATATGGCCGATCCTGTTCACTTTGCCTATGTTGCCGAGCGCATGGATATTGATAATTTCATTCGCTACAACGTTGGCCAGATCTATATCGCCAATACTGATTGGCCCCACAATAATCTGCGCTACTGGCGCAAAATTACGCCAGACACCTCGCCAGGGGCACCACCTGAACACGATGGGCGCTGGCGCTGGATCTTGTTTGATCTCGATTTTGGCTTTAGTCAATTTGAAGACCGATCCAACCATAACACGCTCGATTGGGCGATGCATGGCGCATATGGCCAGAATTGGGCGACGCTGATGCTCCGGCGTCTGCTCGATAACCCCATCTTCCGTGACCAGTTCCTCAATACGATGGCCGATCACCTCAATACCACCTTCCAACCCAGCCATGTGCAGGCGTTGCTGGCCACGATGCGGGGCGAAATCTCGCCCTACTTCACTGAACATCATGCTCGCTGGCGTGATCTCTACCACCCCGATGCTACGGCAGTGATCAATTTTGGCAATGATCGTCCACCACACCTCGAAAGCCATGTGCGCGCCCAATTTGGCGTTGATTACCGTATTGCGATGAATTTCAATGTCTCGGATGTTAACCATGGCTACCTGCAGATCAACTCCTTGAGATTGAACAGTGATACACCCAACCTGCCCAATCCGCTGCAACCCTTCCCCTGGCAAGGGTACTACTTCCCCGGTATTGCGGTGGAGGTGACTGCTATTCCGCTGCCGGGCCATCGCTTCATCGGCTGGCAGGAGCTTCCGGCAGAGACGAGTAGTACGCTTAGCCTGCTGCCTGGTTCTACGCCGATGCTCACCGCGCTCTTTGAGCCGCTGCCCGAGGCGACCCTGATCCACTACTGGCACTTTAATGATCTTCCCTCCGGTACGTTGAACGATCCGCTGCCCGCTGACTATGCCCTGCTCACTGGAGCGCAGATCACCTACCCCGGTGGCGGCGCAGGCTATCTGGATCGCGTCAATGTTGCTGCTGGTGAGAATGATGACAACCTCAATGCTCAACTAGCGTTTCCCGCCGGACGAGCGCTGCGTGTACGCAATCCGTCGGACACCCGTCAGCTTGAGTTGCAGTTGCCAACAACGGGCTATAGCGATCTCGTGTTGCGCTTTGTTACCACACGTACCAATAATGGTGCCCAGACGCAGCAACTCGCCTACCGTTTGAGTGAGGCGGGCCCGTGGCTGAACTTTGGGATGCCGGTAGTGGTACCACTTCAAACCTACCAACTCGTAGCGTTCGATTTCTCGGCTATTGCTGGTGCAAATCATAACCCCGAGTTTGCAGTGCGGATTACCTTTGGTGGTACGAACGCCGCTGGAGATAGTGGCAATAACCGCTTCGATAACATGACGCTCACGGGGCAACCGTTGGATTTGAGTGGTGACGCGAGCCTGAGCAGCCTCGCGTTGAGCAGTGGCTCGCTCAGCCCCAGTTTTGCACCCGCGACGACAAGCTATGCGGCAGCGGTGGAGCATAGCGTCAGCAGCGTGACGGTGTCGGCCAGCGCGAGTCAAACTGAAGCAAGCATCACGCTCAATGGCAGCCCATTCGATGCGGCAACGGCATTGCCACTTGCGGTGGGTAGCAATACGATCTCGCTCGTAGTTACCGCGCCCGATGGTAGCACGACGCGCACCTATACCATCGTGGTGTCGCGTGATGCGGCCACCCACACGCCCACGGCGACCGCTACGCCCACGGCGACCGCCACGCCGACGGCAACCCATACGCCCACGGCGACCGCTACGCCGACGGCGACCGCTACGCCGACGGCAACCCACACGCCCACGGCAACCCACACGCCCACGGCGACCCACACGCCCACGGCGACCCACACGCCTTCGGCGACCGCCACGCCCACGGCGACCCACACGCCTTCGGCGACCGCTACGCCGACGGCGACCGCTACGTCGACGGCGACCGCTACGTCGACGGCGACCGCTACGCCGACGGCGACCGCTACGCCGACGGCAACCCACACGCCGACGGCGACCCACACGCCCTCGGCGACCGCCACGCCGACGGCAACCCACACTCACACCCCCACCCCCACCCCCACCCACACCCCAACACCTTCCAGCAACGATGCCAGCCTGAGCAACCTTGCACTGAGCAGCGTCACACTCAGCCCCAACTTTGCGCCCGCGACGACGAGCTACACGGCGGCGGTTGAGTATAGCGTCAGCAGCGTGACGATGTCAGCCAGCGCGATGCAGCCCGATGCGATGATTACCCTCAATGGCAACCCCTTCGATCCTACAGTGCCAATCGAACTTGTGGTGGGGGCAAATCGCATCACGCTATTCGTAACCGCGTCTGATGGCACTACCACGCGCAGCTACACAATCATCGTGGTACGAGCAGATCAACAGCAGCCATCAGAGCTACATCGTATCTTTGTCCCCCTTGTGATTGCTTAAAGACCTAAGAAGCTGTCTGAAAAGCCGGAGGGCACACGCTGGAGTGCCGGCTTTAGCCGGCTAAAGCCGGCACTCCAACGCCAA
>NZ_NQWI01000108.1 GCF_002532535.1 Candidatus Viridilinea mediisalina
CCTAAGGCGGCGCGGTGGTGCGGTGGCTGAGCTTGTCGAAGCCCCGCACCGCTGCGCCGCCACCCTCCGCTGGCTTCGACAAGCTCAGCCAGCGGAGGGGCAGCGCACTCACGCTGTTTCTCTCCGTGCCGCGGTGGCTGAGCTTGTCGAAGCCCCGCACCGCTGCGCCGCCACCCTCCGCTGGCTTCGACAAGCTCAGCCAGCGGAGGGGCAGCGCACTCACGCTGTTTCTCTCCGTGCCACTGGCCTGCGGGCCATGAGGTACTCAGAGTGACAACGTAATGGGGTACGCAACAACATCTGCTTCCCCAACAGCGTGGTTTTTGCGCTATTGCCCAATTACCCTTGAGCATGCCGCATTATCAAGAACGCGAAAGCCCATTGGAACGCCATGTTTGGCAATCTGCAATCTGCAATCTACAATCTACAATCTGCAATCTGCAATCGTAATAGGGCATCCCAAAGCCCTATTCTCACTATCCGTTCACCGTACCACCAGAGGGAGATAGGTCGTATATTCTGCATCTTGCACTTCCTGTGCTTCCTCATCCTCTTCCTCTTCGCCCTCTTCTTCTCCTTGCTCCTCTTCCATCTCTGGTTCAATCACGATCTGCAGGTGGTGTTCAGCCGACCAATTGCCCGCTTGGTCAATTGCGCGGTAGCGCAATAGGTTGGGGCCGGGCGGCAACGCTTCAGCCTCAATCTGTACCAAAGGGCTGCGAAAGCTTTGCCACGGGCCATCGTTGAGGGCAACCAGGAATTCGGCAATCCCACCGCCCCCAAGATCGTCGGCGGCTAGGTTGAGCGCAGCAAGGCTCCTGAAGTGGTTGCCAAATTGCCCCTCTGCTTCCGTCAGCAGCCCTTCGCTCACGTTGATGAAGTGGTCATGGTCGGGCGGTTGTACGCGGTAGCCCGCAATTGGTGCGCCGGTGAGCGTGAACATCTTGAAGGCAAGCACATGCGGCCCGGCGGTAAGCTCGATGCTGCCGCTGCTACTGCTGTGAACACCGTGGTTGGCATGGGCAACCACCGTCTCCCCGTTGATCCAGAGCCACGCTGCCCCATTGGTACTCACTTCAAACGTGTAGGTACCCGTTATTGGTGCCTCAAACACCCGCGTCTGCTCAAGGCTGACAAAGTTCTCGGAACCGGGCAAGGGGCCATGCTCACCCCACTGCCGCTCGCTGCCGTCCCACGCAAAGCTGCCCACGTAATCGCCGCGCAGCGAGGTAGTCGGATCGTTGCTGCGGGCCAACAGATTCGTTGGCACCCGCCCCAGACGGTAGACATGCACAAGGGGCTGCAAATGCTGATCATAGGCGGCTGGCAGGGGCACTTGGCGCTCTTGATCGACCGTAATCCGCGTTCGCGCTACGTCTTGGGCGGTATAGGCCACATATTCATGAATGACCCCTGCGCGTAGCGTCACTTCGCCGGGGGTACGTAGGCGCACATAGCCCACCAATTCGCGCTGCTCACCGGGAGCCAAGCTGCCACTGATGCCCCAGCGCCACGGGTAGCCCCCCGTCGGTTCGGGGCATGCGGGCTGACGGGCATCCTCGACCGGCCCCAGCATCACGCGGAAACGTCCCTCCTCTTTGGGAAAGCCCGGTGCGCTCAGGAAACATTCACCCTCATCATAGACATGGCTCTCCTCTATGCCTAAGCCGGTGGCCACAAGGCCGAGTGGCGCAGCTTCAGGCGCTTGGCCGGTCACGGTGAGCCCGCCGGTGTTGTGGATCGTAAAGATCACCTTGAGCAATTCGCCAGCAGGCAGGCTGGTGCGCTCGTAGCGTACCGCGCTCAACTCGAGGTTGACGGGGGGCGGCAAGTTGGCCACCATCGCATGGACACGCTGGCGCACTTCGGGCAGACGATCAGCCAAGCGGTCGCCAGGGCATGTGGTATGCTCAGGGGTAACGTCGCGATGGCCCGCAATGTTGGGAAGAATCGCACTTGGCGTAAATCTGCGGCACAGGCTGCTAATGGCACAACCGTGGTAGTAGGAGCGGCCTAGGGGGTCAATCTTCCTTTGGGCGGCCTTCCATGCCAGCAGATTGACCAAGCTATTCATTGCGGCAGGCGGTGGATCAACGTGACTATAGGTGCCAATCACGGCTACGCCCATCGAGCCAAAGTTGGCCGTATCATGGAACCCGACCGCATCATCGCCACCAGCGCGGCCCTCATAGATCACGCCATTGGGATCGATCAAATAGTTATAACCAATATCGCCCCAGCCCCGCGTAATCGTATGAAACGTCCAGATCGCACGCACCCGATCGGCCCAGACTTGACCAGGGCGCAGGCTGTTGCCCTCGGCGGTATGGTGTACCACCAGGTGGGTTACCGAGCGATAGGCGGGCGTAGCGCGGCTCCCCTGACCATCAGGGCTACCCCAGGCGGTACGCGAGACCACCGGGGGGCGGCCCATGCGCTCACGGGCCTCGGCTGGGGCATCACGCTCTTGCAGTGGCTCGGCAGGGCCAAAACGGGCATCCACACTATTCACCTCGATGCGTCGTAGGCTTGGCCACTCACCAGCTTCATTGGGCGCTACCTGCACCCGCACCTGCCAGAACTGCATCCCCGCACCCGCATAGAGTTCTTGGCTCCAAAAGACCTCCGGGCCGTCTTCGGGTACCCAGAGATCGTCATTTTCACTCAACTCACCCCAATCACTCCAATCCTCACCATCAAGGCTCGCCCGCACTTCCAATTGCAGCAATGCATCATCAGGATGGTTCGCCTCCCAGCGGAGCAGCATATGGGTAAAAGGGCGTGCTGCTGCGGTGACCGGCGCGAGGAAGCCATCTTCCACCTCATCCAACACAAGCGTCTCCGCCCCAGCATACGCCGGAGTCGTCAAAACCACCTGTTCAGGCATGTAATCGTAGCTAGGAAGAGCCTCAGAGCGGCGTGCCAGCAGCAGCGCGGCCACCACCAGGCCCAGCAACGCACCAAGCGTGAGGCGACGAAGCATAGTGATCACGATAAACCTCCCTTTCGAGGATGCGTGAGGCGAAGCGGCGAGGGCTTCGCGTCCTCACAAACTGTAAGTATTGGGGCTGCGTGAGGCGAGGGCTTCGCGTCCTCGCGTCCTCGCGTCCTCGCAAACTGTAAAGCCGCCACGAACCATCCCTAACAAAATCATGTTAAAGCAAACGCGGATCCCCCTTTCTTCTAGCAGAGGTGCATGAACAGACGATGACTCATACCTGATAGTGAGATGAAAGCTTAAAAAATCTATGCCGAGTCTATCGGGTATAATAAAAGTGAAGAATGGTTACATGGCTTCCACTCCCTCGGCAGAATCATCGGACGCTGCCCTCCGATGGTAAGCGGCGACACATATGGACCAGCATGAGCAGCAGAACAATTCGATTGACGTCATGCTCGAGTTGAGTCGACTTGTCAGTTCATCACTCGATCTTGACGAGATTTTTGCACGTATTTTGACAGCAGTACGGCAACTGAGTGGTGCTGATACTGTTTCGATTATGTTGCTGGATCCGCAGCGCCAAGTGTTACGCATTGTTGCGTCCAACGGGGTGGCGCATGAGCATGTTGAGCACTACCAGTTTCGTTTGGGCGAAGGTATTGCTGGCTGGGTAGCGCTCTACGGGCAACCAGTGCATATCAATCAGGCGTATACCGATCCGCGTTTTGTGCCACTTGGAACGCCACAAGATGCGACCCTGCTGACCCTGCCTCTGCGGGTGCGCGAGCGCAATGTGGGCGTCATCAATCTGGCTCAGATGCGAACGCAGAGCCTCTTCAATCCGGCAACAACCCAATTAGTTGAGATTTTCGCTAGCTATGCAGCGATTGCCATTGATACTGCGATGGCAGCCACCAGTCTGCGCTCCATGGCTGCATGCGAGCGGATAACGAGCTTGGTACTACGCGCAGCACGGTTCAAATTTCCGGTGGCCGAGCTTGTGCAGCACATCCTGAACGAGTTGAGTACCAGCTTAGAACAGGCTCCCTGTAGCGTCTATAACCTCACAACGACGGGCTACCATGTGTTGGCGACAACAGATCAGAGCCAACCAATCCGAGCCTCGTGGCAACCGAGCCAGTTCGATGAGGAGCAGAGTGCGCAATTGGATGCAAGCGAGCATGAAGTTCAGCGACGCTTCACCACGCCTGATGGCACACTTGGCTGGCTGGTGGTGCACGCTCAGCGCCCCAGACGCTATTGGCAACATGCAGAGCTTGATCTGATCGATTTTACTGCCAAGCAGATTGCCCTCTTACTCACCCATGATCATCTGGTTGAGCAGCAGCAGCAGCAGCAAGCTTTGCATATTGCAGCGGAGAACAATCACCAGCATGTGTTGCAAGAAACCCAAACGCGTACCAATCAACTCCAACTGCTGCATAAGATCAGCCTGCGACTCAACCAATTCCATGAGGTCGAGGCCGTACTGAATGAAGTGGCCTACCTGCTCCACCACACGTTCGGCTACTATCAGGTATTGATTGGGCTCGTTGAAGGCGAGCAACTCATCGTCAAGACAGGCTATGGGGTCATTACACCTGCCGATACGTGGTTCTTCCAACAGCACTTCAGTTTGTATGTGGGCCTTGCGGGATTTGTTGCACGCACCGGCCAGACCATGCTGGTCAATGATGTGCAGCATGAGCCACTCTATGTTGCGTTGCCCGAACTGCCCGAAACGGCTGCGGAGTTGATCGTGGCGATCAAGGGTACGCAGCAGATACTAGGGATCATTATCATTGAAAGCACCCAAACTGGCTCGTTTCGTCAGCATGATCTCCAGCTTGTAGAGGCGCTTGCGGGCCAGATGGCAATGGTGCTTGAATGTATTGCGCGTCAAGCCGAGTTACAACGTAGCGAAGAGTTGCTGACCCAGAGTGAACGCTTGCGTACCTTGGGTGAGTTGGCAAGTGGTGTTGCTCACGACTTCAACAACCTCCTGTCCGGCATCTTGGGCCATACGCAGCTCCTGCTCAATGAAACGTTGCCTAGCCACTTGCACCATGACCTACAGGTGATTGAACGGGCTGCCATTGACGGCGCTGCAACGGTACGGCGGCTACAGAACTTTGCCCAAACGAACTACGCCCTGCCCAACGGAGGGGTTGACCTGAATGAAATTGTTAGTGAGAGCATTGCGATCACGCGCCCGCGCTGGCGTGATAATCCTCAAAGCCACGGGATTACGATTACTATCCGACGTGAGATAACCAACTTACCGCTCATTGCGGGTGATGGCCCGGCACTGCGCGATCTGACCACGAACCTGATCCTGAACGCAATTGACGCGCTCCCTAATGGTGGCGAATTGACCCTGCGTACCGCTCTGGTTGAAGCTAAAAGTTCACCCCTTTGCGAACCATCTATTTTGCTAGAAGTGCGCGACAATGGCATCGGCATGAGTCCTGAGGTGCGCGAACATATCTTTAACCCCTTCTTTACCACTAAGGGGCAAGAGGGGACTGGTATGGGCATGACCATGGTCTTTAGGGTGGTACAACATCACTACGGCCAGATCGATGTCATAAGTGCCCCACAGCAAGGCACAAGTATTCGGGTCTACCTCCCAGCACGCCTTGCTCCGCCGCGCGAGACTGTTGGGGCGCAGATACACCCCACAATGGTAAGCCACAGTATTCTTGTGGTAGACGACGATGATGCGGTACGTCAAGTCCTCATGCGGCAACTTGGGCGCATGGGTCATCACATTGTTGGCGTACAAAATGGTGCTGAAGCTTTGCGCCGTCTTGCTGATGAATCTTTTTCGATTATCTGTACCGATTTAGGTATGCCAGGCATGTCAGGTTGGGATCTGATAGCCCATGCTCGCACGCTCGTCGAAGGGATCAAAATTGTCCTCGTGACCGGCTGGGGCGCACAGTTCAGTGAAGAAGAAGCCCAAGATCGTGGTGCCGACGTAGTGATTGCCAAACCTTTTGAAGCACGACGCTTGCAACAGGTCATTGCAGAGTTGATCAGGTGAGTAGTTGAACGAAGAACACCCACAGCAAAGCCTCCTAATTTGGCGTCAGGTTAGACAACAACTCAAGGTGTTCAGTAGCGTGCTTGGAAGCATCATTGTGCTGGCGTTCTTATTGGGTATCGTCGCAGCATGGCTGCTAACCCAGCGTGAAGAGCTACGCCATGCCGATCTTGCTCTTGTGGCGGTACCTGAAGTACCACCAGCCGCCTTGCGTGAACATATTCTTGAGCTCTACCGCCGTGGCTTTATTGCGCAGATCGTCCTGATAGGAGCAGGTGACAGCACGCTACAAACCGATTTGATCACCTATGGTCTGCCAGAGGAGGTCCTGCACACCATTCCTTGCACTGCGCGGCTTGATCTGTTAGCTGACGTGAGTAGCACGACGCCCCCCCGCATCCTCGTGATCGTCGCCCCAGCCACCCAACTGAGTACCCTCAAACAACTGCGCGATCATGGCTTTTTGGCCTACCATGTGCCAGTACGCGGCCAAGCGGTTGCACCACTTGACCTTGTCAAAGCTAGCCTCAACTATTGGCGTTATGTGCTTGGTGGGTATTCGCCTCACGCATCCTCGCAGCATTGTAAAGCGGCCTTCCGCTTTCTGAAACCATCTCTTAGTACCTTAGTCCCTTGACAAGCACGACTCGCTCTTCGGGTAAACTGACAATCATTATCAGCTAGGCCCGCCGCTTATCAGCTTAGACATACCCACCTGAAAGCGATTCTGATACTGCAAATAGGCTGCTATTGTGCGTTTAAGCTCATGAAAGGCTTTACACTAGCACCACGCTTGAGCGCGTATCTAACAAGGGAAAGGAGGGTCTTTGGCGCATTAGAACGGGCTAAAAGCTGGTACTATTGACAAGAGTCAATTGCTCTATTACACTGCAACCAATGAGAGCAAGCTGATGGCATACTGACGCTTGCGGGCTGTGCGTTCTTATGGTATAGTCAGCAAACCCCCCGCAATGACTACGAGTGTGGTCATCCGACACCAGGAGCGTGTCAAGGGCTAGTAGGCCCGAACTACCTGCGTCGCGGGGCTTCAAGTGAGGTGGATTGCTCCATGATCGAGCTTAATACTAAGCGCATGCCTGCGCCTTCCCAGAGTGATGTTGAGCAGCTCCAACAGATTGCTGCCAACCGTCGTGATCGCTATCGGCAACAGCGACATTCGGTCGCTGATGTGAGTCGGCTCATCGTTAATCTTCTAACGTCACCCAAGCTCTGGTTTGCCCATCTGCCGCTTCGCTTTTTGCTCCACACGGTTATTGCGCTGATATTGCCTTTGGCGCTTTTGTTGAGCCAACTGCCCGCCCGTACCCCGGCAACAGCGCCGGTGGCCCACGAGGCGGCAAGTACGATCTATACCGATCATCATGGCGTCGGTATGGGTACGATTGATCTGACAGGCCGCGAGGCGCTACCCCTGGTTGGCGATCCGCCGCTGGACGAGAGCGCTGCCTTGCCCGTGCCGATCTCACTCGCACCCCTGAGTGATGTCTTGGCCCCAACGATTATTGGAGCAACCATTGCCGCCGATTCGGTGCGGATGCGTGATGGCCCCGGCTTGGCCTATGATGAGGTGACCCGCGTTAATGCCGGGGAACAAGTTGAAGTGCTGGCGCGCCACGGTGAGTGGCTGCAACTACAGCGTGAGGGTGATGCAACGCTCTATTGGGTTGCCGCTGAGTTGGTGGATATTCCTGAAGCCGTACTCTACACCCTGGATCAGGTGCCCACCGAGATGATCCCGCCGCCGCCGCCGCCCAAGATTGCGGTTGTGCGCGAGCAGAACCTTAATCTGCGTGATGGCCCCGGTACCAACTATGTCAGTATGGCGCGCATGAGCGCCGGCCAGGAACTTACCCTCATCCAGCAGTACAATGGCTGGTTCTTGGTTGAGTATGGCACGCAGTATGGTTGGGTCACCGATGAGTTTCTCAACATTGTTCCCGGCGTGGTCGAGCGCATCCCCGAAGCTACCACCATCCCCGATCCCAATCCGCCCTTGGTTGGTACCGTACTTGAGAACTCGGTCAATCTGCGCCGTGGCCCCGGTTCTGCCTATGATCGGGTTGGCTCCGTCAACTCCGGTACCGGCGTGACCCTGTTGGCCCGTCACCGCGATTGGTACCATGTGCAGTTGAGCAGCGGGACAAGGGCGTGGGTCTTCTCCGATCTGCTGCGTGTTTCGCCGATGGCAGCGCGGCGCGTGCCTGTCACCAACAATATCCCGGCTCTCCCTGTACGCACGCCGGTGGCGCGCACTGGTGGCGGTGGTGGTGGCGCTAGTGCAGCGGTTGCTGCCCCAGTCAACGTGCGGGCCAGTGGTGATGTTGCGAGCTTTGCAGTTCAGTTCGTCGGCTCGCGCTACGTCTGGGGTGGTTCCAGCCCCAGTGGCTTCGATTGCAGCGGTCTGACCAGCTATGTCTACCGCCAGTTCGGTGTCCACCTCCCGCGCACTGCCGCTTCGCAGTATAGCTCGCGGGTTGGTGCGATGATCGGCGGGATGGGCAACCTTGCCCCTGGCGACCTGATGTTCTTCGCCGGTACCGCTGGCGGGCGAGGGATTACCCACGTCTCCATCTACATCGGCGGTGGCCAGATGGTTCACGCGATGACCCCGCGCTACGGTGTGCAGATCTCCAACATCTGGAGCAGCTACTGGCAGAATACCTACGTCGGTGCTGTTCGTCCGTACCGCTAAACGTGAGCATGGCTGTTGCCTCATTCTTGTAACCGATACATGCTCCCTCGCGCCCAAGCTTGGCGCGAGGGAGCATTTGGTGTTTAGGGTTCGTGAGGAAACCAAGTTCCCTCACGAACCCTTCGGCGGCGAGGTTTCGCCTCCCACCGAAGGGAAGGGTGCGCGAGGGAACCAGGTTCCCTCGCATCCTCCCTCCGTCCGGCGAGGCTTCGCCTCCCACCAAAGGGAAGGGTGTGCGAGGGAACCAGGTTCCCTCGCATCCTCCCTCCGTTCAACGGGGTGTAGGGCGTAGCCCTACAGATTCCAGAGACAAAAAGTAAGGAAAAGAAACTCATGAAGGGTCTGATTCTCAGTGGTGGCAAAGGGACGCGCTTGCGTCCAATTACCTATACGAGTGCAAAACAACTGGTGCCGGTAGCCAATAAGCCGGTACTCTTTCGCGTGATTGAGGCGATCCGCGATGCAGGCATTAGCGACATTGGGATTGTGATTGGGGATACGGGCGATGAGATTCGCGCTGCGGTGGGTAACGGGCGACGCTGGGATGTACGCATTACCTATATCCCCCAAGATGAGCCCCGTGGCCTTGCCCACGCGGTCAAGATTAGCCAAGCCTTTTTGGGTGATGATCGCTTTGTCATGTTCTTGGGCGATAACTGTATCCAAGGTGGCATCAGTTCGCTCATTCAGCAGTTTGGTCATAGCGACTACAATGCTCAAATTGTGCTGAAGCAGGTAGCTGATCCACGATCATTTGGCGTCGCAGAACTAGACGATGATGGTCGAATTGAGCGCCTGGTAGAAAAGCCGCGAGAGCCGCGTAGCGATCTGGCGCTGGTTGGTATCTACATGTTTGACCACCATATCTTCGAGGCGGTCAATAATATTCAGCCTTCACTACGCGGTGAGTTGGAGATTACCGATGCGATTCAGTGGCTCGTTGCGGCCAAATACCGCGTCTTTCCCTATATCCACGATGGTTGGTGGATCGATACGGGCAAGAAGGACGATATGTTGGAGGCGAATCGGCTGATTCTTGAAGAGCTAACGCCGCTGGTGCAGGGCTATGTGGATCGTGACTCGCAATTGATTGGTAAAGTGATTGTGGAGCCAGGGGCCGAAATTATCAATTCGACCATTCGCGGCCCGGCAATCATTGGCGAGAAGACGCGCATTCTCAATGCTTATGTGGGGCCGTTTACCTCGATTTACCACGATTGCCATATTGAGGATAGCGAGATTGAACATAGTATTGTGCTTGAATACAGCAGTATCCGTGGTTTGCCCGGACGCTTAGAGGATAGCCTCGTGGGGCGCAATGTCGAGATTGGGCGCAGCCCGCTCAAACCCAAGGCATATCGTCTGCTGTTGGGGGATAATTCAACCGTTGGTGTGCTGTAGGAACAGGTAGCGCTACCCTTGCACTTCCCTGAGCAGCGGTTTATACTACTAGGGGATGGTTTCAGGATACTTTACAAGTTTGGTGACATTCAGCGCATCCTGATGGCGCAAACTTATTTTCTCGTTTCTGTATCCTTCCCCTAAGGGGCGGCGCTTTGCAACCGCCAAAGGAGGTTCTATGCCGTTCCGTCTCAATGAGGTTGCTTCCTCTTCGCAACCCGCTGCTACACCTACTGCTGCACCTGATAAAGCAGCAATGCCCGATATTCCCCCTCAGCCCACCTCGATTGAAGAGACTGGGCTTACGATGGCGTTCATGACCGATCATATCCTCAAGATTATCTATTTTACCGGAGCAATCACCGGCCAACGCCTCGAAGAGTTGATAAAAATGCCCTTCCTTGGGGTCATTGATCGGGGGCTTGAATTCCTTAAACTTGAGGAATTTGTAGACATTATTGGAGCCGAGGGAGGCTTTAGCGAACGTTCGTTCCAATACATTATTACCAACAAGGGCCGTCTCAAGGTTCACGAGGTACTGGATCGCACGCAGTATGCTGGCCCGGCCCCCGTGCCCCTTGAGCAGTACCTTGAGATGTGTAAAGTCCAAGAGATTGGTGATATGGTGATTGATCAGGCCGCGATCCGCCAAGCCTTCGGTCACCTTGTGGTCAATGAGAAGATGCTTGATAAGATTGGCCCCGCCGCCAACTCGGCCCGCTCGCTCTTCCTCTATGGCCCGCCTGGGAATGGCAAGACCACCATTGCCGAAGGTATCTCCAATATGCTCGGCGGCTATGTCCTGATTCCCTATGCCGTCGAAATTGATGGCCAGATTATCAAGATCTACGATCCCCTGAACCACCAGATCGTTCAACAAAACGAGGTGGGCCACGATGATACCCCTTCACCATTTGGCGGTGGATCGAGTGGCCGTACTTCTTCGTTCCCTGATGCGCGCTGGCTCGTGTGTAAACGCCCCCGTGTTGTTGTTGGGGGCGAACTGATCCTTGAACAGCTTGAACTGATCTTCGATCCCGTCTCTAAAGTCTATGAAGCCCCCTTCCAGCTTAAGGCGAACGGTGGCCTCTTCCTGATTGACGACTTTGGACGCCAAAAGTGTCGCCCCCAGGATCTGCTCAATCGCTGGATTGTGCCGCTTGAGAAGAAGTTTGACTTTCTGGCCCTCCAGACCGGCAAGAAACTTCAAGTACCCTTCGATGTGCTCATTGTCTTCTCTACCAACCTCAATCCTAAAGATTTGGTAGATGACGCCTTTCTACGCCGTATTCGCCACAAGATCGAAGTGCCCAATCCCTCGCCAACTGAGTATCGCTCCATCTTTCAGCTTGTCTGCAAGGGCAAAAAGATTCCCTATAGCGATGAGGGCCTGCGCCACTTGCTCCAAGAACACTACATGAAGGTTGGGCGCGACCTACGCTCGTGCCATCCCCGCGACATCTGCGACCAGATTCTCGATGAGGCGAAGTATCGCGGCATTCCGCCCTCTATGTCGAAAGAATTGATTGATCGCGCTTGTGAAGCCTATTTTGTGAAACTTGGGTAATACGGGGTGTGTATACTACCGTTAGGGAAGGATACAGAAACGAGAAAATAGAAAATAGAAAATAGCGCAATAGGTTTGCCCCCCACGAACCCCCAATTAAAAACCCGGAGGATACCCAATGTCTCTGTTGAAACGCCTTGGGGGCGGTGCCCCCCCACCGCCAAAGAGTGAGCCAGCCCCCAAAGCTGAACCACCTGCCCCTGCGCCCGCTGCTGCGCCTGCTGCTCCACCTCCTGCTGCTGCGCCGAGTGCCGCTGCGCCCGCTGCAAGCCCCAAGGTTGAAGATGGCGCCCAGCCTACTGACCATAAGCGTATGCTGGAACTCTCGCTCTGGTGTGTAGACCGCATCCAAGCTTCGCTGGGCAACCAGACTGAGTTGACTCGCTCGCCCGAAACTGAGAAGTTGCTCCAAGAGCGCTTCGCCCGCGTCTATCAGCAGGCTGGGGTTAACCTTGGCGGTGACCAGGTGAAGCAACTCTTCGCCATGGTTTGCGATGAACTGATGGGCTTTGGGCCCATCCAGCAATTGCTCAACGATGACTCCGTCTCTGAGGTCATGGTCAATGGCCCCAATATGATCTACGTGGAGCAGAAGGGCAAGCTGCGCCTCACTGAAGTGCGCTTCGCCAACGATGAGCACGTCCTCAAGATCATTGACCGCATCATTCGCCCGTTGGGGCGTCGCGTTGATCGCAAGTGGCCAATGGTGGACGCCCGTCTGCCCGATGGCTCCCGCGTTAATGCGATTATTCCCCCCTGTGCCATTGATGGCTCGACCATCACCATTCGTAAGTTCTCGAAGAATAAGCTCAAGATTGACGACTTGGTGCGCTTTGGCTCGATGACTCCCGAAATGGCCGAGTTCCTGCGCGCCTGTGTGGTCAGTCGGCTCAATATCGTCGTTGCAGGTGGTACTGGCTCCGGCAAGACCACCCTGCTCAACGTGCTCTCCAATTTCATCCCCGACGATGAGCGCATCGTCACCATCGAAGATAGCGCCGAGCTCCAGTTGGGCCAGGATCATGTGGTGCGGCTTGAGTCGAAGCCCGCCGAGATTGACGGCAGCGGGCGTGTCCAGATCCGCGACCTGGTGATCAACTCGTTGCGTATGCGCCCTGAGCGCGTCGTCATCGGGGAGTGTCGTGGCGGCGAAACCCTCGACATGCTCCAGGCAATGAACACCGGCCACGATGGTTCGCTTACCACCCTGCACGCCAACACCCCTCGTGACGCCCTCGCCCGTATGGAGACGATGTCTATGATGGCCGGTATGGATCTGCCGCTCAAGGTTATCCGCGAGCAGATTGCCTCCGCGATTGACATCATTGTCCAGCAGAGCCGCCTCGACGACGGCCAGCGCAAAGTGACCTACATCACCGAGGTGCAGGGCATGGAGGGCGAACTGGTTGTGCTACAAGACATCTTCAAGCTCGACATCAAGGGCAAGAGCGCGGAAGGCAAGATCATCTGCGAACTCAAGCCAACGGGGGTACGTCCCAAGTTCAACGCCAAACTCGAAGCCCACGGCTTCAAACTGCCGCCCAGCATCTTCGGTGCCCAAATTCCTGGTCAGAAGAAGGGCTGGTGAGCGTGACGAGGGGCGATCCGGTTCTACCGCTAGGGCTTGGGAATGCCCGTGATGGCCCTCACCCCCATCCCCTCTCCCACGTTGTGGGAGAGGGGCGAAAGCACCGCCGTTATGTTTCGTTCGGACGACGGAATAGATGAGCCGTCGTCCGTTCTCTATTTTGCGCCCCCGTTCCCCTGTTCTCTGTTCTTCTGTTCTTCTGTTCTCTGTTCTTCTGTTCTCTGTTCTTCTGTTCCCTGTTCTTCTGTTCCCCTGTTCTTCTGTTCCTCCTCCCAAAGCCATGAACACCTCTGCTCCTATCATCATCATCGGCGCGGGCCTCGGTGGTATGGCCGCCGCCATTCGCCTCGCGGCTCAGGGGCGTGAAGTGACCCTGCTGGAAAAGAATGAGCGCGTTGGCGGCAAGCTCAATCTGCTGCATGCAGCGGGCTATACCTTCGACACTGGCCCCTCGCTGCTCACGATGCCTTGGGTGCTGGAAGAACTCTTTGCCTCTGCCGGGCGTCAATTGAGCGACTACCTCACGCTTGTGCCAGTAGAGCCCACCTGTCGCTACACATGGCCCGATGGCACCACCTTCAATGCATGGCAACACTTGCCCCAATTGGTGCAGGAGCTTGAACGCCTCAGTCCTGACGATCTGCCCGGCTTCTTCCAATTCCTCGCCTACAGCGCCCGCATCTACAACGCTGTAGCCGATAATTTTCTGCTACGCCCCTTCGATGGCATCAGCGAACTGATCACCCCGCGCCTCTTGCGCGATGGCCCGCGCATTGACGCCCTTCGCAGCGTAGATCGCGCCGTGCGTGCCTATTTCCGTAGCCCCTACCTGCGCCAACTCTTCAACCGCTACGCTACCTACAACGGATCTTCGCCCTACCGTAGCCCCGCAACCTTTAACGTGATCGCCTACATCGAACTTACCACCGGCGGTTGGTATGTGCAAGGCGGGATGTACCAACTGGCCCAAGCCATGCAGCGCCTCGCCGAGGAGTTAGGCGTACAGGTGCGGATCAACAGCCCAGTCGGGCAGATCCTCACGCGCAATGGGAGCGTGCAGGGCGTGCGCCTCGCCAGCGGCGAAGAACTGCCCGCCAGCCAAGTTATTGTCAATGCCGACCCGCGCTACGCCTATGCTGCGCTGCTGCCTGAAGCACAGAATACCGCCGCACGTTTAGCTCGGCTTGAGCCATCCTGTAGTGGCTTCATGCTCTTTTTGGGGGTCAACCGCAACTACCCCCAACTCGCCCACCACAACATCTTCTTCAGCCACGACTACCCCAGCGAGTTTGCGGCCATTTTCAACACCCACGTCCCTGCTGCCGATCCCACGATCTACATTGCCGCCACCAGCCTCAGCGATCCCAGCCATGCCCCGGCGGGCCACATGAATCTCTTTATCCTCGTCAACACCCCCGCCCTGCATCGGCGCATCAACTGGCCGCGCGAAGCAGATGCCTACGGCGACATGATCATCCAACGCTTGGAACAGGCCGGTCTCACGCACCTCAGCCAGCATCTCAGCTACCGTGAGACCTGGACGCCGCAAACCATCGCCGAGCGCTACAATGCCGCCGATGGTGCGATCTACGGGCTTGCTTCCAACAACCGCTTTGCCGCATTCCTGCGCCCGCCGCTACGCGCCCGCGAGCAACGCGGCCTCTACTTCGTCGGCGGCGGCACCCACCCCGGCGGCGGCATCCCCCTCGTGCTGCTCTCTGGACGCGCTGTGGCGGAGCGGGTTTGGGAAGGGAGTAGGGAGTAGGAAATAGGAAATAGGATACAGGAAATAGGAAATAGGGGTAATACCATTTACGATTGTAGATTGCAGATTGCAGATTGCCGAACACGGCGTTCCAATGGGCTTTAGCGTTCTTGATAATGCAGCATGTTCAAGGGTAATTGGTATAAAACGGCTATCGGCTATCGGCTATCGGCTTTTCGGCTTTTCGGCTTTTCGGCTATCGGCTATCGGCTATCGGCTATCGGCTATCGGCTTTTCAGCTATCGGCTTTTCAGCTATCGGCTTTTCGGTGCTTGCCTACTGCATAGCCAACCATCTTGGCCACATCACCCACAAAGCGAATGAGGGGAACCAACGCTAGGGCATAGGCGCGTTCAGCATAGGAATATGCTGTCAGACGTGGCCAGAGGCGTCGGTAGGGCGCTTGGGTGTAGGCACCCGCGCCGCTGAAGATGAGGGCAGCAATGGGGCCGCGTAGGCGCGGCCAGCGCCACGCGCCCGCCAACAGCCCCCCTAGTGCCCCATAGACACTATAGCGCAACAGGTGACGCCGCGGCCACAATCCCGCCATGGCATCGCCACGCCCGTAGAAGTAATATTGGCGTGCAAACGCAGCCAACGACTCGCGGGGACGAAAATGGACAAGCGCACTCGGCGCAAAGGTACGGCGCAACCCAGCCCGCTCGGCGGCAAGAGCAAAGACCAAATCTTCGCAATGGGTCAGCGTTTCAGGAAAACCGCCCACCGTCTCCCAGAGGCTCCGGCGAAAGGCCATTGATTTGCCAAAGGGCAAGAAGGTAGCCGCGTCAATCTCATCGAGATTGCGGTAGTTGACAGCGCCCAAGGTAAGCTCAAAGAGACTCTGCGGGGCGGGGCGAAAGAAGCCTCCCACCAGATCGGCACGTCCCGCCTCAAGTGGCGCAATAATCGCTGCCAGCCAATCAGGATCAAGGCGCAAGCCTGCATCTGTGCAGGCAATCAGCTCGCCCCGTGCCGCCCGGATCGCATGGTTGCGCCCCGAAGAAATATTATGCCCCCCAGCCACCAGACGCACCCGTGGTTCACGCTGTGCATAGGCCCGCACCAACGCCGCTGTGCTGTCTTGGCTTAAGCAATCATTGATGACAATTTCATCGGGTAGGCGCGTCTGGCCCAGCATCGAATCGAGCAGGGCCACAATCGTATCGGCTTCGTCACGCACAGTGCAGATGAGGGAGATCATGGGAGAATATGAGGAACAGGGGAACAGGGGAACAGGGGAACAGGGGAACAGGGGAACAGGGGAACAGGGGAACAGGGGAACAGGGGAACAGGGGAACAGGAGAACAGAGGAACAGGGGAACAGGGGAACAGGAGAGCAGGGGAACAGGGGAACAGGGGAACAGGAGAGCAGGAGAGCAGGAGAACAGGTGGCATGAGAGAGCGTGGTAGCATCCGGTTCACCTAAGCTCATTATAGTGCAAGGCGATGCGGTATGCTACAATGCTCTGAAGAAGGAACTGTTCAGACTTGAAGTAAGCATCTCCTCCCTCATCCCTCCTAAGGGGCTGTCTGGAAAGTCTATGAACTGGCGTTGGAGTGCCGGCTTCAGCCGGCTAAAGTCGGCACTCCAACGCCTGCCCACTAGCTTTTCAGACAGCCTCTAAGTACACGGAGCCACCTATGCCTGCCAGAGCCCCCAAGCAGAAAGCGTCAGCGCCGGGACGTAATACACCCTGCCCTTGCGGTAGTGGCAAAAAGTATAAAGACTGCCATCTACAACAGGATGAAGAGGTTCGCAAGGATCAAATGTTGCTACGCCAAGCTCAAGATCTCCTGCTACCCAAAATTATTGAGGCGGCCCAGGAGTTGCCCGAGCAACTGCCAGCGGCCTTTGCCCGCTTTTGGCAAGAGAAGTACCAGATTGAGCAGATGGCTGAATTGGACGATGTGGAGGATCGTGGTGCTGAACGCTTCTTGACTTGGTTTGCCTTCGATGTAGATCAGCCTGATGGCCAAACCTTGGTGGCTCGTTTGGCTGCTACTGAGGGCTTCGCTGGCGACACCTACGAGCAACGTCTGCTCGATCAGTGGCAGGCGGTACGTCTGCGTGCCTATGTGATTGAAGAGATCATCAAAAAGCAAGATTTGATCGTGCGCGAACTCTCTGAGGGTAGCAACTATCGCCTTGCTGACAGCCACGCCGCCCGCCGCCTTGTGCCGGGCGAAGTCATTGTGGGCCACCTCGTTCCCGCCGACACCCCCTTGGATGCCGATAGCCCTACCTACTACTTGGCTGGTGC
Source organism: Candidatus Viridilinea mediisalina (assembly GCF_002532535.1). GTDB lineage: Bacteria > Chloroflexota > Chloroflexia > Chloroflexales > Chloroflexaceae > Viridilinea > Viridilinea mediisalina. Next base: position 17,283 of record NZ_NQWI01000108.1, read on the forward strand.
GGCGGCACAACTGACTGCCGATACTGCCGAAAAATTGCTTGAGTTTGCTGAAGTGCATCTAGCCGACATGCGCCGTACCAATCCTGAAGCCACCTGGAGCGATCTGATCAACCAGCGCAGCGAAGTACTGAACCATTTTGTGATGGCGCTGCCTACTGAGGAGCCCGATCCAACCGTCTTCCAGAACGCGATTAATAGCGCCATGATTACCCTGCGGCTCACCGCCGAGAATGTCGCCGGGCTCCTAGGGCGACCGTTTGTCCCACAACAAGCAGAGCAGAGCGCCGAGCAGAACGAGCAGAGCGCCGAGCAGAACGAGCAGAGCGCCGAGCAGAACGAGCAGAGCGCCGA
>NZ_NQWI01000109.1 GCF_002532535.1 Candidatus Viridilinea mediisalina
ATCTGCTTCCCCAACAGCGTGGTTTTTGCGCTATTGCGGTTTTAGCGTTCTTGATAATGCGGCATGTTCAAGGGTAATTGGTATAAAGCGCCCCTACAAGCCCAGCGGCTCAAGCAGCCATGGCATGAGCAGGGCAGTCATGGCCCCATTGAGGCCCATAGCCAGTCCGGCGAAGGCTCCAGCTTCGGGGTGGAGTTGCAGCGCACGTGCCGTCCCCAAGCCGTGGGACGAGAGCCCCAGTGCAAAACCGCGCACACTCTGATCGCGGAAGCGGCAGAGATCAAGCACCTCCTTGGCGCACACCGCCCCAGTCATGCCAGTCAGAATCACAAGGACAGCGGTGAGTGAAGGCAAGCCACCGATGCCATCAGCAATCCCCATAGCAATGGGCGAGGTAACACTGCGGGGGGCCAGCGAGCGCAACACCAATTCATTCAAGCCCACCAAGCGCCCCAACAGCACCCCCGTGGCAATCCCTACCGCCGCACCCGCGCAGAGCGCCGCCAAGCCGGGCAGCAGCACCTGACGCAACTTGCGCTCTGCGTGGTAGAGGGGTATTGCCAACGCAACCGTAGCTGGCCCCAGCAAAAAATGGACAAACTGCGCCCCATCAAAATAGGTTGCATAGGGCGTATCGGTGGCCAACAAGAGCAGCACCAAGACAATAATTGCCAACAACACCGGATTGAGCAGCGGTGGCGAACCAAAACGTCGCGCAACCAAGCTCGCCAACTGATAGACCCCAATGGTCGCCGTAAGCCACAGCAGCGGCGTCTCGGCAAGGTAGACCCAGATGTGATACATAGGAACGTAAGGGAAGCAATGAGGAAAGGTAGGAGGTAGTAGTATACCATTTCAGATGGTAGATTGTTGATTGTTGAACATGAGTTCCAATGGGCTTTTGCGTTCTTGATGATGCGGCATGTTCAAGGATAATTTGGTATTAAGCGTTTGCCCATGGAACGCGGGCAAACGACCTGCTAGGTGTGCGCCGTACACGAGCGTTGCGGTGCTGCTCAATGCTTCACGGCGCACACCTGGCAGGTCTGAGATGCCAACAGCCTATAAGACCTAGCAGGTGGGGCACGGTGGGATCATTAGTGTCCTCATGGTGGCTGCACGCGCCCCACCTGCCAGGTCAGTTGCGCTACTCTTCGTGGAGTACGCCAAAAACTTTGAACCCTACCGTTGCACGAACGGCAGGTAGACATGCTGCCGTCCTCCGCCTTCACGCATGACCAGTGGGAGGTACACCTTCAACGGGCCACCGGCGATGATTGGGCCGATCATGCGGACGTTGCCTGCGGCGTCGCGGGCTTCCGCGAAGATGCGGTGTTCGCCCGTTTGCTGTAGGGTTAGGTTGTAGCTCCATGTGCCGCTCTGTAGCTCGGCGGCTGCGATGCTGCTTGTGCCGTCCGGTTGCTCGATGCGTACCCTGATGCCTACGACGCTTACTGCGTCGCTGTAGGTTCCGGTGAAGCGTAGGTTGCTGCCGCTTATGGCGTTGGCTGGCAACATCTGCGGGCGGATCAGTTGCCCACTGAGCGTTGGTGCCGTGATGTCAATGATGTAGCTGTAGCTCTGTGTTGCGCCTCGGTTGCCCGCTTCGTCAATCGGGGTGAGTTGCACCTGTTGCCTGCGCCCCTCCCCTTCGCTGTCAATCGGCAAGAGGTAGTGCCACTGGCTGTCGCTACCGACTACTACCACTTCGCACTGCAAGCCACGACTGTCGTTGCGGTCAAGGCAGATTTCGACCGCTGCTGCCGCTCGCTCGTCTACGACCCGCCCGGCTAGGTTGAGGTTGCCAAAGCTAACTGAACCAAGCGCCAAGCGTGCTGCTGTGGCGTCGCTCAATACCAGCCGTGGGGCTGTGGCGTCAACCCTGAGGTTGACCACTTCGCTCCAGTCGCTGACATGGCCGCCCGCGTCGGTGGCCCGCGCCCGCACGCTGATGGCAGTGTCGTCGGCGAGGTTGCCTGGATCAACTAGGCACGACCATTCACCATCGTCGGGTGTCGGATCGCTGCAGTTGACCTGACGCACCTGGCTGCCAAAGCGTAGCTCAATGGTGATGTCCGGTACATCCGATTCGTCCCAGACCAACCCTTCTACCATGAAGGCCCCCGGAGCGACGAAGCGCTCTGGTGTCTCGATGGCGATAAACTCCGGCGGCAGAATGTCAACCGGATGATCGATGAAGAACCAGTCAATCGCGTACTCAAGCCCGGTGCTGTCGTCGTGGAAGGAGATGTCGAGGGTGGCCCAATCCTCGTTTTCGTCAGCATGCTGGGCAATCGCCCGATCTACAACTCCGGTAAAGCTGGTGCTGCCGCTTGCGCCCGGCGCGAGATCGCCAAGTTCAAGGAAGAGTTCATAGTAGGGGATGCCCTCTTCGTCGTAGACCAAGGTGGCGTTGGGGATGCGCAGGGCATCCCAGTTGATGATCCAAGCGCGTAAGTTCTGTGAACTCACTTCACCAATGTTCTCGTAGTGAACTGTGTAGGTGATGACCTGGCCGTCGAAGAGCAACGGGTGTTGGTAGTCGAAGTGGGGTAGCTCAAGACTGGCAATCTGACCCTGAGGGCCGTCCAGCAGCAAGGCTTGGTGCTCAATGTTCTCGTCGGTAAAGAGCGAGTAGATTGAACCGATAGGATCGGCGCTGAGGGTAAAGCGTATGTCTACGAGGAACTGCTCGTCGCTTGGACAAACGCCGGCCCCCATGTGTTCCCAGAAGATGATGTCGGTGAAGCGGAAGTGTGTGACGTTGCCGATACTACTGGGGCTGTTCAAGACCCGTGCGCTGGTGAGGGGGTTGTTGGCGGGCATGATTGACCAGATGTTGAGGCTGTTGGCTTCGGTGGCGTAGGCGAGCAGGCCCACGTCACTGTTGGCCGGGTCGTTCAGCCCGAGGCTGGTGAAGGGGAGGTAGATTTCGAGCTGATCGGGGCGCTCATGGCTGGGCCAGATGATAACGTCGCTGCCAGCGTCAAGCCAGGTGCTGCCGTTCCAGCGCAGTAGGCTGGCATTGCTCGGATTGTCTACGCGCAGCAACAGGTTGGGCCTGAAGCCGTCGGGCATGCGTCCTTCTGGCTGGCCAGCAGGCATGCCCTCGCTGTAGGCCACCGTGGCCCCACCCTCGGCACTGTCCAAGTAGATGTAGAGATCGTCGTGTTCGCCCCAGATGGTGCCACGCCAAGCCAAACGTAACGCTTGGTCGTCCCAGGTGGCAAAGAGTTGCTGCACGGCATTGTTGGCCGCGAGGTCATTGCTGCGCCGCGCCAGAGCACTATTCTGGCCCACGAGCGCACAGTCACTCGCCATCCAGCCGGTGTCCACAAGCTGCTCTGGCTGCACGCTGTCGCGCTGCGAGATCAGGTTGGGGGTGAGTGGGGTGTCGAAGATGATCGGCCCCGCCGTCTGGATGGTCTGGTTGCCATGCGCGTCTCGCTGGATCAGATGTGCGTAGTAGGCCCGCGCTTCGCTCGGATTGTCCAAGCTGTGGCTGCCCGCCCCCGCGCCATAGGCGTTCAACTGGGCCTGCTCCGGCGTGGCCGCTTCGCTCCAGCCAGCCCAGAAGCTGACCGTGCCCGAACCGTCGCTGCCCGCAGGCCAACGCATCCGCAGGCCCACACCCGGCGTTCTCACAACATCACCCGTAGCTAAAGCCTGCCCAGTGGTTGTCTCTAGGATAAGCTCTAGTGGCGCAGGTGGTGTGACATCAATGATCACCTGCTGATTGAGTGCCTCAATCGTGCGCCCAGCCGCATCGCTGGCACGCAGATGGTAGCTCAGGCTCGCTCCGTCCATGTTGGGCGTATCAAGCACCGGCAGGTACCACGTCTGCCCAAACAAGCCTGCATCAATCCAGGTGGTGTTGTCGAGCGAACCTTGTACGCTGGTAATCACCCCTGTGTCGCTCACGTTGATCGGCAAGGCAAGGACGCCACTCATGATTGCGGTGCTGGTGATGACCGGCTGGGCAAAGGCGATGGCAGTGGGGGCCGCAATGTCTACAAAGAGGGTTTGGCTACGTTCGATGCGTTCCCCCTGCTGATCCTCCAACACCACCAGTAGTGTGTAACGCCCCTCAGCCCCCGGCGTCCATGTGGTGTTAAAGCTGGCAGCGAGAACCCCGGCATCCCAGTTCTGCTGATGCACAACCGTGTCGTTGATGCTCACCGTCAGCGCCCGCAGCCCGGCGTTTGCCGCAAGGCTGCCCTGTAGCGCAAGCGGGTTGAGGTTGGTAAAGACGGTGGCACTGGGTTGCGTAACCAACAGATCGAGCGGTGCGACCTCGGAGGGTGCCTGTTGCGGCGTGGCCGTAACGCAACGTCCAAAGCGATCGCAGACCGTGGCCGCAGCGCTGTAGCTGCTATGGCCTGCTACCACGATGGTGCGTTCCATGCCATTCTGTAGTGACAGGCCGAGACGCTGCCAGGCTGGTGGTTCATAGGCGAAGAAGCGCTCCTGCTCATCCAGGATTGTCCCCGCTGGCACCACACAGTCTAGGGTACTGCTGTCCAGATTGATGTCGTAGGCTTGGCAGGTGATCAGCGTGCGCGCCAGATCGCCACTGCCCTGCTGGGCTACCGTGACGCCGAGGCGCGGCGCGGCGGTATCCACAATGCCACGCCAGAAGAGCGATCCATCGCGTCCGATGCTCTGGTTGCCCAGCACATCGCTCGCCCGTAACATCATGGCATAGAACCCATCGAGTCCTTCGGGCACCGTGAGTGTCCATGCGCTGGTGGTGGCCCCAGGGTTGGCGAGGCTGGCATTGAGCCAGGTGGCTTCAAGCGCACCCGCGAGCAAGCCAACCTCTTCGGCCTCAAGCCCGCGCCCATAGAAGGCCACCTCGTCGAGGCTGCCACTAAAGCCACTGAGTTGCGCCGTCGCCTCTGGGAGCGATCCGGCGTCACAGGCACTCGTAGCCACCAGACTACCCTCATGGTAGACGGCCAGCGCCGTGCCGTCGTAGGTTGCCGCGAAGTGCTGCCAGCCACTAGCGGCGGGCAGGCTGAAGGGCAACTCACAGGCTGCCGTCGTCCCTTGGAGTCGCACGCGACTAGTCGTTACCTCCACAAAGCCTGCGCTCCCCGCTTCGCCCCGCATAAAGAGTGAGCCAGAGCCATCAATCCAGGCCACGAGGCTGAGACCAGCCACTTCACCCAGGCGATCAGCGAGTTGTACCTGCTGCGCTGGGAGCAGCGTGAGCCCTTGGCCTATGCGCCCATCCACACGAAGCGTCGGGCAGGTGGCGGGGTCACACGCACCCACACTGGCACCATCAGCCGCACTGTGGAAGACCTGGCTCCCAAGAGGCTCTTCAAAGGGCAGGTAGATGCCCGCTTCCTGCTGCAACTCCACCTGCTCGGCGGGCACAAAGGCCACCTCAAGCTGCTGCACGCCACTGGCCACACTCCCCGGATCGCTCAACGTTCCCCGCAGCGTCTGGGTGGTTGAGATCAACTCCCCAGGCTGCTCCAACTCAATCTGCGGCGGCGTCGCATCAACGCGCACCAATGTAGTCGCGGTCACCTCACGCACATTGCCCACCGCATCAGCGGCGTTCATGGTGAAGGTGTAGCTCCCCGTGGGTGGATTGATCTGCGGATCAAGCCCACTTGGGCCAGCCAAGCGATAGAAGTGCTGCCAGAGACCATTGGTTGCGGTCACCTCTTGGGCCACCGTGATCAGCGCCTCTGCGTCGGCAGGTAGCAGTTGCAGGACCAACTGGTTGCTGCCACTGCCCGGACGGTTACCCGCTGCCGGATCGGCAAGCGTGCCAGTCAAGGGCAAGCCCCAAGCCCCCTGAGCGTCAAGCTGCGGGCGAACCAGCTCTGACGGCAGGGTATTCACCGTCAGATCGGGCGCACCACGGTCTACAATCACCGTAAGCGGCGCACTAGGCTGACCCTGGTTCTGCGCCACATCGCGGGCCCGCACGCGCAGCGTATGGGCACCCTCGGCCAGCGCACTCACATCAAGGTTGAAGAACCATGCCGTATCGCCTTCGGCGGGCTGCCAAGCGCCATTGTTGACACTCACCTCAATCAGTTCGATCAGGTTAGTGTCGCTCACCGTGCCACCAAGCACCAAGCCCCCGTCCAGATTGGCAGCAGGCAGATAGTCACCATCTTGCAGCGACAATATCTGCGCCACTGGCGGCGTGCGATCCACCGTGAGCGTCAGGGGCATGGGGAAGACGCCCCGATCCACGAGGCCCGCACGATCCGAGAGCAACGTGGCACGCATGCTCGCCACCTGCAGATCGGCCCCCGCGAGGCCCGCTGGGCCAACGAGGCAGGGCTGCTCGCTGCGGCAGGCCAACGCTATGTTGGGCGCTTGTGGGCCACTTGCGGCCCAGGCAAAGAGCTGTTTGCTGCCGAGCAGTGAGCCATTGGCAGCAACCGCTTGATAGACCATACTGGGGCGTCCATCAACCAGCAGCCCTGCGGCTACAACGAAGTGATCGTCGCCTGCGGCCACCACCGGGCGAACGAGGGCACCATCGCTGTCCGAGAGCAGCGTCACCTCTGGGCCAACCATCGTGCCACTGATGATCCGCCCAAAGAGCGAGCCGTCGCGCATGTAGGTGGCCAACGTATTGGTAAAGGCGCTACTGAAGGCCAGCGCCGGTGCAGTCTCAGCGCTTGCGGCGGCACTCACCGCCTGGGGCGAACCAACAGCATCATCGCTCACCCGCAGCATCCAGAGGTCGCGCTGTTCCGCCGGGCCACGCTCATAGAGCGCCAGATAGCCCTCGGAGTCGCCACTCAGCGCAAAGGCGCTCGCAACCCCCAGATTTAGCGGCTCGCCTTGGGGCGTGCCGTCCTGCGCGAAACGTTGCGCCCGCAGCGCCCCATCGTCAAGCCAAGCCACCAGGAAGCCATTGTTCCGACTGGCCACCGCCGGGCTACTCCCCGCACCAAGGTTGAGCGGGGCCGCAGCGTTGCCCTCGGCAACATAGCGTACCTGCACCTGAGCATCAGCCAGCCAACTCACCAGACAACCGGCGCTGTCACAGGCCACGGCGGGCGCAGTGCCCGCCCCTAGGGCAATCGCTTCAGGCAACGCATCGGCTTGGGTCGCATAGAAACGCACCTGACCATCAGCCTCCGTTGCGAGCGCATAGGGCGGCTGTGCGCCTGCGGTTGCAGCGAGCGCCAGGGCACGCGGCCCATTGCCCGCCTGGGTAAGCAGCGCTGGAGCCGTCCAGATCGCCGTCTGCTCATCGTTCAGACTATACTGCACCATCGTATCCAGCGTAAACGTACCTTCGGGCGCATCATTGGGCACCGTCAAATTGGTACCAAAGGTCTGCACCGCCCCAGGCAGCAGTTCAAAGCTAGAAGAGGGCAAGCCCCCAGCGGGCGTATTGAGCCAGACCGTGCCACGAATAGGCTGACCTTCATCCAGATTGTGGCGCAAGGTCACCGTATAGACCAAATTCTGGCCAGGATGCACCACCAGATCGGGATCATCAATCTCCGGGAAGATGCCAATCGCTGCTGCCAGATTGGCCTCAACCGGCTGCTCCTGCTCATCGGCCAATGCTGCTTGCAAGCCGGTGGCCACACGCAGATCGCCTGCTGGCAGCGCCCGATTGAAGACATGCACATCAGAGATCAGGCCGATAAAGGGCTGCCAAAGCGCCGAGCGGCCACCAATACGCAACTCATTATGGTCGGGGCTCACATCACCAATCGTCCCTGCGCCATGGTGGGTATGCACCAGATTGCCGTTAATATAGGTGGAGACCGTACCATGGTTGTAGGTCCAGCCCACATGCACCCACTGATTGAGCGGCGCATCCGCCCCAACATAGACCCAAGTCCAGCCGGGACGACTATTCGCAATCGCCCAAAGAATGCCCCCACCAGGGAAGATCGCCAACTGATACTCACCTTCACGATTGAAGATCATGCCGCCATGATGGGAAGTGCGGTAGATCCATGCGCCAAAGGTGAACTCATCGCGCATCCGAAATCGCTCATCGGCAGAGGCAGTAAGCTGGTGATTATTGCCATCAAAGCGCACCCCCGTACGACCTGCAACATTCACCCCAGCAGTAGGACAGTGGAACGTGGGCACACAGGTGAGTGCCAGACCACCATGGCGATCGGCGAAACGGTTAGGCCCCGCTTCATTGAGCGGCCAATGGGCCATGCGCGAACGTTCGGCTAGCGCATCGCTCTGGCGCACCTTGACAAAATCGCTGATCCCATCGCCATTGCTATCAGCCAGCAGCGGATTGGTACGTAGCAGCAGCATGCGCCCGCTAACATTCATCATGAAGCCATTGACCTCTTCAAAATCGGAGAGGCCATCGCCATCCGTGTCGCGCCGCGCCGGATCGGTACCCAGGATCGCCTCTTCCAGATCAGAGAGCCCATCGCCATCGGTATCACGCTGCCTGGGGTCAAAGCGCAATCCTCGACTAGCCGCTTCCAATTCAAAGGCATCGGAGAGCCCATCGCCATCGGCGTCCCATGTGCGATCATTGGGATCCATGCCACGGGCCACGCCATCAAAGTCGGCATCGGGCAACTCAGGGAAGCGGCCATCCCAAGCAAGGCGATGGCCCGAACCAGTGAAGGCCATGGCAAAGAATTCATCAAGGTTAGCGGGCAAAATATCAAAGACGACCCGATCGGCAATGCGCGTGTTGTAGCGCTGGGTATCATCATACGATCCGCACCATAGGAAGATGCAGCGTTTGAGCGGTAGATTAAAAGCGGTATTAAGCCAAATCTCGGTGGCCCGATTGAGCCCAGCCGCAAAGCGCAGATCCAGATGGCTATGGTAGCGCCAACTGATCGGTGGGAAGCTAGGCCCGGCATTGAGGTTCTGCTGGTGGGTGGCGAAATTAACCGTGCCCGAGACGCGGCTCCACGCCTCTTGATCGCTCCATGGGCGCCCCCACCAACGATTACCAATCCGGTTTGGATTCCACCCCAAGTTGGGTTCGATATACCCACTAAAGCGCAAGATGTTTTGGCTTGTCATTCCCATACTAGGATTCACAAGCCCAAATGAGGTATGTGTCACCTGTGGACGCACCGTTAAGTAGCGCGACTCATCCACAATAAAGCGGGCGATCTGTTCAAAGATCCAGGTCGAGAAGGTCGTAGCGCGCCCTAAGATGAGTGAAAGGATGATTGAGAGGACAGCATCAATCAGCGCAATCACCGCAACGATGATCAGGCCAAACTTCGGAATAAAAGACAAAGCGATCAACAGTATCGTCCATGCAACCTGCAGGGTGGTCGTAATAATCAACTGAGCAAGTGCCACACCAGAGAGCTGATTGGCAATCGCTTGGTAGATCGCGAACCCTACCGTAGCACCAATGGTGAGAACCCCAATGAAAATATTCAACCCAGGTGTCGTATTGATCACCTGCTCAATACCAGAGTTCATGATCGTCCGGGCAATCACTACCAGCTTCACCACGCTTTGCACAATCGCGGCGACATTGATCACAACGTGCTGGACAAGATCCAAGCCACCATTGATCAACCAATCGTTTAACTCTGGCGACATACTCCCAAGTTGTGCGGCAATAATCAAGGTTACGCCCATTAACAACGCACCAATGATCGCACCACGCACGGCAAACTCAGCCTTATCGCTAAAACTGGTCAGGAACGTTCCGGCAATTTTCCATGCAGTAACACCACCACTTGCCCCAGTCTTCCCCAAGCTTATAAGCATCGAGCCCAAGAGCTTAAGTTGCTGATTGGTATCAGAGCCTTCAGCCGGGCCAAGGGCCGCATTGGCATGCTTGAGCGCTCCCGCAGCAATGTTCGCCATCGCCGCATTGGTCTGAGCCACCAGCGCATCGCCATGAGCAAGGCTGGCGAATAGTTGGCTCTCGTTAAAGCTGACCATACTACTGACGCCCTGCACCAGCACCGCAACATAGTTACGCAGCAGCGCCAGTTGCCCCATCCGCAACTCTTCATCAGCACTGGTCTGGGGTTGGTGGCGCATAATGAAGCGTTGCACAATCTGATCATGGCGTAAGGGCTGCCAAGCGCCATTGCTAAACTCATAGGCGTTCAAATTCACACTCGCATTGGTCTGAAGTTGAACGGCACGCGCCCCACTCCTGGGCAGATCCAAGGTCAACACCGTTCCATGCCACGATGCATTGGAACCCACACTATTGAGATTGAGCGCCCGGAACTGCTCAGTGCGTAGGTTCAGCACAATTGGTTCGTGGTGTGCCTGCACATGCTGCACAAAGTTGCGATTACGCTGCCCACCCAAGTCGCGCACCATGCTCAACGGATCGCTGTAGCTAAAGTATTCGGCACGCATGGTGTTGGGCAAACCCCAACGCTGATCGCTCGGCACATGCATGTTGCTAAGGCGATTGAAGCGCCGCACCAAATCGGCTGGCGTCAGATCGGTGCGCCCGCGCAGGAAGGTGGTCTCGAGGCTGTTGATAAAGGCAAAGAGCGTATCATCGCGCTGGATTGCATCAGCCTGGGCCGCCGGATCAACCATAAAGAGGCCACCCGTAATGCCGTGATCCTCGCGCACCTGCAAGCCGGTCAGGAACCATGCTTCATTGTCATAGACCTGAATAATCGAAGGCACATCCATACGCCCATCGGGCAGGTCGTTACGCATCTGCACCGCCCAGACCAGCCGGATGCGGTGGGCACTGCCCCAACTCGGCGAGCCTCGGTAGAGCATGCGCCCCATCAAGGCCACCCGTGCGCCGGTTTGCGGATCGGAGACCATGTTGAGCGGTACATAGGCCACAAGGGCATCGGCATCGGCCTGACGCAGTGTGACCCCCTGGGCACCTAGTTCATCAGAACTAAAATTGCCATTGCCCGTTGGCGTATGGGGCGGCAGCGTCGCCCGCGAGTTGGGCGGAACGGTGATCTCCAGCATCGGCAGAATCTGCACATCACCCCGGCTGTAGTTGCGATTCTGGATCTGCCCCTCGTGATCAGCAGGCCAATCGAAACTACTCTGGGCATACCAGAGCTGTTGGGCGTTCTGCGGGCGCACCTGGAAATCAATCGTCACCGGACGATTGAAGCTCAGGTTGTCGAGCTTGAGCCAGAAGGGGCTGCTGTTGTTAAAGGCACCTCGCCCTATCGAGTGCTGGTTGGGCGAGAGGTCAAGCAGATCCGGCACACCATCGCCATCGTTGTCACGATCAAAGGCATCGGGAATCCCATTGCCATTGGTGTCGCGGGCACGAATGGTATCGCCAACAATTTCAACCTCAAGCGAATCGATAATGCCATCACCATTGGTATCTTTGGAGCGCGGATCGAGATACCAGCGTCTACCGCCATGCTCAAAGCCAACCACCTCCTGGAAGTCGGTCAGCCCATCACCATCGGTATCAGGATGGAAGGGATTGGTGCCCAAGAAGCGTTCTTGGAAATCGGTCAACCCATCGCCATCACTATCGCGCCCATCATCGTGGGTCAGGGCCAACGAGGCATTGGGCAAGACCGGCTCGGCCAATTGGGCCAACTTGATCAAGTGGGCCGTATCGCCGGCTGGTGCAAAACTACTGGTATTCACCCAAAGGCCATCGTCGCTCACCTGCCCAGCAGCCTCGCTACGCACCGAACTGAGCATCACCTCAGTTAGCGCATGGGCCGCCACCTCAGCCACACTCGGCGGCGCAGGTTCAACGGGTTGCACGGCATGATTGGGCTGCTGTTGGGCCAGTTCTTCTGTCTGTTCAGCCTGGAAGGCATGCACCCGCTGCGCCGTCGCCAAGGGGCTCACGACTAGTGCAGTAATCAACACCAAGGCCATCGCATTGGCCAAGCGGCGCGAACCCTGCCAGATAATCAGGCTCACCATGAGCCAAAAGGCAAACAAAAAGCTTGCTACCGTCGGTGCAAGCCCACTCAACCCATTGATCATATTGACGAGACCAGCCTGAAAGCCCAATGATAGCCCACTGGCTGGCGGGTCGTTCACCGTCAGATCCATCGTAAAGTGGGCGCGCAACGCCCCCTGCTGCCCGGTTGCAGGCAGGCGCAGGTGCAGAATCTGGCGTACCGGCAGCCCAGCCGCATCAACCCACAGTTCCCCCGAACCATCAAGCTGATTGTACTGCTCATTGGGCTGCAACTGCACATGGGCAGGCAAACGATTAGCCCGGATGAGCGCCTCCTGCTGCTGATCGCGCAGGTACAACGCCAGAGCCGGGCCATCAATGCGAAAACCATAGCGGGTAACGCCATCGGCAAGGGCCGCATCATGGGCCAATAGCTCTATTTCGCGCACTGCGGTTAAGTAACCCAAGAGGTCGCCGCCAGGCGCATAGAGATCACCAAGCCCCTGATGCTCCTCCCAAGGGCCTTCACCCTCGCGGATCAGCGTCGTGCCCTCACTGATGCGCAGCTCTACGCTGCCATCGCCCATACTCACATTGCCCCCCTGCGTCCAGAGCCGCAGGTAGGTCTCATCGTCCTTCAGATTACTATGGCCACGAAAGAAGAGCTCATGTCGTTCTGGTGCCTGACCCACACTGGCCATTGAGGGCACTGGATCGCTTACCAATAACGCATCGGCTTGAAAGCGATAGCCACCAGCCAGTACCGCACGTTGCAAACTCGCGGTCACCGGATCGGTTCGTACCACTGGTTGTAGGCGTACAAACGAAAGCGCCAGCAACGGCAACACAAGCAGCAACAACGGCAAGGCGTGAACAAACAGCGTCATGCGACTCCGCTTAACCATGAGCATGCTCCTCAGCATATGTGGATTGGCTAATCGTGCTGATGGTTAGTATACAGAGCGCCAACACCGGGGACAATAAGCAGAAGTTTATTTTTGAAGCGCTGAAGCGGCAGAGCGATCTTCACCACAGAGGCACCGAGAACACAGAGGTTTTGGGGTAAAGAGCGTGATTGCGCTCACCTCATCATCTCTGTGTCCTCGGTGCCTCTGTGGTGAAATACTCGGTATCTCTCAAGGCAACAAGCCATGCTGCAACGCAAAGAGCGCCGCCTTCGTCCGGTTTTCAAGGCCCAGCTTTGCCAACAGATGACTCACATGCACACCGACGGTACTGCGGCTGATCTTCAGTTCTGCCGCAATCTGCTGATTGCTCAAGCCTTGGGCCAAGAGGGTGAGAATCAGCAGTTCACGCTTGGTCAACTGCTGCGTACAGCGTTCGGCTGGCACAAGCGGAACATCAAGGTGCGCTTGGATGGTACACAAGGCTGGGGGCAAAACCACCTCACCGCGCATGACGGCGCGGATGGTTGCCAACAGATGGTTACAGGCCATCTCTTTGCCCACATAGCCTACTGCTCCCGCTTCAATCGCCGCCAACACCGCATCCGAATGCAACCCATTGGTGAGCAAGATTACCCGTAGTTTGGGCCAATCACGGCGCGTTTTGCGAATCAGACAAGCGCCATCAAACGCTACCGTTACCACCTCCAAGAGCATCACATCAGGCTGAAGAAGCTGGAGCATCGAGAAGACCGTTTCAACCGTAGCCGCCTGACCCACCAAAAGCATGTCTTTTTCCCAAGCCAAAATCGATTGCAAACCCTCACAGATCAGAGGGTGTGAATCAACGATAAAGACGCGGATAGGTGCTTGCATATGTGCTTATGGTAAATGGCAATGAAGCAAAAGGAACGCGGTGCGCGTTCATCGCCACAAACGGTATGAGGAGCTACAAAGCATCCCTTGCGGTGCGTTTTCATCGCCGCAAGTTGTTCTCCTATAATACGATATGCTATTGGAATTGGCACTACCCTAACGCCGCAACTTCTGCGTCAACGCCAGCAGCGTTTGCATCACCGTCGCGGTCGCCACCAGCGTCACAAGGGTACTGACCACCACCGTAAGCAGCAATTGCCACCAACCGGCGGCCAGCAACTCCAGATGGAGCATCACGCCAACGCCAGCCGGTACAAAGAGCAGGGTCAAATTGGCCAAGAGGCCATCAGCCACCCGTTGCAGCGTTGCAGGCACCTCACCGCGCACCTTCAGCCCCACAAAGAGCAGCAGCATGCCCACCACTGGGCCTGGCAGCGGCCAACCAAACGCCCGAACCAACACCTCACCCATCAATTGAAGCGCCAAAAGCGCAAGGATTGCATTTACCATGTTCTCTTTAACCTACGACGGCCCTCCCTTTCGCCTCTTTAGCTCCGAACACATACTCGCCCTCGTGGCGGTGGCGCTGGTCTGCCTGCTGGTGGCCCTGATCACGCCACGCTTGAGCCCACGGGGGCAGCAGGGGCTGCGCTGGAGCATCGCAAGCTTTGCCTTAGCCAACACCATCGCCTGGGATCTCTGGCAGCGTGCCCATGGCGTCTGGCATATTGCCTACTCGCTGCCACTCCACCTCTGTACCCTCTCCGTGCTATTGGCCGCCATCCTCCTAGCGACCCGCAACTACCGCCTCTTTGAACTGCTCTACTTCTGGGGCTTTGCGGGCGCCACCCAAGCCCTACTCACGCCCGATTTGCAAGCGAGTGGCCACAACTTCCCCCACTTCGTCTACCTGATCTTCTGGACATCCCATGGGGTCATTCTCTGGGCCGTCATCTTCGCTATGGCCGCGTGGGGCTACCGCCCAACCTGGCGATCCTTCCCTCGCGTGGCCCTCAGCACCAACCTCATTCTAATTCCCATTGGCCTCACCAACTGGCTCACTGGAGGTAACTACATGTTCCTAGCACGCAAGCCAGACTATGCGACCCTGCTCGATGTCATGGGGCCATGGCCATGGTACATTATCCCACTCCAACTCATTGGCCTGATCATCTGCGTGCTGGTCTACCTACCCATTGCATTCTATGATTTCAAGCGCCCCTGAGCCTGCAACAGCGCCCGCATCTCGGCCACATCGGCACTAAGCTGATCAAGCTTCGCTTCCAAACGCTGATCATGCTCATCCTGACGCGCCTGGTGCTCCGCCTCAATGTTGCTGATCAAGACACCAATGAAGAGATTCAGCACCGCAAAGGCGGAGATAACGATGAACGGGATAAAGAAGAGCCATGCGAACGGATAGACCTCCAAAATTGGACGCACCACATCGCCACTCCAACTGTCCAACGTCATCAACTGGAACAGGGTTAATGCCGAGATACCTAAGCTGCCAAAATACTCACTGAACTCATTACCAAAAAGCTGCGTTGCTAAAACTGCACTCACATAGAAGATCAAGCTCAGAATGATCAGAATCGAAGCCATGCCTGGAATAGCACCAATCAGCGCTCCAATGATCAGACGCAAGCTCGGTACGACACTAAAGAGGCGTAGTACGCGCAGGATGCGCAGAGCGCGCAGCACCGAAAGGGCACCTACCGCCGGAATCAGGGCAATACTTACAATCACAAAGTCAAAGATATTCCAACCACTCCGGAAGAACTTCCAGCCATAGGCCCACAACTTCAGCCCCAACTCTAGCACAAAGATAGCGAGTGCAATCCGATCCAACATATGCAGCCACGGCCCCACCTGTGCCATTATCGTAGCGGAGGTCTCAAGCCCAAGCGTAAGCGCATTGATCACAATCACCAGAATAATGAACCGCTGAAAGGATGGTGCCTCAACCAAGGCATAAACAACGCGACGGGCCTGTGTAGGGTATGGTTCGCTCATTATTGCAACCTTTTGCCATTGAAACACGTCTTATATGGTGCGGGACGTCAACCGTAAGCAGGGCGGTTCACTACGGGCTGCGCCGTAGTGAACCGCCACACACGACAAGGAGCAATGCGTGGAAATCATGATCGCGCTCGCAACCGGCTTGAGTTTGGCGGCAGCATCGGGCTTGAATGCCTACATTCCGTTGCTCGGCATTGGCCTCTTTGCCCGCTTCGGTCTGATTGACCTCGTTGCCCCCTTCGATCTGTTGAGCCATGGGCTTGTGTTGACCATTTTGGCCATTTTGGCCATCGTTGATTTTGTAGGTGACAAGCTTCCTGCGATTGATAGCGGCTTTCATGCCGTTGGCTTAATCATTAGCCCGATTGCGGGTGCGATTGTAACCCTATCGAGCCAAGGCGAACTCGCAACCATCCACCCGGCCCTGATCACCATAGCCGGTCTGATTGTCGCCCTCAGCACCCATTCTGCGCGATCCACCATGCGCCCCGTTATTACCGCAGCAACCGCCGGTAGCGCCAATCCCATTGTGAGCATCATTGAAGATATTGTCGCCCTTACCCTCACCATCCTCGCTATGCTCATGCCCCTCCTTGCGCTCACCCTTGCCCTGGTAGCTGCCTTCATCGCCTTTCGGGTCTTCCGCCGCGCCCGCCGCATCTGGCAGATCCGTAGTCAATAGAGTTTTTGTAGAGTTACGGAGTTTTTTACCACAGAGACACAGAGGACACAGAGAGGGCTATGGTAAAGCAATTACCATGATTGGCATCCTCCTCCACCAAAACCTCTGTGTCCTCTGTGCCTCTGTGGTGAATAGCTCTGTGTCCTCTCTCCAAAAGCCTACAAGCCCCACACCACCCCTGAGTCGCCATCCAGTTTCATGCCTTGGGTGAGGCGGCGGGGGGGGCCAGCACTGAGTCCTCCGCCTTCGTTCTGGTGTAGCTCGGCTACCCAGAGGTCGAAGCCGCTACTGTCGGGGCTGATGGCGAGAAAGGCAATCTGGCGTCCATCAGGCGCAAAGGCGGGGGCACGGGCAAGGCCAGTGCTGGTAAGGCGTAGCGGTGTGCCACTACCGCTGGCCGGCAAAACAAAGATGTCGGTCTGGTCACCATCGCGGGCGGTGAAGGCCAGCCATGCTCCATCGGGTGAAAAGGCAGGATCATAGCTCGGTGTGGGCGCACCAGCCACCGGCTGCGCTGCACCACTGGCCATTTCGAGGCGGTAGAGCCGCTGTTGCCCGCCGGGTACGCTGGCAGCGCGGGTGAAGATCAGCGTGGTACCATCGGGGCTAAAGGCGCTACCGGCCACCTGGGCTCCCTCGGCTGAATAGAGCGGACGGGCAGTCCCCGGACCGACCGGCAACAGCGCCAAGCCTAAATTGTAATCCACCGGCGGATCGCCCATCGGCGGGGCAGCTTGGGCGGCCACCGCCAGACTTGTTCCATCCGGTGCCCACGTGGGGTAGAAGACCCAACGGCTTGCATAGACACGCCGTAAACTGTTGGGTGGCTCATTGGTACCATAGGTAGTCAATTGAGCCAAGGGCTGGCCCGTCGCATCGGCGAGCAGCAAGTCGCTAAAGCTATTGGAACGCGCAATGTACGCAATGCGGTCACCTGTAGGCGACAAGGCGGGATGAGCCGCTCGCCCATCACCAAAGAGTGGTGCCGCCTCGCGCCCTTGCCAACACCAGATCACCCCTTGGCGGACAAAGAGCAGCTTGCCGGGCAGCGCCGCACCCTGCACCACCGCCCCTTGCTCTGGTGCTGCTGCTGGATCGGTTCTCGCGCAGCCGGTGAGTAGAATGATGAACATGAGCAACAAGCACAGTGATTTCATAAGCTACCAATTCGTATTATGGATGCCGTAAAATCAGCAGATAGAAAACGGGTTCATTGCCGCCTCCAATCTCCAATCTCCAATCTCCAATCTCCAATCTCCAATCTCCAATCTCCAATCTCCAATCTCCAATCTCCAAT
>NZ_NQWI01000003.1 GCF_002532535.1 Candidatus Viridilinea mediisalina
CCGGCGTTGGAGTGCCGGCGTTAGCCGGCGTTGGAGTGCCGGCGTTAGCCGGCGTTGGAGTGCCGACGTTAGCCGGCTAACGCCGGCACTCCAACGTGCGCCCACTAGCTTTTCAGACGGCGCCCACCTCGCAGGTCGTTGCCCTCACGTTCCCTTCAACCCCTCCAGATCCGCTGCGCTGATGCCATAGAGGCGCGCTACCCGCTCGTCAATCTCCGCCTCCCACGCGGCTACCTGCGCCCCTTGTCCCTGCGCCGCCAAACACTGCTTGGCCAACCCCGCCAGCGCCTCGCGCTCGGCGGGCGGCGCGGTGGGGATGGGGAGTTGTTCGACGTACTGGTAGATGAAGCGGAGGTATCCCCCGCGAACTTGTGAACTTAACTCCGTATAAAAGAAGGTAATGGGCGTTGAGTTGAGAACGGCAAGCAAGTAATAGTCAGTGCGTGGAATGCAATATGCCGTATTACCGAAGTAGGCAACCTGCTCTCGAAAAGCGAACCGCGCTTCTTTGGCAATGTCAGGGTAGACAATCTTTGGCTGCTCAAATGCCTGCCAATAAGCGCATGAGCGCAATTCCCAATAGTAGTGACCCTGATCACTCCGCGCAATTAGCGCATCACGGTAGTGGGCAAAATGGGCAGCAATGGCAGGATAGGTCTTGTTAAAGACGCACTCGGCAGCCGCCGCCGTTTTACCACTCCACGGATGGGTCACATTCTCCGAAGACTCAATCTTGATGAGATACTGGCCTGTCTCTTCCACCCGCCAGCGCTTCACGTCGCGCCCGCGTAGGAAGGGTTTGAGCAGTGCCGCGCTGGAGGGGTGTTCGGCAATGAGGGCATCACGGGCTACTTGATTCACCACAAAGGCATCGTTGAGGCCGGTAAGGATGCCCCGATAAAACTTCCCTCCCACATACTCGCCCAAAGGCTTGCCCGCTGCCCGCATCTGTGCGAGGATGCGGTAGGTTGCGTTGCCCGCTAGGTTCCATCCACTGCTGCTGAGGTAGCGCTGTTCGAGGCTGGGGGCGTTGGGATTGCGCTCTGCCTGGGCGCGATTGGCCTCGTCGAGCGCGTCCATGAACTCGCCAAGGGGCCGCCCGCTTGGCCAGGTGAGGGCCAAGACCTGCTGGTTGGCTGGGGCGGACTCTTTGCTGGCGATGATGATACTTGGGTAGGTGGTGGCTTGAAAGACCGGCGCATCGCCAAAATCAATCAGGATGCGGAGTGCAAGCTGCTGCATCAGCGTGCGTAGCTTCTCGCCGTAGCCCGCCCGAAACCACTTGTTGGGCGTGATAAAGCAGAGCATGCCGCCGTCACGCAGGCTTTGCAGCGCCCTAGCATAGAAATAGATGTAGAGATCGGCGGTGCCAACGTAGACATCGGGGTAGATGTTCTTCAGGGTGGGCTTGAGCGCCTTGATCAGCTCTTGGCGCACGTAGGGCGGGTTGGCCACCACAATATCAAAGCCGCCGTCGGCAAAGACTTCGGCAAACTCGACCGCCCAGTCGAAGCCTTGCACGCCGCCCTGGGGGTGCGCCCACGCCGCAATGGTGCGCTCTTGCGCGGCCACCTGCTCGCGCAGCGCGAGTTTGGCGCTGCCGTGGGTGCGTAGGTATTGCTCTTTGAGTACAAAGAGATCGACGATCTGCTGCTTGCGGAACATGTCGGTCTGCAAGCCGCCCGAAGGGTCGGGGGCGCTCAGGCTGTCGCCCACTTCCACCTTGTAGTCGAGGTTGGGCAGCGGCGGCGGGTCGTCGCCCTCATACTCCACCACCAGCGAGAGCCAGAGGCGCAGCCGCGCAATATTGACCGCAAAGGGGTCGAGGTCTACGCCGTAGATGTTGTTCTGAATGATCTCCAGCTTGCGCTGGTAGGTCGTCACCGCGTCAACATGGCGGCTGGTGAAGAGGCTGCTGCGTAGCGCCAAGAGTTCTTGCAGCATACCGAGCAGGTAGGCACCGCTGCCGCAGGCGGGATCACAGGCCCGCACCCGCTTGAGCGTCGCCAAGAGGAGTTCAGGGTCGCGGAGATGCTTTGCCTCACGCTGATCCACGAGGGCGGCAAGGGCTGCGGGCGGCTCGTGGGGCAGGTGGCGCTGCAGGTAGCCCTTCAAGCCCTCGCGGCACATAAAGGCGACAATCGGACGCGGCGTGTAGTAGCTGCCACTCTCGTGGCGTCCGGTGACCAACTCCTCAAAGACCTTGCCGAGCATCTCGGGGTCTACAGCCACCTCAATATCGAAGGGCGTACTCTCCGAGACGGTGAAATTGAAGCGGTAGAAGAGGTCGGTGATCGTCTCTGCCAGCGCCGCATCGGGCAGCAGAATTGCATCATCGCGGTCGTCGGCCTCCTCTTCAAACAGCCCGCCATTGAGGTAGGGGACGTGGCCGATGCGCTCGGCAAGAACGTGGTTGCGCTGAATATCCACCACATTGACCTCATTGGGCGTATTGAGGCCGGTGAAGAAGAGCAGCTTGAGGCGACTGGTGTAGAAATTGGCAGCCGGATCGGTGATGCGCTCCTGGAGATGCGCCTCCCAGAGCGCCCGCAGGTAGTCGGTGCGCCCGGCGTAGCGCAGCCAGCCCTTACGCTCCAAAAAGACGATAAACATCAGCCGATTGAAGAGCTTCTGCACAAAGAGGCGACGGGCATGCTCTTCAGCAATGCCGCGCAGCGCCGCTTCAACCTGCTCAAAGCAGCGGCGATAGGTCGCAAAGAACTGTTTGGTCACCACCTCAACATCAAAGGCGGCATTGAGCCGTTGCAGCACCGTCGCTGTGGCAACCTGGCCAAGCATGTCAAACTCATCGAGGCGAAAGGCGAGGGCTGCCAGGCGTTCAAGCGTCGTCCGTGCGGAGGTTCCCTGCTCATAGGGGAGGGTCCGCAACTCAACGCGCTGGCCACCGCGATCACGCGCCCAAACAAAGGCAAGTTGGCGACCATCCTGGGTCACATAGCAGAGCAGATGCTCAAATGCCACCGGCGCTAATGCCTGATGCACGGCCCGGCGCTGCGTCACATTGGGCAGCTTCAGATCGGGCCAAAAAATCCCAAAGACAGGAATCGCGCCCAACTTAGCGAGCGGCTGGGCAACCAGCGTCTGGTGCAGGGGAGCGCCAACGGCGACTTGTTGCCCCTGGCCAGCCATGCGGCCCCAATTGAGCGTCTGGGCAAAGAGATCGCGCAGGGCGTTCGGCTGGCCTGCTTGGTCGAGGTGGCGTTGGATGGTGGTGAGGGGGAGCATGGGAATTCCTTAAGGGAAGCGGAAACTTTTGTTAGCGCGAAAAAGCTCTGGGCCGCGCCGCTTGGCTTCGACAGGCTCAGCCAGCGGCGCGGTGGCTCGGTGGCTGAGCCTGTCGAAGCCACCGCGAGGTCGCCTGCCAACCCAAAGCTTTTTCGCGCTAGACATGGTTCACAGCCACTTTACAGTTTAGCGTCACGCGCCTCTTTCTGATGCGCTCGGCCTGAAACCTGACACCTGACACCTGAAACCTTGTCTTAGTCGGCTGAGGTCTTTGGCAGCGATGGGAAGCCGACTAAAGTCGGCACTACCTACGGCATCTCAGGGTGGCAAAGCAACGGGGCAATCAACAACATCCGCTTCCCTTAGTAAGCTTCGGTCACTCATCCGATCGGCGCTGCGTTCCTGTGCAATGAATGCGTTGATCGCGTCGGCACTCTCATCTTCGGGCCAAAAATCGGCGGCCAGATCAGCCAGATCGGTGATTGGCGGGGTACGTCGTACCGTGGATGGGATCGCGCCACCCGACTGCTGGTAGCTATCCTGCATGCCGCGCAGTAACTCCTGAATGAGTTGAAGTTGATCGCCTCGTGAGAGCTGAAGGGCCGCTGTGCGCACTTCGTCAACGGTAGTCATGGCACACCTCTTTTTCGGCTAATTGTAGAGCATAATATCAGTTACGAGTGATGAGTGACGAGTGATAAGCAGAGTATACCTCATTGCAATGCGGTCTGACGCAATTTGCTATGCGGCATATTCAACGGCAATTGGTATTATACCAAAACGCACATGCCACTCTACCCACCACTCGTGCGCCGGAAACGTGCGATGCGCCCCTCAAGCTCTGCAACAATCTCCGTCGTCGCGCTCATGTCTTGCGGGCTGACAAAGGGGGTGAGTTCGTGCAGTAGTTCTTGCAGCGAAGGAGTATAATAAAACATCAGTGTTGCTATGTCATTTTCGTACAAACCAACTCGAGTAAAATCACCTTGACGGTAGAGCGAAGGTAAGGCGTAGAGTTTGAGTAGGATCAAGCCATTCACGGTGGCTGCCGAAATCTTACGTTCAAAAAAGGGTTGTTCGCTCACATGATGTTTTTGCACATGGGCAAAGAGCGGGTTTTTGCTGAGTAAAAAATCAATCTGTAGATCTTTGTAGGTGCCTCGGGCAAAAAATGGCGATTGATACGTAACTTCAATCTCTGGAATCGCTTGTAATGCAGCAACATTGAAGATAAGATCAATATCTTCGGTGTTGCGCCCTTGAATGTAGTGCAAGAGCGCGATCCCGCCAACCAGGACGTAGGGCAGCTTGCGCTCTTCCAGCAGGGCAAAGAGTTGCTCAACACTCTGCAAGAGATCATCCATTGCGCGTGCCTCTCCTTGCCAGCGTTGGCTGTTGAACAGCATGGCATGGCGTACAATCTTGCCAATATGGATCGGATGTTGCGTAGGTTGGGTCATGGTTTGCTTCTCATCTGTTGGGGCTGCGCCCCATGGCGCATTACATTTAGGGCTGCCGCCCTAAAACCCGCTCGTGGGGCTGCGCCCCAAACCCCATTTTTTGTTCCGTGTTGGCGGCGAAGCCGCCAACACGGAACAAAAAGAGTCTTCTTGGAGAAGGCGAAGCCTCCCCAAACCCCCACCAGAGGGTATCCTACCCGATGCCCAAAGAGCAGACAATCTGCGGATCTGGCTCGGTCGGCTCATCGGCGTCACTCACGATGACCAGGCGCTCCTCTTCGTGGAAGCGTAGGGCGTTGTTGGCGATGTCGTCGTCGGAGGCAGCGAGGCGTATCTGTTGGCTCAGGGCGGTGCGGGCCGCTTCGCGCAGCGGGAAGCGCAGCAGGGCTTCAATCAGCGTGGGCAGATTCGTCAGCAGCGGTTGTGAGAAGAGCGTCGGCTGGCGCTGGTGGCGCTCAAGAGAGCGTTTCACCCGTTCGTAGACCTGGCGGCGCACGCTGCGTAGCGAGCCAAGTTGCCCGGCAAAGCTCTGCTGCTCCTGCACGGCGGCCTGCACCGCCGCTACGACCAGTTCGTCATGGTTGGCCAAGGGGGGCAGCGTGGGGGTGTCGGGGCCGCAGGCCAGGGCGCGGAAGGTGGCAGCCAGTGATTGTGAAACCACCTTGCCTGTCGTGTCAACGCGCACCATTGCATCGGTGCCATCGGGAAAGCGCAGGTAGCTCGTCACCCCCATCGGCAGTGCCGTACCACTAGGGGTCTGCACGGGGCGGGTCGCTCCCACCACGGGCGCAAGCGCCAAGGCAGCCTGCTGGTCACGTTCGCTGGCGCTCTTCCAGACCTGGAGCGCGGCGCTGGCGAGATCGACATCTTCGTCGCTATCATCTTCCAACACGCTCGCCTGCTCGGTGTAGAGATCGCGCAACTTCGCCGCAGCCTCCTCGCCGAAGAAGGTCTCGTCGGTACCCACCACCTCTTGGTTGGCCTGAAGCCGTTCGTAGAGGCGCGTGCGCAGGCGGATAATGCGCTCCACCCCTTCAGCGGGCATAAAGGAGTAGGCATGGATCGTGTCGGCCTGCTGGCCAATGCGATCCACGCGCCCGGCCCGCTGGATCAGGCGAATGATCGCCCAGGGCAGGTCGTAGTTGACCACAATATGGGCATCCTGTAAATTCTGGCCCTCGCCCAGCACATCGGTGGCCACCAATACCCGTATTTCACGCTCACCCTCGCGCAGCCCCTCGTTACTTTGGGGGCTAAAGCGGCGCGCAAGGCCCGTCGGATCACCCGCCTGCCCCGTTGCCACTTCAAGGTCAGTGAGACCACGCGCCCGTAGTTGCGCCGCAAGGTAGAGCGCAGTATCGGCGAATTGGGTGAAGATCAGCACCTTCTCGTTGGGATGCGTTTCGCACAGCAGGGTTGTCAACGCGGCCAGCTTCGCATCATTGGCGGGTTGCCAACGCCCCACCTGCTGGGCCAACTCAGCCAGCATACGCGCATCCGCCCGCAGCGCCCGCTTGAGGCCCGCCTGGAAGAACTTGGCAGCGAGCCACTTAAAGCGGCGGCGGAAGCGCGTCGTGTAGGTCGCATAGACCTGCGCGGCACGGACGGCATAGGTACTCAGCGCCGCATCGGGGTCGGGGGCTTCGACAAGCTCAGCCACCGCATCGGGGTCGGGGGCTGAGCCCTGAGCTTGTCGAAGGGTCGAAGCCGCCGCATCGGGGGCGGGGAGTTCGTCGGTGGCAAGCGGGTCTGGTTCAGGTGATTGTGTTGCGCTACAACTCCCCTCCCCCCTCGTGGGGGAGGGGCTGGGGGTGGGGGGGCAAGGAGCCTTTGGGAGCAAAAACTCTATACCTGAAGGATGGCCCTCACCCCCTGCCCCCTCTCCCACGTTGTGGGAGAGGGGGGTAGGGGGGTGAGGGTCAGCCGCTTCATCGTCCGGCGGCACCTCATCGTCCAGATCATTCATCACCGCATCGAGCATGGCCACATCCTGTGTTCCAATCGGCACTGGTTGGCCCGTTTCGAGGGCGTGGAGCGTAATCATATTGCGGAGAATCTGGCGTTCGAGCGAGAGCAGGAAGCTATAGCCACTCGATTCGAGGCGCTTGAAGAGGTTGGTGCGACTAAAGCCAAGCAAGCGCCGTCCGCCCCGCGCTAGATTATCGAGCAGCGTGCGCTCGGCGGGTGTCGTGCGCCGGGCCGCCGTCTGGCTCACATAGGCGGCCAGTTCATAGCGGGGCAGCGCCAGTTGCTCAATCACCTGCACCACCTGGCTGCTATAGAGGCGGGAATACTGATCGTTGGGGTCATCATCATGCAGCGCAAAGTTGAGCGTATGTGGTTGGCGCAGCGGAAAATAGGCCCGTCGTTCGCCAATCGTCACATAGTAGCGTTGCCGCTCCGCATCGAAATCCGCATAGGTACGCAGGATAAACTGGCGGGTACGGCGCACCATAAAGAGGCGCATCAGATCGCGCCAATCATCGGGGTGACTACTCTGCTCAAAGGCGCGCAGCGAACGGGGCGAGGCATCAAAGTTGGCCTGAAAATCGGCCTCATTACGCCCCGCAGCACTATATTCGAGAAAAAACTGCTCCGGGCGGATGCGCAGATCGCGCCGCTCATCGAGAAAGAGGCGCAACTGATTACTCAGGTCGGTAAACTGCTTATTGAAGGGCGTCGCCGTCAAGAGCATCACCCGCGCACCATTGCGCTCCACATAGTCGCGCAGCGCGGCATAGCGCTTGCCCCCCCGATTGCGTAGATTATGGCTCTCGTCCACAATCACCAAACGGTAACGCGGCATGCGCGGCAACTCCTCAACCGCCTGGCCGAGCGACAAGACCGCGCCTGCCACCTGGTAGCGGGCGAAATAGCCACGCCACATCGCCACCAGCTTCGGCGGACAGACCACCAGCGCACTGCTCTGCTCAATATCCTGAAAAATCCGCGCCACCGCCGTCGCCATGAGCGTCTTGCCCAGCCCCACCACATCACCGAGCAGCACGCCATCGCGGCGCTGCAGATAGCGAGCAGCAAGGGCAACCGCCTCAGCCTGAAAGGGCAGCAGGAGGTCACGCAGATCGCGGGGCAGCGCAAACTCGCGGCTGCCTTCACGCGCATCCTGCGAGAGCAAGAAGGCCATCTTGAGATAGACGTGGTAGGGGGCCACGAGGCGTTCAGCCGCCCAACTGGTCTCAATCAGATCGGCGAGATCGTCGGAAATATCGAAGGCCAGCGCATCATCCCAA
The DNA here is from genome assembly GCF_002532535.1 of Candidatus Viridilinea mediisalina. Lineage (GTDB taxonomy): Bacteria > Chloroflexota > Chloroflexia > Chloroflexales > Chloroflexaceae > Viridilinea > Viridilinea mediisalina. Next base: position 7,958 of record NZ_NQWI01000003.1, read on the forward strand.
CGATCTTGAAACCAGTGCTGCAACTTACGCGCCGCATCCTGCTCGACCACATCCACATTCAACTCACCATGGCCACTGAGCCCCGCAAAGCTCAGATTGCTACTACCCACAAAGCCAATCTGCGGCGTCATGGGATCGTGGCGCTGCACCAGATAGAGCTTCGCGTGGAGCGGATGGCGCAAAAAGAGCTTCACGCGCAGCTTACGCGCCCGCAGTTGCGCCGCCAACACACGCAGCGTCGCACGGGCCTGCGAGGAAGGCACGCCAAACTCAAGCTGCTCACGAAAGCTCTGGGCCGCTTGGCGGCGCAGACGGGCCAACGTCGGCCCATCGAGATAGCCATCGCCCTCACGGGGGAGGCGCTGCAACGAACGCATCACCTCATGCTCAGGGCGCTGCATGCCCACCAAGAGGCGGCAACAGTGATCATCCGCACCCGAAAAGCGATCCACCAGATCGGCCAGCGCATCCCAGCCCCGCAGATGGAAATAGCCCACCGCAACGTCCAAACGATGGCCCAACTCCAGCATCGTCCGCAGCGTTGGCAGCAGCGGAATGGTGATATTGTCGAAGATCGTGGGCATGGTTCATCAATGTTTCATTGGAGATTGGAGATTGGAGATTGGAGATTGGAGATTGGAGATTGGAGAACATGGCGTCTCAATGGGCTTTAGTGTCCTCGCGCCTTCGCGTCCTCGCCTCCTCGCGCCTTCGCGTCCTCGCCTCCTCGCGCCTTCGCGTCCTCGCCTCCTCGCGCCTTCGCGTCCTCGCCTCCTCGCGCCTTCGCGTCCTCGCCTCCTCGCGCCTTCGCGTCCTCGCCCTTGCGCCTTCGCGTCCTCGCCTCCTCGCGCCTTCGCGTCCTCGCCTCCTCGCGCCTTCGCGTCCTCGCCTCCTCGCGCCTTCACGTCCTCGCCTCCTCGCGCCTTCGCGTCCTCACGTCCTCGCCTCCTCGCGTCCGCGCGTCTTCTGGCCTCGCTCCACCAACACCACCAGTGAGCGCGCCGCCAGTTGGTAGGTCTCAGTGGTAATAGGCGTACCCTCGGCCAATTGTGGCTCGGCAGTGTCTACCAACACCTCCCAGAGGGGATCGTCGGGCCAATCGGGCAGGATAAAGGCTACATCCTCTGGGCTGGCATTGAAGAGGACGAGCAGCACATCGTCATGCACGGGATTGCCTTGGATGTCATGCTCGCGCATGACGCGCCCGTTGAGCAGCAGGCCAATGCAGCGCAATTCGCTATTGTGCCAGATCGCCGGGCCGATCTCTTGTCCATCGGGGGTGAGCCATTCAACATCATAGTCAATCCCGCCAGGCACCAACGGCCCCTGAAAGAAGCGCCGGCGGTGCAGCAGCGGGTGGCGTTGCCGTAGCTCAATCAGACGCTTCGTAAAGGCCAGCAGCCCCTCAGCCTCCTCATCGGGACGCCAGTCGAGCCAACTGATAGCGTTATCTTGGCAGTAGGCATTATTATTGCCCTGCTGGGTACGCCCACGCTCATCGCCCGCCAGCAGCATCGGCGTACCCTGCGAGAGCAGCAGCGTAGCCAGGAAATTCCGCATCTGGCGCAGGCGCGCCTCACGGATCTCCGGATCGTCACTTGGCCCCTCAACCCCCATATTCCAACTGTTGTTGTGGTCATCGCCATCGTGGTTCGCTTCGCCATTGGCCTCGTTATGCTTCTCGTTGTAGCTGACCAAATCGCGCAGCGTAAAGCCATCGTGGGCGGTGATAAAATTGACACTATGGAAGGGCCGACGCCCGTTGTGGCGGTAGAGATCCATCGAGCCCATAATGCGCGAGGCAAACTCGGCGGCCTGGCCCCCATCACCCTTCCAAAACTTACGGACATTATCGCGGTACTTGCCGTTCCATTCGGCCCAAGGGTAGGGGAAGCGCCCCACCCAGTAGCCATCAGGCCCAACATCCCACGGCTCGGCAATCAGCTTCACCTGAGCCAGAATCGGATCAAGCTTAACCACATCGAAGAAGGCATTCGCGCCATCATTCTCGCCGCGAATCAGGGTACGGGCCAGATCAAAGCGGAAGCCATCAACACGCATCTCAGTCACCCAGTAGCGCAGACTGTCAATGACCAACTGCAAGACCCGCGAATGGGTGGTATCGAGGCTATTACCCGTGCCGGTGTAATCCATGTAGTAGCGCGGATTATCGGGCACAAGGCGGTAGTAGCTCGCATTATCTAGCCCACGGAAGGCCAACGTCGGCCCCTGCTGGTTCCCCTCACCCGTATGGTTATAGACCACATCGAGAATGACTTCAATCCCAGCGGCGTGGAGCGCCTTCACCATCTGCTTAAACTCTGCGACCTGCGCACCTGGCTCTTGTGCTGCCGCATAGCGCCCATCGGGGGCAAAATAGCCAAGCGTCTGGTAGCCCCAATAGTTCTTCAAGCCCTGATCAATCAGCACTTGGTCATCAGGGAAATAGTGGATCGGCAGCAACTCCACCGCTGTGACGCCTAACGCTTGTAAGTAGGCCAGTGCTGCTGGGCTACCGAGGCCCGCATAGGTGCCACGTAACTCAGCGGGCACGTCAGGCATCTGCTGGGTAAACCCCTTCACATGCACTTCATAGATGATCGAATCGCTGAGCGGAAGAGCCAAACGCTGATCATTGCCCCAATCAAAGCGCTGATCAACCACCACCGAACGGGGGGCAAAGGGGGCACTATCGCGCTTCCCAATGGTCAAATCGGCATACGGACTACTCATGCGGTAGCCATAGAGCGCATTCTCCCACTGCAATCCATCGGTAATCGCCTTGGCATAGGGATCGAGCAGCAGCTTATGGGGATTGAAACGATGGCCATGGCCGGGATTATAGGGGCCATAGACGCGATAACCATAGAGTTGGCCAGGCTTCAGATGTGGGACATAACCATGCCAAATATGTTCCGTCCGCTCAGGCAACCTCAGGCGGGTTGTCTCACGCACCGCCTCAGGCCCATCGAAGAGGCAGAGGTCTACCCGGGTGGCATGCTGCGAAAAGAGGGCAAAATTCACCCCCAGACCATCCCACGTCGCGCCGAGTGGATAGGGTTTTCCGGGCCAAATGGCTGCCATACGATATTACTCCGTTTACCTATATACTTGTTGCTGAATCATAGCTATAAACGCTTGAACTACTGTAGGATCAAAATGGCTGCCTGCACGCTGTTTAATATACTCCAAGGCCCGTTCATCGCTCCAAGCCGGGCGGTAGGGGCGCTCGGAGCGCAGGGCGTCCCAGACATCAACCACCGAAAAGATGCGTGCGGCTAGGGGAATCGCTTCACCCTTCAGCCCCTGCGGGTAGCCGGTGCCATCCCACTTCTCGTGGTGCCCATAGGGAATGATCAGGGTCTGTTGCAAAAAGGGAATCATCGCCAACCACTCGTAGGCGTAGGTAGGATGCTGGCGCATCACCTCCCACTCAGCCACCGAAAGCGGCCCCGGCTTGAGCAGGATGCGATCAGGGATGCCCATTTTACCAATGTCATGCAATAATGCACCACGGCGGATATGTTCCAACTCTTCGCCATTGATGCCCATTGTACGAGCCAACTGCATCGTCAACTCCGTCACGCGCACACTATGGCCTTCGGTCTCGTGGTCACGCAGATCAAGCGCCCGCGACCAGCCCTCAATTGTTGCATTGTAGGCATGGCTCAACTCGGCACTACTGAGTTGCAGTTGATCAAAGAGCATGGCAGTATGAATTGCAATGGCAGCTTGCAGTGCCAGGGCTTCAACATAGAGCCACCACATATGGTCGGGCACAAAATGGTCATGGTGGAACAACTCCAAGACGCCCTGTACATCACCACGAGCACGCAGCGGCAGGGCACTATAGCTGCAAAAGCGAGTCGCCAAGAGGTAATCGCGCGGCGCACGCAGCACCGGTTGGGTATAATTGGGTTCAGCCAACGGGCGCTCGGTCTGAAACACCATGCCTGCCAGCCCTTCATCGGGGCGCTGGAGCATCAGGGTCTCACTGGATCGATCCAAACCATTGCTGGCCGCCAACTCAAGCATGCCGGTGTGCCGATTGAGTAACAGGATACCACAGGCATCCACCTTGAGTTGGCCCATAATATTTTCGAGCAGGCGTGCCAAGATGTTCTTCAGATCGAGACTAGCCGTAATGGCCACCCCCATCGCATGCAGGCTAGTGAGTTGGTTCAGTTGGCGTTGAATCTGGGCTTCGGCCTGCTTCCGTACCGTAATATCGCGCAGAATCATCTGTACATGCTCGCCCTCACTATCATCTACCAAACCAATACTCACTTCAACCGCAATCGGCTGACCATGGCTATTCTGGATCTGCAATTCGGTACGCACCGTATGTTCGTGCCCCTTGCTCAAGCTTTGCAAACAAGCCTCATAGCGTTCTAAACTTTCAGGGGGCAAAAAGTGGGTAAAGCTGATCGCTTGCAACTGAGCTGCGTTCAGCATGCCAAGGAGTTGCACCAAAGCCTGATTGACCAAGATAAAGCAATGGGCCCGATCAAGCACCGCAATGCCATCGGGGGCAAGTTGAATCAGGCGCACAAAACGCTCATGCTGGTTGTGCAAATGGCGATAGCGGTTGAGCCGCATAATCGTGCGTACCTGCGCCAATAGCTCACCATGGTCAAAGGGTTTACTAATAAACCCATCAGCACCCGCATTAAGCCCCTGCAAGCGTGAGGCCTGATCATTGAGTGACGTGAGGAAGAGAATCGGTAGATCACGCCAACGCGGATCATCACGGAGCCGCATACACACCGTAAACCCATCAAGGTCGGGTAAAACGACATCAAGCAGCATGAGATCAACATGTTGATCCTGCAACAGCGCCAATGCCTCTTCGCCGCTCTCGGCCTCAAGCAACGTGTGTTCCTCTTGGCGCAACAACGTCCGCAGCATAAAACGAACGTGGCTATCATCATCAACGATGAGAATGGTACTCTGTGGTGTGTGCATAGCTTATGATGGTGGGGTATAACCGAATTATGGGGTGTTTGTGATGAGTGGGGCGGCTTCGTCGCCTGACAAGAACTCTTTTTGTTTCGTTTGGGCGGCTTCGCCGCCCAAACGAAACAAAAAGAGGTAATCATTATGATACCACAAGCAATAATAAAGCCACATATGCAAGCCCTTATTTCCCATGCCCTTGCCCTTATAATGCTGACCCTGCTCACTCTGGTTGGCGGGGCGCTGTTGGCCCAACCAAGCCTTGAACTTCAGGCTGAACATCCGCGCATTGGCCAGTTCTTAGCCCGTTTCTACGCCCTTGAAACGCATGAACAAGCAACCTACCGCTGGTCGGCGGGTGAGGCGGCAATCTTCCTTCATGGCTTCGAGGGCCAGCCCGCGCTCGTGCGCTTGCGCCTTGCGGGGCCACGCGCCCCCGGTGATCCCTCAGCCTTGGTAGAACTCAGTACTGCCGGAGTACCACTGGCCCACCTACAAACCAGTGAGCATTGGCGCGACTTTTGGCTCATGGTGCCCACCCAGCCCTCTGGCGAGACCGCCTTGGTGCTGCGTAGTGCGCCCTTCCGTGCCCCTGGCGACCCGCGTGAGCTTGGGGTGGCACTCAGCAACTTCAGTGCCAGTGCTGTGCCAATGGGTAACGCACTGCCACAACCGATTCGCACCATCTATCTGGCGGCCATGCCGTTGCTCCTGTGGCTGTTATTGATCCGCTTGGGCGCCAATCCACGCTTGGCCTTGGGGGGCGGTAGCATCCTTGCGGGGCTGGTTGGCCTCGCAGTGGCTCTGCCAAGCAGCGCAGGCTACTGGCTGCCTACCTTGGGTTGGCCATGGTTTCCACTGCTGCCCCTCATGCTGCTGCTTGCTTGGCCCGCCCTCAAGGTTGCCCATCAGCGCGTTTGGGCATGGCTCAAGGCCCATCCATGGACTACTTGGCTTGGTGTTGGTCTAGCCCTCGCCGCACTCCTGCTGCTGCGCTTTGGGCTGCCTGCGCCCCTTGGTGTGAGCCTGCTTATTCTGGGGGTTTGGGCAGGTTTACCACACATCCCAAGGCAACAGCTCAATGCACTAGCGAGCCAGCCAAGCCAAGCCCTTCGCACGCCCCATTTTGCCCTTGGCCTCATGCTGATCTTCAGTATTGCCTTGGGTTTACGGCTCGTCAACCTAGACGCGCAACCAGCGGGCCTCTGGCGCGACGAGGCGCGTCATGGATTGCAAGCCCTGCAGATCTGGCATGATCCCACGTATCGCCCCATCTACGTTGTGGGCGGTGCCGATCTCCCGGCCCTGCTCTTCTACCTCATGGCTCCCATCGTAGGCTTCTTTGGCCCTGAGCTCTGGAGTGCCCGCCTCATCAGCGCCCTCGCCGGTGCCCTGACGCCCCTTGCGCTCGCGTGGGCCGCCACACCGCTGCTCGGACGGCGCAACGCCCTCATTGCCGCCGCCCTGCTCGCCTGGGCCTCCTGGAGCCTCAGTATGAGCCGCTGGGCCTTCCCTGCAACCCTCGACCACCTCTTTACCCTCACGGCCATCGGCCTGCTCTGGCGTGGGATGGGGGGAAGAACAGAGGAACAGAGGAGCAGAAGAGCAGAGGAACAGAAGAGCAGCAGAACAGAAGAACAGAAGAACAAAGGAACAAAGGAACAAAAGAACAGAGGAACAGCTATGTCCGACAGTTCTTCTGTTCTTCTGTTCTTCCGTTCTTCCGTTCTTCCGTTCTTCCGTTCTTCTGTTCTTCCGTTCTTCCGTTCTTCCGTTCTTCCGTTCTTCCGTTCTTCTGTTCTTCTGTTCTTCCGTTCTTCCGTTCCTCTGTTCCTTTGTTCTGCCGCCGCCGGCTGCTTAGGCGCCCTGGCGCTCTACACCTACCACACGGGGCGCGTAGCACCTTTGGTATTGGCGGCGGTGGTCTTGCTCCGCTTGGGCGTTGCGCGAGCGGCGTGGCAGCGGGCCTTGCCCGGTCTTGCGGTTGCGCTGCTGGTTGGACTGATCACCGTCAGCCCACTCGCCTTCTACCTACTCAATGATCTCGCTGGCTACAACCGGCGCGTTGGCAGCGTCTCGTTGCTCGATAGCCAGAGTATTGAGCAGCGCACCCCTGCGGCCTTGTTGCTCGCCAATCTTAGAGACTACGCCCTCGCCTACCACGTTGCTGGCGATAGCAACGGTCGTCACCATCTGCCCAACGCGCCGCTGCTCGATCCACTCGTGGGCTTAGGCTTGGCCTTTGGCCTCGGCTTGAGCCTCGCGGGGGGCTGGCGTCAACCTGCCCTCGCGCTGCCGCTGGCACTAGGAGGCATCTATATGCTCCCAGGCATCTTCAGTGGTGACGCGCCCCACGCCATGCGCTCATTGGGCACCCTCGCCCCCGCGTGCATGCTCGCGGCGGTAGGCTTCACGCAACTCTCCACCAACCTTATACCAATGAGCCTTGAACATGCCGCAGTATCAAGAACGCTAACGCCCATTGGGACGCAATGTTCGGCAATCGGCAATCGGCAATCTACAATCGTAAATGGTATTAGAGCCAAAGGTCTGCTTATGCTATTCATACTTGGTGCCAGTCTGAGCTTTAATGTTTGGCTCTATTTTGGTATCATGCGTTATGAGCCCCGTGTCTACCACGAGTTTGATCTCGTTACCACCAGCATGGGTCATGCCGCCCGTGCCCCTTGGCGCAGCAACGACGCCATGCTGCGTCAGGTGCGGGTCTACCTGCCGCAGAGCGCCCGTCTCAGCGAACCTGTACGCTACCTGGGGTGGGGCTTACCGGCACCTGGGATCTACGGCGATGGGCCCATTGCCAATGATGGGCCAGCCTTGATCATTCTCCCGGCTAGTGCCAACCTAGACGAACAGGCACGAGCCATCACCGCCCTTGGCCCCGACGCTCGCGCCCTTGGTCCCACCGCCTACTACCCCGGGAGCAACACCCCCATCACCCTGGCCTTCGGGCGTGGCGCAGCGGCAGAACGTCTGGTGGAAAGCCTTGCTAGGAAGTAGGTGAGGATGCGTGAGGCGAAGAGGCGAGGGTTTCGCGTCCTCGCGTCCTCGCGTCCTCGCGTCCTCACAAGCTGTAACGTCATTACGAACCATTACATAAGGAGCAAAACAGCCCATGAACAGACTCAGCCCGGACGAAATCACCCTTCACATGGAACAGATCCACGGATGGACGCGCCAAGGCGAAGCCTTGTGCAAGACCTACAAGCTCTCCGGCTTTCCCGCCGCCATCGCCTTTGTGACCCAGATCGGTTTTCTGGCCGAAGCAGCCGGGCACCACCCCGACATTGACATCCGCTACAACAAGGTCACGTTGACGCTCACCACCCATGATGCAGGTGGCTTGACCATGAAGGACTTTGCGTTGGCGGCGGCGGCGGATGAGGCGATGGGTTGAGGTTATATGAGGGTATAGAGATTTGAACCACAGAGGCACCGAGGACACAGAGTTGTTGATGGGAGAGGGTATATGAGGGTATAGAGATTTGAACCACAGAGGCACCGAGGACACAGAGTTGTTGATGGAGGCAGACCAATCATGGTAATCGCCTTCCCAAAAACCCTCTCTGTGCTCTCTGTGCCTCTGTGGTTCAAAAACCCCTGCACCATGGAACATGGAGGCGAACCAATCACGGCGGCAACCGCCTTCCCAAAAAACCTCTCTGTGCTCTCTGTGCCTCTGTGGTTCAAAAACCCCTGCACCATGGAGGCGAACCAATCACGGCGGCGACCGCCTTCCCAATAAAAACCCTCTCTGTGCTCTCTGTGCCTCTGTGGTTCAAAAACCTCTGTACCTCTCTCTCCCTCTCCCTCTCCCTCAGCACTCGACCAAAAAATCCCCAATGCGCCGGGCCGCAGCCCAGCCGCTGCTAATCGCCAAATGGGCGCGGCCCTGGCCCAACTCCATATCGCCTGCCACAAAGATACCGGCACGCCCTGCGCTGGCAGCCACACCACACGACGTATCGGCCAGGGCGTAGCGCCAGCGCTGAATATCAACCCAGAGTGGCGGTTCGAGATCGGTATCAACCAGCGCACAGATGTAGGTATGCACATCGGCCACTGGCGCAGGAATCAGCCCATCTTGGTCGTAGGTATCTTTTACCAGCGCCTCCCAATGGGTCTGGCTCCAAGCGGGAGCCATTTGGGCCAGCATCAGCCCGTGGCCCTCTGGGGTGCGCCCCGGCTTGGCATGCTCGCAGGCTAACCATGTGATTGGGTGCATACGGTCGGTATTCACTAGGGCATACCAAGGGGGCGTTGGGCTTTGCTTATAGGCCAGCGCCAGCGAAATGCATGGGCGGTAGCGGGCGGGTTGCAGCGCCGCCAACAACTCACTCCGCACTTCTGGATCAATCTCGCTGGCCGCAAGAATCGCCGCCGACTGAGGTGCCGGTGCGGTCAAGAGCACAACATCAAAGGGGCCAACCCGCTCACCGCTCGTATCCACCACCTCATAGCCTGCACCTACCGACATAAGGGCGGCAACGCTGCGCTCCAAGCTCACATTCAGCCCCTGGGCCATATGCTGCGCCAACGCATTATTGCCATTCGTCCAGACCCATTTAGGCTCGGTGTTCATCGCCGGATCGCCGGGCATGATCCGCCCCATGCCGTCAAACGTCCAGACCGGGGCAGTCAGTTCTTGGGCCGTCCCACTATCCTGCACAAGTGCCAAAAGGGGCGCACTGGGTGCCTTGATCAACTGGGCACCATGGTCAATACAGAAATCACCAACGCGACGAGTTGCCACCCGTCCACCCACACCACGGCTCTTTTCAAAGATCGCTACCGTATGACCAGCCTGCATCAATTCACGGCCTGCTGCCAACCCTGCCACACCAGCGCCCACGATGGCGATCGATTTGGTGTGTTTGTGTTGCGAATTCTGCATTGAGCTTCTACCCCTTCAATTCGTTAACTAGAGCAATGCCTCAGCGACGAGGACCTCAAGATCGCGGCTATCTTCATCATTATAGGGGCCAATCACGGCTACGTGGAGACTATCGTTGCGGATCAGGCGCTTGGCCACCCGACGCACATCCTCAGCCGTGACCGCCTCCACTTCAGCGACCACCTGCTCGACCGGCATCACATGGCCGTAACGCAGCAGATGGGCACCGTTGCGTGAAGCTACCGACCACGTATCTTCCAAGGAGAGCAGCAGCCCGCCTTTGACCTGTTCTTTGACCATCCCCAACTCATCGTCGGTGACCCCATAGTGTACCAATTCGCGCAACATCTCCAAGACGAGAGCGATGGCATCACGGAGCGCCTCCGGTTCAACGCTCCCATAGACAACCCACATCCCCGTATCAGAGAGTTCGTTATGGTACGAGCCAACGTGGTAGGCAAGGCCATGGTCTTCGCGGAGCAACTGGAAGAGCCGCGAGGACATCCCCCCACCGAGGATCGAATCGAGAACCTGAAGGGGGCGGCGGTCGGGATCGTTATAGGCCAAACCGGGCAGGCCAAAGCAGAAATTGCCCTGTTCGGTATCACGGCTCATCAGAGTCAAGCGTGGGCCGGAGACAGGCACAGGAACTGCTTGAGGCGCAGTGGGCAGACCATCGCTCATGGGCATAAACGCAGCCCCAACACATTCAGCTACACGCTCGGCGCGAATATTCCCAGCAACCGAGACTACCATATTGGAGCGATTGTAGTGGCGCTGCCAAAATTCAGCCAGATCGTTGCGACTAATCGCACTCACCGTCTCAACACTTCCGGCAATATCACGTCCAAGCGGTGTTTGGGCCCACATCGTCTGTTGCAGCAGATCGTGTACCCAATCGCCGGGGACATCCTGCAAACCGCGCAACTCTTCAATGATCACGCGGCGCTCCTTTTCCAGTTCGTGCAACTCAAAGAGCGGATGCAGCAGCATATCACCCAAGAGTTGGGCAGCGCGATCAAAATGAATCGTTGCGACCTTCGTGTAGTAGACCGTCGACTCATAGGCGGTCGAAGCATTGAGCAGGCCCCCCACCCCCTCAATCGTCTGTGAAATAGTACGGGCATTAGGATAGTGCTGCGAACCCTTAAAGAGCATATGTTCGATAAAATGGGCCGCACCGCTACACGCAGGCGCCTCATGGCGTGCCCCAGCGCCAATAAAACAGCCCAACGACACTGAATAGGTATGGGGCAGTTCCTCGACAATCAGCCGCAGGCCACCCGGTGCAATGAAGAACTCTGGCATAATGAGTAAAGATACCACAAAACTGGGGCACATCCAACATGTTGGCCCACTGTTTAGCTCCAATACCTTTCAAATAAGCTCGCGCAAAGCCGCAAAGGTTTGGCGCTCATATGCAAAAAACTCTGCGCCCTTGCGCCTTTGCGTCAAGAAACCGTCGTATTTGAAACGTATTGTGTTTAGCTCCGCGTACTCTGCATGCGCCAGAATTCAATCATCTGCTCAGCACGTTTCGCGCTACCCACAGGCGTCCGTTCAACCAACATATGGCGCTGCCCATTGTTGCGGGTTTGATGCACCATTGAGCGTTGAGCACCACGATTATTGGAGGGCAGGTCTTCGATAGTTAGCGTACCCTGGCGCTCGATCATCTGGCGCACTTCGGCGTAGGAGTGGCCCACAACTTCGCGGGGATGCAAGCCAACGATCTGTTTACAAAAGTAGGCATTCGCAGCCACCACGCGCTCATCGCTATCGAGCAGCAGAATCCCCTCATTGAGATGATCAAAAATTGCGCGTAAGGCATCGCGCGAACGGATCACCTGCTGGGTCCGCTGCTCAACCAGGCTCTCGAGCGAACGTGCCTGATGGACAAGGCGGGTCACAAGGTTAATATTGGCACAGGCTGCGGCAATGGCATGGGTAAAGACCGTCAGCAGCGACCAGACCGCAGCGGAGAAATTGCCCCCACTGGCATGCACCAGCGCATAAGAGCCAATCGTTACCCCGTGGTTAATCAGCGGCATGGCCACACATGTCACCTCGGGGGCAGGGCCAGTCGTCGCAATCCGCTGGCTCGCCCAAGCTAGGCGTGCCGCCCCAGAAGCCATAGTGACCATCTGCTCATCGGGGGCATGTTCGCCTTCGGGCAGTACGGGGTGCAACTCATCGCCATCATCGGCAAGGAAGAGCAGACCTGCTTGGGCCCCAAAGACGGCGATACTCTTCTCTTGCAGCATGGTCGCCAACTCAGTTGGCGTCCGTTCAGCCGTCAGGAACTGGCTCATAGCCAACAGGGCCATGGCTTGATTGCGTCGTTGGCGCTCACTCGCCTGATGGCGGGCCGCACTGAGGGCCACCCCCAACTGGGCCGCCACCCCTTCGAGCAGAATCAAATCGTGGCTACTAAAGGCATACGGCACCGCACGGTGAACCGTCAAGACCCCCAGTGTAGCCGACGACTGGCGCACCGGAATGACAATCACACTACCACTGCGATGGCGCTCACTAAACTCAAGCCAACGCCGATCGCGGGCCACATCGGAGAGGGCGACACTACTGCCGTGGCGCAAGGCCCAACCAGCCAGCCCCTTCTCGACCACCTCGACCGCAAGGCCCTGATCCATGGGCTGAACCGCACCATCAATAACCACCGTGGCCAACTCAATACTATCGTTTGAGCCCACCAAAATGATGCTAGCTCCAGCTACCACTAAGTGAACCGTTACCGCTCGCAGGGTATGTTCAACAATCGTAGCCGGATCAACCGACTCACGGAACTCAATCGCCAATTGGGTCAACAGCGACGTGCGCCGCAACTGGTCGTCCAACAGACTCTGTGCAGCGGTTGGCGGAGTTGCGTGGTGGGCGCGGAGTTGCTCATTCACCATCAGCAACTCGCGCACCAACTCAAGCAATTCGTCCGGTTGAAGTGTTTCTAAATTATCAGGAGGTTGGCTTGGCATAGCTCTTATCCATGTCACCCTTCACAGATGCAGTACTACGCTTAGTATAGCATGCACTGTCTGAACTGGGGCAACAAAAGAGCAAAGAGCGGCTATGCCAAAGCTACCGCGCCGGGTAGATCACAATCTTGCGGTTCTCGCCTTCGCCCGAACTCTCGGTATAGATCGATTGATCGCCACGTAGCGCCAAATGGACAATCCGGCGCTCGTAGGCTGCCATAGGTTCAAGCATGATTGGGCGGCCACTCTGACGCACACGCTCGGCCATGCGCAGGGCGAGACCTTCGAGCGACTCTTGGCGGCGCTGGCGGTAGTTGCCCACATCCACGACAACCTGCGGCCACTTTTGGACACGACGGCTCACCAGCAGGTTCAGCAAAAACTGGAGGGAACGCAGCGTCTCGCCACGACGCCCGATCAACAGCCCCATGGCCTCCTCGTCTGCGCCCTCCACATGGAGCGTGACCGTCTCTTCAATCTCACCCTTCTGGCCGGGCACACGTACCAGCACCGGAGTGACATAGGCATGGATATGCATCCGCTCCAACAGATCATCGAGCATTTGACGTGCAATCACTTGCACTTCACTCGATGGTTCAGGCACAACAACGCTCGGCTCATCGCCTTCTTCATCCACCACAGAAACACGCACGAGGGCTTCATCGCCCCCTTCACCTGGTTCCAAGACCGCAATGGCCACCTCATCGCGATCCTTACCCAGTTGGGCCAGCGCCAACTCAACGGCCTCAGCGACGGTGCGGGCACTGATCTCGATGCTCTTCATGGAAGCCTCACTTACGCTTACGCGAGCGGCGTGCATTGACGGGCTGACGATTCTGCGGACGGGTTCGGGTAGTTGAATGTTCACTCGGTTCAGTAGGTGCTGGTTTGGCAGCCTCAGTTTCAGGTGTGGAGCCATCCTTCGCAGCGGTCAAGGGGCTCATCACACTCCAGAAGTCGGCGCGTGGCGCAGCAGCGACAGCAGCACTACCGCCAGCATCGCCAGCAACAACTGCCGGAGTAAGGGCAGGGTTGAGCATCGTTTTGCCATCGGGCGGCAGAAACTTCAGATAGTTGGCCAGCGAACCCCAACCTGCTGTAAAGTACTGCTGCACAACCCCAATCACACTACTCGTCACCCAGTAGAGTACCGCACCCTGAGGGAAGGTAAAGGCAATATAGCCAAAGATCAGGGGCATAAACATCATCATCTGGGTCATCATCTTCTGCTGCGGATCCTGGACACGCGGCGTGGCCATGAGGGTCTGCAGAAACTGGAAGACAATCGAGAGCAGCGGCAAAATGACAAACACAAGGCCACTGTAGCCATCAGAGCCAAACGTCGCCTGACCGGCATCAATCACACCAAAGAGCTTGCGCTCGAAGAGTTCATGGATGATCGGGTCTTCAAGGCGTATTGCGGCACCCTCACTGAGGTATTGGCGGCCCGTCTCGCCACCAAAGAGGTGGTAGACCGCTTGGTAAACACCAAAGAAGATAGGCAACTGGAGCAACAAAGGCAGACAACCGCCTACCGGATTTACTTTATGTTCACGATAGAGCTTGAGCGTCTCTTCTTGAAGTTTTTGGGCATCTTTGCCATGCTTGCGCTGCAAATCTTTGATCAGGGGCTGCAACTCCTGCATCCGTCGGCTCGAACGAATCGAGCTGAGGGTCAACGGCAGGATGATCAAACGCGCAGCAATCGTAAAGAGAATGATGCCAAGAGCAACACTTCCAGTAACTGACGAAAACCAGATCAGTGCAAGTTCAAGAAAACCAACAAAACTAGACCACATACGGTCTCCTCAAGATGTACACGCCTACAGGCGTTCCGCAGTTGTGCCCCCATGCCGGTGGGGCGAGCCATCAATTAGCTTGGGGGTACAGGTATTTCCTGACCCCACAGGCCAGCACGACGCAAGAGTTGTTCGATACGCTGACGTAATGCATCAAAAGGCAGGGTGATAAGCTCGGGGCTACGCACCACAAAGACGAGATCGTAGCCCAAGTTGAGCGACGGGAGCGCGAGACGTACCGCCTCACGCAGGCGTCGCTTTGCGCGATTGCGCTGCACCGCAGTACCAAGCCGTTTGGTAACCACAAAGCCGCAGCGGATCCGGCGGCGGCGTCCGGTAAGCACTTGCAGCGTCAAGAGCGGCGTATGCAGACTGCGCCCCTCTTGCCGGACGCGCCGAAATTGCTCAGGCCGACGCAACCGATAGGCGCGTTTCATACAAGCCTAGCGATGGCCGCGACGGTTACCATGACGCCGCTCATCGCTTACCGTCAATTTATGGCGGCCCTTCATGCGGCGGCGGCGCAAAATTTCACGCCCGTCCTTCGTGGCCATCCGTGCAAGGAAGCCATGTTTGCGGCGGCGTGGAATACGCTTCGGCTGCCACGTTCGTTTTGGCATGATCGATCACTCCTTTGAAATTTTGGACAATGCATTATACGTGCCGCAGTGCGGCTATGTCAAATAAAACGTTTTGTTTCGTTGTGGCGGCGAAGCCGCCACAACGAAACAAAACGTGAAGATACAACTCTACTCACTCGTCCCGCCCGACCTGCTGGAGGGTACGGCGGATGACATCGCGCTGGCGTCGATCCTGACGCACCTCGTCGCCATCGCCCTCATCTTCATAGTCGGACTCTTCACCACGGCGATTGTTACGGCGCTCGCGGCGGCTGGTTGGGCCACCAAACTTGGTCAAGAGATCTTCGAGGGTGGCGTCACCCACAAACTCCTCTTCGACATCCTCGGTGCTATAGATCTCGGGTTGGGCCTGAACGCGATTGCGGTCACGCTCACGCCGTTCACGGCGCTCACGCTCACGGTCGCGGCCCGCCTTGGCCTCAGCGGCTGAAGCGAAGCGTTGCGTCGCGGGGGGGCTGGGGCGCGTTGCCACACCACTGTTTGCCGACGAGCGGCTAGGCGCAGCAGAGGCAAAATCCTCTTCCAACGAACCATGCTGCTCCTCATCGCTCTCGTCAACACGCATCGTCAAGCTAATGCGCTTGCTCTGCTGGTCAACCTCAAGCACCCGCACACTCACACGGTCGCCCACCTTCACCACATCCTCGACGCGGTTGACGCGGCTGCTAGAAAGGGCCGAAATATGGACAAGCCCATCACGGCCAACACCAATGTCTACAAAAGCACCGAAGGGTGCAATGCCACTTACCGTACCTTCGATCACACTACCCGGCTCAAGGCCCTGCATCTTCTGGGTGCGTTGGGCACGGCGTAGGCTCAGGCTAATCCGGGTGCCATCGGGGTCAACTTCAAGGATCTTAAACTGGAAGCGATCCCCCACTTTCACGGCATCTTCAGGCCGTTCAACGCGGCCTTCGGCCAACTCACTGACATGCACAAGGCCATCCTTGCCCACGCCAATATCAGCGAACGCTCCGAAGGGCGCATAGCCAGTAATCGTCCCATCAACCACATCGCCAACCTTAATGGAGGACAAGCGATCCTTATCCACTTCAGCGCGGCGGGGCTTGCCACGGCCACCCCGTTCACGCTCACCGCTACCAGTACGCATCGTTAAGCTAATGCGGCGTGCTTCAGGATCAATGCTCTTGATCCGCACGCGCACGCGATCATCAATCTGCACAATATCAGACGGCTTATCGATGCGCGTGTCGCTCATCTCTGAGATATGCACGAGGCCATCACGGCCAACGCCAACATCCACAAAGATACCATAGAGCGCAATGGACGTGACCCGCCCATCTAGCTCCATGCCGGCCTGGAGATCTTTCAGCTTGCGGGGCCGGGACTGCTCTTCGGCAACCGGCGTAAAACTTGCTCCAGCGGCTTCAGCCTCAACCTCGGCAGCCTCCGGCTCGGCGGCAGCGGCAACCTGCTCTGGCTCGGCGGCCTCCGGCTCGGCGGTAGCGGCAACATGCTCCGGCTCGGCGGTAGCGGCAACCTGCTCTGGCTCGGCGGCCTCCGGCTCGGCGGCAATGGCAACCTGCTCCGGCTCGGCGGCCTCCGGCTCGGCGGCAACGGCAACATGCTCCGGCTCGGCGGCAACGGCAACCTGCTCCGGCTCGGCGGCCTCCGGCTCGGCGGCAACGGCAACCTGCTCCGGTTCAGCGGCCTCCGGCTCAGGCGTAGGCTGGCCTACGGGCTCAGCCTCCGTCGTCGGCTGCGACGAGGCTTCCTCGGCCTGCGCCGCCGGAGCATCCGCTGCGTCGAGCAGCGGATCAAGCAGCTCGCCCTCGGCGGTTCCATCCCTACGTACCTGGTCGGTCATCTCCTACTTCCCTCCTGCGTATAATTGACAAAACGACACTCTATGCTCGGGCAGGGCGCGTGGTTAGCCCCTACTGCTGCATCTGGCGACGGACAGCCTGGACGAGGCCATCATCACTCAGATCTTCAAGCCGATAGTAAGCCCCCCGCAGATGCTCGGCTAAACGCCGTGAGAGGCCGCGCTCAAAACTAGGATGTTCGGTATCGATCACGATGGCGCGGATCGCACGGGTGGCGATCAGATCAGCGATCTGATACGCCTCCTGTTGGGGGGGCAGTTGGCTAATCGCAACGTTGGCCTGCCCATCGGTGAGTAGCACCATCAATGGGAGCACCTCTTCGTCTTGACGACGAGCCTTCTCGAGCAACTCGAAGGCGGTGAGCATCCCACGGGCTAGAGGTGTCTTGCCGCCGGTGGGCATGGTCTGGAGGCGCTTTTGGGCCAGTTCAACACTATTGGTTAGGGGCAACAAGACACGGGCGTAGTCACGTTGAAAACTCACGAGGCCAACGCGGTCGCGGCGTTGGTAGGCGTCGCGCAGCAGCGAAAGAACTGCGGCTTTCGTTGCTTGCATCCGCTCTTCGGCGGCCATGCTCCAACTCGCATCAACCACAAAACAGACGGCGTTACGGGTGCGGCGCACGCGCACCTTCTGGCGCATATCGCTGCGTTGAATGAGGACTTTCGGGCGACGGCGATGGGGCAAGGCAATCGTATGGGCCAGTTCGTGGCGGCGCTTGCGCTGATAGACAGCGGCTTCACGCAGGGTCGCATCAAGGGCCAGATCGGTAACCCGTTCAGCGCGGCGGCTACGGATGTAGCGTCCCTGCTTCCGGGTTGTGCGGGTACGGGTGCGCTTACCTGGTGAACGGCGCTGTTGGCGGTCGCTCTGAGCTTCAAGGCGGCGCGTACGAAACATCTGGTCGGCCTCAAACTGCTTACCACTCGCTTGGTTCTGGCTTGGAGGGCTACTGGTCTCGCTGCTTCCAGCGCTGCCAAGGGGCGTAACCTGACCACCACCGCCCTGCTCATCGCCCCCCTCGCCACTCTCCGTGGGTGTACTCAAATTAGCCTTTTTTTTTAGCTCATCGCCACTGGCTGGATGTTCAGCCGCTTTGCCATTACGCTCTAAGATCGCAGCGACGCGCTGTTCATCAAGGCGAATATCGGTAAAGGGCTGGCGGCGCATACGGTGGGGCAGGGCCAACTCAGCCGCAATGCGAATATCTTCCACCCCCAGACGGGTGCGCCCACTCCAAGCCGCATGGGTACGTGCGGTCTCAAGGATCGTGAGATCGGCGCGATGGCCATCCACACCCAACTCGATACAGAGGCTTGCTACCGCAGCCATATCGGAGCTATCCATGACCACAATCGGCAGCAGTTCCCGGGCAGCCGCAATTCGTCCGGCCAACTCCGCTTCAGCCTGTTGCCACTGCGCCATAAAGGTATGGGCATCGGCCTCATAGCTAAGCCGTCGTTCGATCACCGCGACCCGCGAGGGCACATCAAGCAGACCAGCGACCTCAACAGCAAGCCCAAAGCGGTCAAGCAACTGCGGGCGCAACTCACCCTCTTCAGGGTTCATCGTCCCCACAAGGATGAAACGGGCCGGATGGGAGATACTTACCCCCTCGCGTTCCACCGTATTGACGCCCATAGCGGCTGCGTCGAGCAACAGATCAACGAGGTGGTCATCAAGCAGATTGACCTCATCCACATAGAGCAAGCCGCGATTGACGTGGGCAAGCAGGCCAGGTTCAAAACGGCGCTGGCCCTCGGTAATCGCATGCTCCAGATCGAGCGCCCCGACCACGCGATCCTCGGAGGCCGAAACCGGCAACTCCACGAGGCGCGTCGGACGTTCGTAGGTAGGCAAGGCCCCCACTTCAACACTGCGACCCTGACATGCCACACACAAGCCAGCGGGGCGGTCGGGTTGACAGGAGTAGGGACAGCCCTCAACCACATGGATCGAGGGGAGCAGGTGCGCAAGACCGCGCACAGCGGTTGATTTGGCGGTGCCCTTCTCGCCACGAATAAGCACACCACCCACCCGCGAATTGATCGCATTGAGAATGAGGGCGCGCTTAAGCCGCTCTTGGCCAACGATAGCGGTGAAGGGATAGACTGGGCGCAAAACCGATGTTGTCACAACAATAAAAATCTTCCAGCTCAAAACGAGCCAGAAGTCCTAGCGGCAGTGCCGGAATCGTGTCTGTATCTGGATTTGACCAACAACGACCGCCTGCCCAACGTACACGCGCATAACAGCCTGTTTCCCAAGCAAATGAGAAAATGTTGCACTCACTAGCGGGGCTTATTGTCGCATAAAAGCGGGGAAGAGTCAAATCTGGTATCAGGGTTTTATCAGACAGTCAGGGGCGTGAGGATACGTGAGGCGAAGCAGCGAAGGCTTCACGTCATCGCATGCTTGCGCCTTCGTAAACGATAAGATGCCACCGAACCATACCATGCCCCCTACTATTCCGAAACGGCAAAAGCCGGGGGTAAAAACCCCCGGCTCTGCACTGAATCATGGTTTGCGAAGAGTTCCACGTGCGGACGATAACATCTCGGAACCGAACGTTCGACAGTGGTAACGGCTTACAACGCATGGCGTTGCGTACAAGCCTCCGACGTACGTACAGCACGAACTACTTACTTCCGACGTGCGTTTGCGATTTCCTCGCGCTTGAAAAGGAACCATTCCAAGGCAGTGTACACTCGGTCAAAGGCCTTGACCTTGACGCTCCAAGGGTCGGGCGGGCCCATCAGGTTACTGTTCTTGCCTACTTATCCCGTAATGGCAGACCCTTGGCCGCTCGGCCTGCGGGGGATAGCGTGTATCCCACCGGGCTAGCTGTTGCTGTCGGGTATGGCTCAACCCTGGCGTGGGCAACGTTGTTGTGCCCCTAACACCTTGAGCTTTGCCGCGAGAGGCAGCCCCGTCGCTCGTAGAGCATCCGGTCACTCTTCAGTGACCCAGCGCTTATCTGTCAGTCTCCCGGAGTGGCTCAGAAGGCCAACCCCTTTCCTCTGACGCACGCCAGTCCCCGAATGCACACCTTTTCTTTTACAACTGAGGAGAGACGCTTGCGTTGTGGCTGCGCGTATTCGGCTGTTCAGGTTCCCAGGATTCTCGTCGTTCCCTTGATGCTTCCTAAGTATGGTAGCATTGTTGGAGGGCAAAATCAAGAGTTTAATCGTCTCTTAACGATACTACAGCGAAGAATACAGCAACGAGAAAATAGAAAATAGGTTCGCGGCATCAGGATGCGCTGGTGGCTTTCAGCGTAGCCTATCCCCTCCTTTCTCCTTTCTCCTTTCTCCTTTCCTCAACATGCTTTGGCGCTGTCTAACATGGTTTGGTTGGTTCTTCCCAGTGGCCTTTCTGGGGCTGTTTTTTGTGTTGCCGCTTTGGGCGATTGTGCGCTTGAGTTTTGCCGATGGGTTGGGCGGGGCTTGGGCGGCTTTGCAGCAGGGCTACTATTGGCGGGTGCTTGGCTTTACCATCTGGCAGGCGCTGCTTTCGACGCTCTTGACGCTGCTGGTGGGCATGCCGGGGGCGTATGTCTTTGCGCGTTACCATTTTCCGGGTAAGAGCCTGTTGCGGGCTTTAGCCACGATTCCCTTTGTATTGCCCACGATTGTGGTTGCGGTGGCGTTTGGGGCGTTGCTGGGCCCGCGTGGTTTGTTGGGGCCGTTGTTGGCTGGATTGGGCCTGCCAACGTTCCAATTGGGCAGTGGGCTGGGGCTGGTGCTGGTGGCCCATGTCTTCTACAACTATACGATTGTGCTGCGGATGGTGGGTGGCTTTTGGCAGCACCTCGATCCGCGTATGGGCGAGGCGGCGATGATGCTGGGGGCGCGGCGCTATCAGGTGTTGCTGCGGATTACGTTGCCGCTCTTGTTGCCTGCGTTGGGCGCAGCGGCGCTGCTGATCTTTATCTTTACCTTTACGAGCTTTGGGGTGATTGTGATTCTCGGTGGGGCGCGCATGGCTACGCTGGAGGTTGAGATTTATCGTCAAACGGCGCAATTGCTGCGTTTGGATGTGGCCGCGACGCTGGCGCTCATCCAGGCGGTCTGTATGCTGTTGCTGAGTGTGGCCTATACGCGCGTGGCGGCGCGGGTCGCGGTGCCGCTCGAACTTCAGGCACGGAGTGTTGCGGCGCGACCAGTACGTAGCCTGGGGGCCAAGCTGCTGGTGGGGGCCAATAGTGCGCTGATCCTGCTGCTCTTGGGCTTGCCCCTCGCCGCATTGGTGTTGCGTTCGCTCCTTGCGCCCGCAGAGAGCCCTTGGCCCTTTACGTTGGCAGCCTATAGCGCCCTCAATGAGAATCGTACCGGCTCGGCTTTCTTTGTGCCGCCAACGGTGGCTCTGTTTAATTCATTACGCATTGCAGCCAGTACGACGCTGCTCGCGCTGCTGATTGGGTTGCCGACGGCCTACCTGTTAGCCCGTCGCCCGCGCAAACAGGTGCGGCTGGCCGCGCTGCTCGATGCGCTCTTTATGCTGCCCTTGGGTATCTCGGCGGTCACATTGGGTTTAGGCTATCTTGTGGCGCTCAACCAACTGGGCCTCACGCAGTGGCGCACGTCGCCGTGGCTTTTGCCGTTGCTGCATAGCCTCGTGGCGCTCCCCTTTGTGATCCGCTCGCTGCTACCAGTGCTACGGGCACGCTCACGTCACCAGCGTGAAGCCGCGCTTATGCTCGGCGCTACGCCGATCAGCGCCTGGCTGCGGGTCGAGTTGCCACAGATTGCCCCGGCATTGGCTACCGGGGCAGTCTTTGCTTTCACGGTTTCGCTGGGCGAATTTGGTGCCAGTCTCATGCTCGCACGGCCCGACCAACCCACCCTGCCGGTGATGATCTTCCGTTTTCTTGGTCAGCCGGGTGCGCTCAATTATGCACAAGCGTTAGCCATGAGTACCATCTTGATGCTCACCACGGCCAGCAGTTTTTTGCTGCTTGAACGGCTGCGTCCGCCGGGCGGGGAGTTTTAGAGCGATGCCGAGCATTTTACCACAGAGGCACCGAGGACACAGAGAAATTTGAAGAGATGCCGAGCATTTCACCACAGAGGCACCGAGGACACAGAGAAATTTGAAGAGATGCCGAGCATTTCACCACAGAGGCACCGAGGACACAGAGAAATTTGTAGTAAAGCAACCACCTGTCGGATTATCTCCAATTACAACCCCTCTGTGCCCTCGGTGCCTCTGTGGTGTAATCCTCTGGATCCTCTCCTCTCTCCTCATGCACCTACAATTTCGCTCGGCCCGGGAGCCTCGCGGTGCGGTAGCCGCTGAGATCGAGGTAGACGTTGCCCTGGTCGTCGAGGACGCGGGCGTCGAAGCCGTTGCCGCTCGCGTGGTGGCTTACCACCGCGTAGATGCGGGTGTCGGCTGGGGCTGCCCTCAGGTTGCGGTAGACGATGAGGCTGTCGAAGGCTGAGGGGAGTGCCATCTGTTCGCTCTGGTAGATCTCCCAGACGCCAGCCGTCTGGAAGCAGAGTTCGAGTAGGCGTGGGTTCACTAACTGCTCTACGTCGGCGGGTACGCTGTCGGCGGGGAGGTCGTTGGCCATGAGGCCGATGGCCGACTCGTCGTTGAGTGTGACCTGGGCGAGCACCTGGTAGGCTGGGCCGTGGAAGTAGACCTGGTAGATGGCGTCGCGCGCGATGACCTGGGCGTTGCCGTTGAGTGACGGCACTTCACCCTGGGGCTGGGCTGGCGCACGACGGCTGAGCCGCACCTCAGCGCGGAAGTGGACGGTCTCGATGGCGGGTGGCGGGGTCTGCCCGGCGGCTACGGAGGGCTGGAAGGTGGAACGCAGTGCCGTGTGAGCAATGAGGTCGCCGTTGTCAGCCGGGTGGATGAAGGCGCTGAGCGTTAGGGGGCGCGGCTGGTTGCGGTGGAACTTGACGGGGCTGTCGAGCTCTTCACGTTCGATGCGGGCCACGCTGAAGCCGGGGACGAGGAGGCTGGCCAGTTCGGCGAAGCCTTCGGTGCCCATGACGCCGGGGAGTACCGGCGTGCCTTCGATCTGGTGGTCGTAGAGGAAGGGCTGCTGCGCCGGATCGAGCGTCGTCTCGGCAACAATGCCCTCGTAGAGGTCGGCGCTGCGCAGGCTGCCCACCATCAGCAGGGGGCGCTCGCGGGCGGCGAGGTTGGCGGCAAGCTTGGCGGGGTCAAGGCCGCCATGCGGGTCGAAGGGGGCGACGAGGACGCCGAGGCCCAGGCCAACCACGATCTCGTCGCGGGTGGCGCCAGCGGTGAGTTCGCGGCGAATCGTGGGAATGCCCACTTCCGGTGGGAGCATGTCGATCCCGGCCATTGCCATGATGCGCGGGATGGAGCCACGGGTGGCCATGCCGATCCCGCCCCAGGCGGTCCAGTCAATGGTGATCGCCCGCGTCTCGGGACGCCAGCGGCGCATGCTGCTGCTCAGTTTGCAGAGCAGATCGTTGGCCGCGCTGTAGTCGCTCTGGCCGCTATTGCCGAAGCGCCCGGCCACGGAGCTAAAGGCAACGGTGGCACCAATGGGTAGCCCCTTGGCGGCACGCAGGAGGCTGAAGAAGCCGTCGGCTTTGATGTCGAAGACGCGGTTGAACTCGTCGGGCGACTTCTCGTTGAGGACCCGGCTGATCTCGATGCCACCGGCGTGCAGCAGTACGTCGAGTCGCCCGTGGCGCTCGCGCAGATCGTCTACCACCGCCGCAAGCGCCGCGCCGTCGCGCAGGTCAAGGCTGATGTAGTGTGCAGTGCCGCCCGCCTGCTCCACCGCTTCGATAGCGCGCAGGGCAGCTTCGCTCCGTTCGACGCCCATCATGGCCCGTTCGATCTGCACGGGCGTGGGCCGTTCGCCCTTGGCCTGCGCCTCGGCAATCAGGGCCGCCTTGAGCACGTCGCGCCCCTGGCGCAAGCGGGCGATCTGGGGATCATCTGCGGCGGGCGCGGGCGTCAGATCGAGCAGGTAGAAGTGGCCCCCTTGCCCGGCCTGAGCCAAATCGCCAATGATCGCGCTGGTGATGCCACCGGCTGCGCCGGTCACCAAGTAGACCGTCTCACCATTGAGTTGCATCCCCGGCTGACCATCAGCAGCGGGGCGCTCGCTAAAGCCAACGCTGAAGCGCAGGCCGTCGTGGTAGCCCACTTCAACCACACCAGGATCGCTGAGCGTCTCGGCAATGAGCAGCTCGGCGGGCTCGGCGCTCTTGCGCCCCGCCTCAAAGTCCACCGCCTTGACGAGGGCAGCGGGGCGTTCGCGCTTGTAGGCTTTGGCAAAGCCGGTGACCGCCCCGCCCAGCGGCGCGAGCGCACCATCCTCGCTGTAGCCGTGCAGCCCGCCCATGCGCGTCGCCACAACAAGGAAGGGCGCGGCATCTTCGGCCTGGCCCGCCAGCATGGTGTGGGTGGCGAGGAAGAGGTTCTTGACCCGCACGCGGTTCAGTTCGCGCCACTGCGCCAGATCCAACTCCTCAAGCTCCGGCTCGGCATCGAGTGCCGCCAGCCAATAGATGCCGGTAAGCGGCCCATTGGCCTGCTGCTGCTCAAGCAGCGCCACCAGCGCCGCATCGTCGGGCGGCGTCTCAATGCTGATGACGTCAACCCCACGCTTCTCCAGACGGGCCACCAGAGCCTTGCCAACGCCACCCTGATCCAGCAGCACCAAGACCCGTCCGCTCTCAAGGTTCACGCCGGTCGCTTTGCAGAGATCGAGGGCGGGCCGCAGCACCGGCACGACAACGCGGCGGGGGGCGGAGGAGGAGGATGCGAGAGGCGAAGCGGCGAGAGGCGGGGAGGCGAGAGGCGAAGCGGCGAGAGGCGAGGATGCGGGAGGCGAGGATGCGGGAGGCGAGGATGCGGGAGGCGTCCTCGCGTCCTCGCCTCCTCGCGTCTCCAACTCCTCGCCTCCCAAATCCGGGCGGTGGGTGTGGACGAAGCCGATCACGGAACGAAGCGTTGGGTAGTCGCGGAGCTTGAGGTCGTTAATGCGCGGGATGGCAAAGGACTCACGCACGGCGGCGAAAGTCTCAGCCTGTTTGACCGTGTCTACGCCCAGGTCGGCTTCGAGGTCAAGGTCGAGATCGAGCATCTCTAGGGGGTAGCCGGTCTTCTCGGCGACGAGATCGAGGACTTTGGTTTCGACGGGGTCGGTGGTGGGAGGCGAAGCGGCGAGAGGCGAAGCGGCGAGAGGCGAAGCGGCGAGAGGCGAAGCGGCGAGAGGCGAAGCGGCGAGAGGCGAGGATGCGGGAGGCGTCCTCGCGTCCTCGCGTCCTCGCGTCTCCAACTCCTCGCCTCCCCGCGTCTCCAACGCTCCGCCTCTCAAATCCGGGCGGTGGGTGTGGACAAAGCCGATTACCGAGCGCAATGTCGGGTAGTCGCGGAGCTTGAGATCGTCAATGCGCGGGATGGCAAAGGACTCACGCACGGCGGCGAAGGTCTCGGCCTGTTTGACCGTGTCTACCCCTAGGTCGGCTTCGAGGTCAAGGTCGAGATCCAGCATCTCTAGGGGGTAGCCGGTCTTCTCGGCGACCAGGTTGAGGACTTTGGTTTCGACGGGATCGGTGACAAGTGACGAGTGATGAGTGATGAGTGGGGCGGTGTCAGTGACGAGTGACGAGTGATGAGTGATGAGTGGGGCGGTGTCCGTGGTCGGTGGTGGGTTGTCCGTGATCAGTGGGGCGGCGGCGAGGTCGGGGCGCTGGTCGCGCACGAAGCTGATCACGGCGCGCATGGTGGGGTAGTCGCGCAGGCGCAGGTCGTCAATGCGCGGGATGGCGAAGGCTTCACGCACGGCAGCGAAGGTCTCAGCCTGTTTGACCGTGTCTACGCCCAAGTCGGCTTCGAGATCAAGGTCGAGGTCGAGCATCTCCAGGGGGTAGCCGGTCTTCTCGGCGACCAGGTTGAGGACTTTGGTTTCGACGGGATCAGTGACGAGTGACGAGTGATGAGTGATGAGTGGGGCGGTGTCAGTGACGAGTGGCGAGTGATGAGTGATGAGTGGGGCGGTGTCCGTGGTCGGTGGTGGGTTGTCCGTGATCAGTGGGGCAGCGGCGAGGTCGGGGCGCTGGTCGCGCACGAAGCCGATGACGGCGCGCATGGTGGGGTAGTCGCGCAGGCGCAGGTCGTCAATGCGCGGGATGGCGAAGGCTTCACGCACGGCGGCGAAGGTCTCGGCCTGTTTGACCGTGTCTACGCCCAGGTCGGCTTCGAGATCAAGGTCGAGGTCGAGCATCTCCAGGGGGTAGCCGGTCTTCTCGGCAACCAGGTTGAGGACTTTGGTTTCGACGGGATCGGTGACGAGTGACGAGTGATGAGTGACGAGTGGGGCGGCTTCATTGACGGGTGCCACGGGCGCGGGGGCGGGCGCGGGCACCGGCGCGGGGGCCACGGGGGCCGGCGCGGAGGGCACGGGCACCGGCGCGTGAGCCACGGGGGCCGGGGCGGGCGCGGGGGCGGGGCTGATTCTGCCGTTGCCACTGCTGCCGTTGTTGCTGTAGGCGGGCGGCGGGGGCGCGGGGCTGTAGCTCGGTGCGGACGGGAGGGGCGCGTGGCTCACTGCGAGGTCGGGGGCGTAGGCGGCGCGCTGGCTGGGGCTGGTGCCGGGCTGCCAACTGCTCGGCGCGGGCATGCGCTGCGGTGCGCCTTGGGCCTGGACGCGCAAGACCCGCTGCACCACTTCGGTCGCGGCGCGGTCGTAGCCCGCCACTTGGGCCAGCCAGTAGTCGTAACGCTGGCGGCTATCAATGCGCTCGGCGGCCCCAGGGATGCGGCGCAGTAGCGTCAGGGCGAGCTGCGAGCCGAAGCCTGCCGCAAAGTGGATGGCGTAACGCACGGGGTAGCGTCCACCACGACTCAGGTTGAGGCTGCCAAGATCGGGGTCAACCTCGCGGTAGTTGGGCACCGGCGGAACAATACCATGCTCCAGAATCTTGACCGCGATTACGTCTTCGATGCCGACGCCCATCGGGTGGCCAGTGAGCCCCTTGGTGTTGGCGACGACGATCTCGTTGGCGGCGGGCCCAAAGACGTTGCGTAGCGCCGCCACTTCCGCCGAGGCGCTGCCGCCCCGGGCGGGCGTGAAGGTCTCGTGGCTGACAAAGACGGTCTGTGCAGCCATGGTACGCCGGTCTACACCGAAGCGCCGCTCGGCAGCCCCAACGAGACTCTCAACCACTTGGCTGATGTGCTGCACATCGAGGCGCGTGCCGTGGAAGGCGCTGTTGCTCGTCTCGCTGGCGAGCAGTTCGGCAATGGCGCGCATGCCGCGTTCGCGCACGGCGTCTTCGCTCTCGATCAGCAGGGCGCACGCCCCCATGCCCAGGATCGTCCCGTGACGGCGGCGGTCGAAGGGCAGGGCAGCCTCTTCCACCTTGTCGTCGGTGGCGGCGGCACCCGTCGCCAGGAAGCCCGCGCCGATCCACTCCATAAGCTGGTCGTTGGTGGCGTTGTCGCCGCCGATCACCAAGACGCGGCGGCAG
Organism: Candidatus Viridilinea mediisalina; assembly: GCF_002532535.1. Taxonomy (GTDB): domain Bacteria; phylum Chloroflexota; class Chloroflexia; order Chloroflexales; family Chloroflexaceae; genus Viridilinea; species Viridilinea mediisalina. The sequence goes on from NZ_NQWI01000003.1 coordinate 35,578, forward strand.
CGCCCGCTGCGGATCCAGTCTTCGGCCAGGGCGATGCCTTGGGCGGTGGAGGCGCAGGCGGCATTGACGTGGGTATTGGGGCCGCGTGCGCCGATATACTCAGCCATCTGGCTGTGGCCCATCGCCAGAATGCGGAAGATGAAGCGGCGATCAAACTCATAGGGTTGCTCCGCAAGCTCATCACGCAGCGCCACAATGCGCCGACTGAGCGCCACAAGGGTCTGCTCGTCGCGCACCTCGGCGCGTAGCGCCTCAAGCTCCTCCAGCAACGCTTGGCGCGCCTCATGCTCGTAGTAACGCTGAAACTCATCGGCGATGCGATCCAGCCCAGGGAAGGCGGAGGTGAAAATGACCCCCGTCTCGTCGCGCAGCGCTTCGGGCAGCAACCAGCGATCAGGCAGAAACGTCCCGCGACTGGTCTTCTTGTAGGTCTGCACGAGCGGAATGCCCGCTTCGCGCAGCGCATCGAGGCCAGCGGCGATAGCAAGCTGACTGGTGGAATCGAGCGCTTCCACCAGGCGGGCGGGCACGCCATACTCGGCGGTAAGGTCGAAACTGCCGGGCCGTCCGGCCAGCTTAATCACCTCGGCGCTATCTTCAATCGTCTGGAAACTACCACCGCCATTATCGTCCTTCACCACCCGCGTAACGTGCTTGGCGAGCATCTTGCGCCGGAAGCGTTCCGGAATCAGGTCAATCAACTGGTCGCCACGCAGGATACGGGCAACATTATCTTCAGCCATGACCGGCTTCTCGGCCCCGGGCAAGCCCAGGCCTGTGCCGGAGATAACCACGGAGCCACTGGGCGGACGGTTGCGGTCGTAGACCTGCTGCGCTCCGTGCTGGGGCGCATTGCCCCCCTGGAACGCTTGGACCAACAGGTTGCTCAAAGCGGTAAGGTCGGGGTTGGAACTATGCCCATTACTTGGTTCATTGATCACGCGAGTATCCTCCACCGGACTGGTCTGGACTTGCTTGGCATCCACTGCCGAAGGGTAGGCGCTTGGCGTGGCCAGACTGGCCACTGGTGCCTGCACGACGGGCGCGGGGCTCGCTTCGGGGACACAGCCCGCCGCATAGAGGCCGCAGAGCGCCTGGTTGAAACTGGCCAGTTCGCCAGTCTTGGGGTGGTTACTAAAGAGCGACAGCAGATCGGGATTGCGTCCGAGGACATCATCCACAAAGCTCTTGAGCGCCTTCTTGGGGCCACACTCAACGAAGATGCGGCAACCCTCGCGGTAGAGCGTCTCAAGCCCCTTGACCCACTGCACCGGCGAGGCGATCTGGCGTTCAAGGATGTCCTTGATCTGCTCAACGTCGGTCGGGTAGAGCTCGCCGGTCACATTGGCCACCAGCGGGATGCGCGGCGACGAGATCTGTAGGCGATCCAAAAGGGTGCGGAGCGGCTTGGAGGCCGGGGCGACAATCTTGGTGTGGAAGGCGTGGCTGACCGGGATACGCTGGGCTTGGAATCCCTTGGCCACAAAAGCCTCAAGCGCCTGCTCAACCGCTTGGCTCGCGCCACCGATGACCGCCTGGCTGTAGCTGTTGAGGTTGGCGGCGACAACATAGCCATCAACCGCATTGATCGTCTGCTCAACCAAATCGAGGGGGGCCATCACCGCCGCCATCCAGCCGTTATCATCAACGCTCACCTTGGTCATCTCGGCCCCACGGGCCGCAGCGGCCTCCAGCGCCTCGGCGAAGGGCATCACACCAGCGGCCACAAGTGCGCCATACTCACCGAGCGAATGGCCCATCACCATGTCGGGCTGGATGCCATACTCAGCGAGCAGCGTAAGAATAGCAATATCGAGCGTGAGCATGGCGGGCTGCGTGATCGCGGTCTGCATCAGGGCGCGTTCAGCCTGCTTAAGTACCGCCGGATCATCGCTCTCCACAAAGAGATAGGAGGTAAGCGGACGGCCCAGAATAGGCGTCATGATCGCATCGGCCTCTTGGAAGACCCGAGCGACCGCCGGGGATGCCTGGGCCAACTCGCGGCCCATATTGAGATACTGGCTCCCTTGGCCGGGGAAGAGGAAGGCAATCTTGCCATTGGGCTGGCCGCTACCTCGGAAGACACCTTGGGCGGCCAAAGGCTTCCATGCGGCGGGAAGGTTCAGATTAGCCGCCTTCATCGCCTTAGCCAACTTCTCGGCAAGATCATTGCCATTGGCGAAATCCACAACCAAGCGCTCGGCCTGGCGCAACTCGGCGGGATCGGGCGACGCGACGGGCGGCGTATAGCCACCACGCACACGGGCGAGGGTCGCTGCGAGCTTTTCAGCCAACGCAGCGGGCGTCGCCGCGCCAAGAGCCAGGATACCGCGCAGGGGCGGCTTCTGGGCCACCTGGGGCGGGGCGGTATAGTGGCCACCACTGGAACTAGCGCCACTAGTTGGCACATCCGCCCCAGCATAGCGTTGCGGTTCAGTCCGCAGCATGCCCGGCACATACTCTTCCAACACCAGATGGAAATTGGTACCCCCAAAGCCATAGGCACTCACCGCAGCCCGGCGCGGGAACGCCGCAGGCCGTTCCCACTCACGCGCCTCGTGCAGCAGATAGAAGGGCGTCTGACTAAAGTCCACATTGGGATTGGAGGGATCAGCATTGAGCGTCGGCGGCAACACCCTCTCATGCAGCGCAAAGATCGTCTTGAGCAACCCAGCCGCCCCGGCCCCAGCCTTAAGGTGACCAATATTACTCTTGGCCGAACCGAGGCCAATGCGCCCACGCTCGGCCCCACCAAAGACCTTCGTAAGACTCTCGATCTCCACCACATCACCGACGCGGGTACTGGTACCGTGAGCCTCGACGAGGGTGGCCGTGGCGGGATCAAGACCAGCATGTTGCCAGGCGCGTTCAATTGCATAGACCTGGCCCAGCGGATTGGGCGCAGTGATGCCCTTGCCCTTACCATCGGAGGAGGCACCGACACCACGAATCACAGCATAGATCTTATCGCCATCGCGTTCAGCATCTTCCAAACGCTTAAGCAAAAAGGCAGCGGCACCCTCACCCATCACAAAGCCATCGGCCCCAGCGCCAAAGGGTCGCGTGCCGGTAGCCGAGAGAGCCCCAATTTTGCAGAACTTCACGAAGGTAGAGATACCCATATTGCGATCGACGCCGCCAGTGAGTACCGCATCAACGTGGCCCTCACAGAGCATCTCAACCGCCGCAGCAACCGCAGCGAAGGTAGAGGCACAAGCGGCATCGGCAATAAAATTGGGGCCGCGCAGGTTCAAAACATTCGCCACACGCCCAGCCACAATATTGGGCAACTCACCGGGCATCGAGTCCTCACTGACCCCCGGCAGATCGCGGTTCATCGCCGCGTGGAACTCAGCCAACATCGCCGCTTGCGCTGCGGGCGGCAGCGCCTGAAAGGCGGGCGTCGAGCGCAAATAGTGGGCAAATTCAGGAAAAATCACGCGCTGATTGGTGAGATAATGCAACTCACCACCCATCGCCGTCCCCAGAATCACCCCAGTATTCTCAGTATTCAGAGCGCGATCAGGAAAACCATAATCAGCCAAGGCCTCAGCAGCAATCGTCACCGCCCACTGCTGCCCCTGATCCATCGCCGCCGCCACCTTAGGCGGAATACGAAAACGCTGCCAATCGAACGAAAAATCGCGCACCCAACCACCGATCTTAGAATAGGTCTTATCGGGCGCAGCGGGATCGGGGTCAAAATAGGCCTCAACGCTCCAGCGACCAGGAGGCGTCTCACTGATACTATAGCGTCGCGCCAGAATATTCTGCCAAAACGCACGCGCATTCAGCGCATCGGGGAGAATTGCGCCAACACCAACAACAGCGATGGCGCGATGTGTATGATCCATTGGTCTACTCCAAGCAGGAAAGAACAGAGAAACAGAAGAACGGAGGAACGGAGGAACAGATGAACAGACGAACGGAGGAACAAAAGAACAGAAGAACAAAAGAACAAAAGAACAGAAAATACCTTAAGTTTCTTACCTGTTCATCTGTTCATTGGTTCACATGTTCATTGGTTCCTCTGTTCTTCTGCCCTCTACCCATCCGCCGGAAACGCCGCAATCAACGCTTCCGCCACACTATTCATATCACTAATCTGCCCCGCTTGGGCATTGTAGATCGCGGGCAGATTGAGCTGATTCGCCAGATTGGGGTCGCTCTGCCCGGCGCTGATGCACCAACGCAGACCGTCGGTGGCCACCTTCATTGCCGCTTCGCGGGCGTGGACACGGGCCATGGTGCGTTGCATTTCGGGGCTAAAGGGCACAGCAACACTGGGGGTATTGAGCGAACGTTCACAAAAGATCGCCGCAGTCTCGGCCCAGGCAATCAGTTCGCCGAGGCGGAAGAGGATATGCTGGTTGCGCGTGAGCCGGTCGAGACGGCAGCGCTCCATGAGCACCGCGAGGGCACGCATGGCCAACGCCGCATGGGCAGCACCACTCTCCGCATTGGTACGGGCAAGCGCTTCCAATTGGGTCGCCCAATCGTTATAGAACATACCACGCGTCTTCAGGTGAGCCTGCCAGCGGTCGCGCGCAATTGTCCACTCCAGAATCTCCGAGGTACCCTCGTAGATACAGGTGATCCGCACATCGCGCTTCTGCTTCTCAACCATATACTCCTTGGTATAGCCATAGCCGCCGTGGGCCTGAATGGCATCCTCAGCAGCCTTATTGCCACTCTCGGTCGCAAAATACTTCGCTACCGCACCCTCAGTCTGCTGATCGGGCTTACCACTATCAATGCGCTCGGCCACCCACTCAATATAGGAGCGCGCCGCCTCAAGGCGCACCGCATTGGGCACCAGCAGCTTATGGGTAAAAGCCTGCTTCGTAGAGAGCAAGCCGCCGCCTTGGACACGGGTTTGGCTATAGCGAATAGCCCGTTCCAGTGGCGCCCAGCCACCACCAAGCCCAAAGGAACCAACCATCAAACGGGTATAGCCAAAGACCGCCTGGGCTTGGGCGAGACCCTGGCCCTCAACGCCACCGACGAGGTTCTCAGCGGGCACAAAGACCTCATCGAGAAAGAGGGCCGCCGTATTGGAGGCACGAATACCGTGCTTATCTTCCGGCTTGCCATAGCCAAAACCGGGCTGTCCTGCCTCAAGCACAAACCACGAAGGACCGCCGGGCGCATTGGCAAGAATCGTATAGAGTTGCGCGACGCCACCATTGGAAATCCACTGCTTGCGGCCAGAGAGCTTATAGCCAACAACGCGGCCATCCTCCTCAACCGGCACCGCCTTTGTAGTCAGCGTACCAAGATCAGAGCCAGCCTGGGGCTCAGTCGCGCCATAGGCTACCAACATACCCTCATTAGCAATACGACCCATCCAATGGGCCTTTTGCTCCTCAGTGCCACCAACCACAATCGGATCGGTACCCAAGAACGTAGCAAGGACACCCGTAGCGATACCCAAATCAATGCGTGCCATCTGCTCACTGACGCGGTAGACATCATAGGCACCACCGCCAAGGCCGTCATACTCTTCAGGAATGAAGATCAGATGGACACCAATCTTCTCCGCATCATAGAGCTCTTGCAGCACCTTATGGGGAAACTCATCACGCTCGTCCAGCTCCCGCAGGAACTCCGGTTTCAGTTCCTTCTCGGCATACTCACGGATGGTTGCCAGCACCATCTCTAGGGTATCGGTATCCAACGTCGTCATCAAACAGGTCCTTCCTTATGTGGTAGGCACTTGAGGCAAGCCATGCAGCACCTGCCTCGCGGGGATTATACTGCAAACACACGAGGTCTGCCGCAGGCACGCACGCATAGGACGCGCACATGCCACGCGGCACACGGCGCTAATAGTATCTTATGCGATAGTTGCCGTTGCAACAAGTGAAGGATATTTATTTTAAGGAAACGTTCATTTACCGTTTTGAAACAATCTGCCATGGGGCAGTCGCGCTCCGCACTATGCCTAGCGGCATAAGAGCGCACCTATGACACGGTATAGTACTACAGTACTAGGAAAAATAACCCCCCAGCAAACAGTACCTTTGGTTCTTTTCCGTTAGCGTGTACCCCCGTATGGTTACCATCAGATAAAGAATCGTGAAAGGGATGGGTTCGGGGAGGGCTTCGCCCTCCCCGAAAACCCCTCACATCATGGCTCACAGTGGAGCAAGCAACACCATGATCAATCAAGAGCGTCTCCTTCTGGTGACAGGCGATGCGATCGAGCGAATGATGTTTGAAGCGCGTTTACGCAGTGCTGGTTTCAGTGTGACGAGCGTTGGCAGTGGAGCAAAGGCGCTCGACCGTCTGGCCATGACGACCTATGCGGTGTTGATCACCACCATCCGTTTGCCCGATACTGACGGAGTGGCGCTCTTACGGGAGGCGCGTTCACGCGATCCGGAACTCGAAGTCATCTTGATCAGCCATGGGGCGACGATTGAATCGCTGATGGGCGCGTTGGATCATAGGGCTTTTGCCTACCTGTGTCTCCCAATCGGCCAAGAAATCCTAGAGAATCGCGTACGGGCCGCCCTTGAGCGGCGGCAGGTACGGATTACCCGTGCGGCGCTGCTACGCCAATTGAGCAGCCACATTCTCCGTGCCACCGAATTTGAGCGCCCCAAGCCCAGTCCGGGCTTTTTAGAGAACAGCACGCTGCGCTTGGGTGCCCTCGAACTCGACCCGATCCGGCGGCGCGCCGCCCTCAGCCTACGCCCACTCCCGCTCTCGCCCGGCGAATTTGAACTGCTGCTCTACCTCGCACGCCACGGCAACCAAATCATCTCAGTCGAACAGATCGCCCGCGAGGTACTCGGACTAGCCTGCTGCTCAACCCAAGAAGCCCGTGATCTGGTCAAAACCCGCATCCACCGCCTGCGCCGCAAGATCGAACCCGACCCCCAAACGCCCTCGTTCATCATCAGTGTGCGCGGGGCAGGCTATATGTTTACTGCGCCGCCCATGGCGGAGCAGTGAGCTAGGAGAGCTACCGAGCATTGCACCACAGAGGCACCGAGGACACAGAGGTTTTGTATTGAGGTTTTTGCGCCAACAAATACAGTAATTGCCTTGCCACAAACCTCTCTGTGTTCTCTGTGTCTCTGTGGTTATATTCTCTATACCTCTTTCGCGCTCTTTTGCGACAATACACCGAGGAGACATGGGTTCTCTGTGGTACAATTCTCTGTACCTTCTTTGCGTTCTTTGCGGCAACGCACAGGGCGCAGCGGGCAGAGATCGAGGCGCTGTTGCCCCAACTTGAAGCGGATGGTTGGCGCATCGCCACGGCCACCCAGCGCATCTGGGCGGGCGAACGGGAGCTAGCGCAGCTTGCCGCCGGTCTGGATGTGGAGGATACCGCACTAATCGCCCGCATCCTGAGCTTCGTCGCCAATCCGGCGGCGGCGGGGCTGCTGGAGGAGGAGTGAGGGGCTTTCAGGTAGAGACTTTTTTGCTCCGCCGCGTTCTCACGCGATCCATTGAGACAAGGCAGCACCTTTTGGTGTGTAAAGGGTTTTTGACGCGCTCCAATGAACCAAGAGCAGCGCACATGACCTGGCAGGTGGGGCGCGTGCCGCCACCATGAGGGCGTCAACGATCCCACCGCGCCGCACCTGCGAGGTCTCATGAGCCGTTGGTACCTCAGACCTGCCAGGTGTGCGCCGTTGGGTCTGTGGGGCTACGCATGGTGGCTGCACGGCGCCCACCTCGCAGGTCGTTTGTCCGCGTTCCATGAGCACATCCTTGACACCGCATCCAATCCAATACTTCCAAAAAACTCTATCGTTGAAAGGAGAGGGGTAGGGGGTGAGGGCCACCCGTAGTCGCCCAAGCACCCCGTAGGGGCGTAGCAGCGGCCCCACAGCGAATCATGGCACCACCACAAACCAAGTTGTCGCTACCCGCCGTGGCGATGGATAGGAGCAAAGCACCACCGGACAGACGGGATGGTCGTAGTGGTTTCGGAGGCAAAGAGTTCAAAAAATTCGATCAGAAAGGCGCTTAACATTGGTTGGAAACGACAAACACCAGACCTCATCTGTGGTCTGGTGCTTCGGCTTGTTCACTCGTTTCTTGCACGATGACATGTTACAATGGCCTATGGGACGCCATGTTCGGCAATCTCCAATCTACAATCTGCAATCTCCAATGGTATGCTCACACATAGCTCAAGTAACGCGGATAGCGCTTTCGCAGCGTTCGATACTTCGCCGCGAGGGGCCACAAGACGAGCAGGCCAAGCAACCAGGCGCTATAGCCCCAGATGACCCGTGGCCCCGGTAGCTCCACCAGGCCCATGAGTTGCGCTACATAATGGTAGACTACAATGTGAGCTACGTAGAAGAAGAGTGAGACCTGACCGACCAGCACGAGAAATTGGAGCGGCCCACGGTCAAATAGGCGCGGCCAGGCGTAGAAGCCCCCTAAGATGAGTCCGGCGATGCCAAGGTTGAAGGCGAAGTAGGTGAGGCTTGGGGGCGCTTTGCTCATCACCAGGAAGTGCGCGGGGCTGTCGCCCACCAACCCAAAGGCCCCTAAGTCGCCAAAGCCGCCAATAAGCCGTAAGCCTAGCCAGAGGCTCAAGAGCGCGAGGCCACCCAAGGCCCATGTACGCGCCCGGCGCAGCAGTGGTGCCGCCTGGTATTGCCCCAAGGCATAGCCCAACCACATCAGCGGCCCCCAGCCCAAGACCGCAAAATGGGCCGGGGGGGTTGTCTCGTAGCTATAGGTAAGCCAAAAAGCCTGCCAGAAGGGCTGCGTTGCCCCGGCCATCAACGCATCGGCCATAGAAGCCACCACCGCCTGATGCAGCAGCAGTGTCCCCAAGGCTACCCCCGCCAGCCACGCCGTCGGCAGTAGACGCAAAAGACTCAATAGGGTCATCGAGGCCGCGAGGGCTGTTAGCACATGGGCATAGGGTGCGTCGCCCATCCAAAAATAGCTACAAATGGTCAGATCGAGTACCAGAATCACCCCGGCGCGGATCAGCATATAGCGCGTCGTGGCCCCCTCTGGATTGCCTTTGCGCCGCTGCCCCGCTGCGTAGAGCGCCAAACTATAGCCCCCCAAGAGGAAGAAGATCGGCGAGGCGAGATTGGTCAGCAGCCCACTCCCCCAATAGGCAATACTCTGCAAAAAGACCACCTGGCCCCCATACGATTCGGCCTGCAAGCCTGCGCCCACAAAGAAGCTAGAGTGGTCGAGCGCCATCATGAGCAGCGCCACGCCGCGCAGTGCGTCAATCGCGACGATGCGTTGTGTACTACGCTGGGCGGGTGAGACGGTCATACTCGTTCCTGTTTCCCATCGGACGATGGAATGCGTGCGGGAACCGGGTTCCATCACGGCCCCCTACACCCGCTGTGCCTCTGGGCTAAAGACTTCGGTAGCCTCATAGCTACTACGCTCGCCGCGCACGCGCCAGAGCGCCATGCTCACTACGGCAGCACTGAGGTAGCAGAGCGCCCCAACAGCCAAAGCAACGGTGAAACTACTCAGCATACTGATGATGATCACCAGCACCGAGCCAAGTACCGAGAAGACCCCGTTCATACCCCAGGCCCACGGTACCAGCCCCGGCGCCTGCACCCCTAGCCGCCGTAAGCCCGTCGGGAAGGGCATGCCCATCACCATCGAAAGCGGCGCCAAGAGCAGTACGCTCGTCAGAATACGCATAGGATCGCTCAGGCGTAAGAGGCTGGCAAAGATGGGCGGCAGGGCGACAATGTAGACCATAATGAGTACGGCGACTAGCAGCAGCACATTCCGCAGTTGCCCCGCCGTCTCGATCCGACTACGGGCCAAGAGGCTGCCCAAAGCCGAGAAGGCGAGCATACTGGCAATCGTGGTGGTCACGGCATGGATCGGGTAGCCAATGAAGAGCGTGAAGCGCTGGATGAGCACAATCTGCACAAAGATGTAGCCCGCCCCCAAGAGGCTGAAGTAGATCAGCACCGGCAGCGTCGCCGAGGTACGCAACCCGTCACGCTTGTAGCGCGCCAGCGGTACAACAATGAAGATGACCGCCGTCAACAGCGCCATGCTGAACATCGTGAGCAGAATCAGGTTGCCAATCGGGAAGCGGTTCAAACGCCCTTCATAGGCTTGATCAAAGTGCAGATTGCTCCACTTGAAGTAGTTGTAGAAAAAAGGATTATCATCAGTTACCGGAAAGATGTGGAAGGGATAGTCGCGCTCAAAGGCACGCGGGTCGGGCGCATAGATATAGTCGGCAAAGGTGGTATCGAGGCGCACCAGAGGATGCTGAAGCGGTTCAAAGTTATTGCCCACCGCCCATGTCTCCAGTGTACTCATCTGCTCCGCTGTAAAGGGCGAGCGACTCACCAGCAGCGTCGCATTCTGCCCACTCTCGTTGGCCACAATGGCAATATGCGCCCCCGGCTCGCTCACCCCCATGCGCCGCAACGCCTCCGCCGCCAGGCCCGTCAGCCGCAACATCTCACGCGGGGGACTGTTCACATCGCGTGTCCACGAAAAGACCCCGTTGGGCGATAGGGCGTTCAGCGATTGTTCCAACGAGTTGACCGTGTAGATGTAGGATTCGGCCAAGACATAGGCACCACCCGATAGGGCTGCGAGATTGTCCAAGCCAATACCCTGAATGATGTCATACTGCTGATCGGTGCGCGTCAGGAAACTACGCCCCTCAGCCACAATCAACTCGGTACTCGGATGTTCCGCAATGCGCCCGGTATAGTCGGCATAGGGGCCATTGAGCAGCGCCACAATACTGGGGTTCAACTCAATCGCAGTGATACTGCTGGCACCGTAGAGCCGCGCCAGCAGAATATCCAAGCCGCCACCCACGCCAATCTTGAGCGTACTGGGTTCTTCGAGGCCCAAATGGTAGACCGCGCTGATCACCGCGTGATCGAGGAAGCGGAAGCGCTCTAGATCGGCCTCACTGCCATCAAAGGCATACATGCCGGTCATCGAAGTCCCATCAATCGTCACGAGGCGCAGCGGCAACTCCGGCGCGCCCTCACGCTCATAGGCCGAACTGACCGCCCCAACAATCATGGGATCGGTAATGACCATTTCGGGCATCACATCCACCCGCCCCACCGGGTCCCAGCGCGTAAATTCGGGGCGACTATTTTGGAAGCGTTGGGCCCAACCCAACTCCTTCGATTCCGGCACCGGCAGGGCCAACGGGCGATTGACCAGCAGCAGCAGCAGGCCCACCTGAGCCACAAGGATCAGCGGGAGTGCAGCACGCAACTTTGGATTCCCCTCAATCCCTAGAAGGAAGGCGGCCAGCATGGCCAAGATCGCTACCAAGGCAAGCGTGCCCGGCCCACTGAAGATCTGCAAGATCACCAGCACCCCCACGGTCGCCACACCCGCACCAAGCATATCGGCAAAATAGAGCCGGTGAGCCTGCTCGGCCCAGCGGCTAAAGATCGCTGCCACCACTAAGCCCCCACTGAAGAAGGTGGCAAAGAGGCAGGTAAAATAGATAATCAGGCCAATAATTGATTGCACCAACTGTGCTGCTCGCAGCGGATCAATCGCCACATAGCGTATCGCCACGAGATTCAGCAGCACAATGACGCTAAAAATAAACGCCAACCCACCCACCCGACGACGCAGTGTCTCATCGTCCCACTGGCGCACCGCAAGGAACGTACCCGCAGCACCACCACCCAACAGCGCCACACCAATTACCAGATAGGTAAAATGGTGCCAGATCATCAGCGAAAAGATGCGCGTAAAGGTGATCTGTAGCGCCAAAATAGAACCCGACACGAGGGCGAGGCCAACATACTTACTCAAGTGGTGTTGGGTGATTGCCTGCATAGATTTGTACGTTCCTTCTATCTTACCCATAGACCGCCACGACCCGTTGCTGTGCTGGCGGCAGTGCCACCGTTGCATAGGTGCGCCCCGCAAGGGTGATCTGCGGTGCGCTGGTTGTTTGCTGCGCCGCCAAGCCGAATTCGCGGAGTTCCCGGGTGCCGTGGCGCAGTGGCAAGAGCAGCACGGCTGGGCCAACCGGATTGGGGGGCACCTTGAGTTCTACCGTGAGCCGTTGGGTGTCAGCCTCCCAAAAGGTGGCTCCGATCTGAAGGGCCTGACGCGCTTCGATGAAGTTCAACCAGCGCTCGGCACTCATGATCGGCAGCCCTTGGCTCGCCGCATACTCCAGGGTTGTGGCAAGCCATGTGCCCACTTCCTCGGCAATGTTCCCACCAAACAAAAAGGGATCGATGTGGCATTGTAGCCCCAATGCCGCCGGGTAGTGGGCCACACTCGCCGCAATTTGGGCCATGGTCACCTCCGCAGCCTCTGCGCCACTCAACCCTACCTCAAAGCCGGTCGCAAAGACCGGCATCAGATGCTCATCTACGAGTTGGGTGGGTTGCTGGTAGACACTCAATAGCGCCCCGTCGTTGTCCACAAAGCGCATAGGCAGGCCCGTGCCACTCAGGTAGCCGTAGGCCCATGTGCCATCAGCATGGCGTACCGCTGGCCCGGAGTGGTAGTGATCGAGATTCATCCGCAAGCCGTAGCGAGCCTGGATACGTGCATTTTCAACCCAACCATGCCAGAGAATGCGGTGCGTCCGCACTGTTGGCGGCAACGGCCCATAGCCATGCTTGATAAAATCGTTCCAGTAGGTATTGTAGCCCGGCTCTAGCCCCATTTCAACATACGGATGCATGCCAAACTCATGACCCCGTGCCCGCCACGCGGCAATCTGGGCAGGCGTAGGCAGCGGATCATTCCCCCGTAGCCGTCCGCCCACCAGTGGTAACTCCGCCAACGCCCAACGCGAACGGCGCGTCGCCCGCCCCAGCAGATCGCTCTCTGGTGGCGTATAGTAGACCGAAGCCGTGCCAGCGTGCTGCTCCACCGCAGTATACAACTGCTCAATATGGCTCACGCGGCTCCCATGGGCATCGCCGGTTGCCACCAACACACTTGGCGCACCCTCCGGGAAGTACCAGAGGCGCAAGAGCGGTGGCCCCGCTTGGACCAACAGTTCCAGCAACAGGCTCAACATGCGCTGCTGAAGATCGGCCTGCGGCACGGCCATGCGCTCCAGATCGATCCAGCCGTAGAAAAGATCGCTCGCCCGAATCCCCTCCATTCCATCACGCTCCTGGTCGGCCCACTCAGGATTACCCTGACGCAGTAGCGCAATGCAACGGGCCAGATCATAGGCCCAATAGAGTGTCCGCCCGCGCCCCACTTGGTGCCAACAGAGCAACGGATCACCTGCTTGGTTGGTGGCCAGCACGTCGGCCCCCGCGAGCGCAATGCGGGCGCACGGCCCATGCACCTGCAACGGCCCTCGTTCCAGCCCGGCCAGATCAGGATGCTCACTAATCATCTGCACATAATCACCGGCAACCCTGGCACCCAAATCATGTACGCCAAAGAGTTCAGCGAGTTGCCCAGTGGCCTGAAAGCCCACCAAGACCCCGCCTTGTAGTACAAAATCATGCAGCAGCGCCACGAGACTACTATGCAGCGCCCCAGGCCCGAGCAACACCACCTGCACAGCGGCCAACGCCTGCTCATTCAACTCAGCCACATGCAACCGGCGCAGACTCACAAAGCCCTCGGTACGCAGAATTTCGCTCAGATAGCCACTAAAATTGGGCTGTCCCCCTGGATTATTCAGAATCAAAAGTTGACCAGCATCCTCATTGGTACCAGGCGGCACCGCCAGCCCACTCGCATCCGCAAATGGCGCAGCCAACGGCTGCCACTCCAAACCATAGGCCAGCAACAACCCCGCAGCCGTCGTATGCGCCGCAGTCGCCAAAAACTCGCGCCGGGAGATCTGTCTCTTCATGGTCTCCATACGGTACAAGTTGCCCCTAACGTAGCGCTAAATTTCTTTTCAGTCGGCTTGACATGCTTGTTAGGTGTTCGTATGCTCAAGCTCAAAACCTCTGTGTCCTCGGTGCCTCTGTGGTGAAAATCTCTGTACCTCTAGCGCCGTAGACGCAAATAGACCATGCCGACAAACGAGATCAGCAGTGCCGCACTCAACAGGCCCACACCTACCCCCTGGAGCCCACGCAGTTCCCAGAGGGGCGGGCCATCAAGCGTCTCAAGCCTAGCTAGTTGCTCTGCGAGGGGCGTGGGGGTGGGCAGAATCACCGGCTCAGGCGTTGCTGTGGGCAACGTATCAGGATGGGGCGTAAAGGTGGGCGCTGGTGCTTGCTCTGGTGCGGTAAGTTGAGCGCTACTGTACCAGACCAACTGCTGCTCGGCGCGGCTCACTGGATGGAAGTTACTAGTAAACCAGAGCGCATGCAGTCGGTTACCTCGTTCAATCACCAATTGCGGGCCCAGCGGATTATCGGCACCCGTCGCTATCCGTACTGGTGCCGACCAACGCTGACCGTCCCAATGCAGATGCAACAACTGCGCTGTCGCACTACCGCTGCCCGGCTGTAGGCCCACCATCAACAGATGGATGTGGCCTTGACTATCGGCGGCCATGCTAAAGCGCGGGTAGAGCGCCTGGCGCTGCCCGCGCGCCTGCACATCTGGAATGATCCGTGGGGATGTCCATGTATTCCCACCATCAGACGAAGATTGGTAGAAGACGCTGTTACTCCGCGTGCCCCGGTAGACCAGCATGAGCGTGTTGGCTTGGTTCAGCCCTAATACCGCTTGGGTCACTGGTTCATCAAGCACCCCCAGCTTGCGCGGAGTACTCCAATCTGTAGCGCCAGCATCAGCGTAGCGGTAGACCAATTGCCCCCCTACAGCATCTGCATTCTTCCGCTCTTCCCATATGACATGTACGCGCTGGCGCTCATCCACCGTGATCTGGGGATAAAGCGCATGGGCATCCTCCTGCTGATCCTGCTGATCCTGCTCATCCTGTTCATCCTGCTCATCCTGCTCATCCTGCTCATCATCCGAGAGATTCTCGGTTAATGACCAGATGGTACCACCATTATCAGAAAAGCGGTAGAAAATATAGGGGCAATCGGAGCAGATTTTTCGTTCAGAATCACCCTCTAACATCTGAGCAATCGTTTCAATACCCGGAGGAATCTCATTCATCACCATATGCAGGGTGCCATCATGCTGATCCAACGCCATATGGCTATGTGGGCCTTGGCTCAATGGCCATGGCGGAAAGAGCAACAGGTTACGCACCACCTCATCGAGGGCTGCCGTGAGAAACCATTGGCGTCCCGTATTACCCACCAACATATGGAGCTTGCTATCACGCCCGGTCAGCAACTGTCCCCGTAGCTCAAAAGCGGGATTATACATCCCCGCCCCACCACTGAGGGTTGACCCAGCATCACCCAGCGATGGACGTTCACGCTGAAATATGATTGAGCTTGTTGTCCATGTATCATCAATGCGCGCTCGGTAGATCAACAGATCATGATAGGCTGCCGCTTGTGTGCCCGGCTCACGCTGTTCACTTATATCTAGTTTGACACTATGCCAAACGGTATGGATTGAACCATAATGATCAACCGCGAGTGCTGGCACGCCAGCAATGGTCATCTCTTCGTCGTCCAACTCGGAAATAGCTACTGGATCGCTCCAGCGCAACGCTGTTGTCGCCATGCTCTTTGGTACTGCCAGAAGCACCATAAGCAGTGCCCCCACCAGGGCAGCAAGCAGCAAGAACACACGACGCGGATTGTGTGGAAAGAAACCCATACGCCATGGTAGCACAATCTACCTGCCAACCCAAGGCTTCTTCGCGCTAACAAGTTTTTTGTTAGCACGAAAAAGCTCTGAGCCGCAACGTTGGCTGAGCCTGTCGAAGCCACGCGGCGCGGTGGCGCGGTGGCGCGGTGGCTGAGCTTGTCGAAGCCAGCCTGTCGAAGCCACGCGGCGCGGTGGCGCGGTGGCGCGGTGGCTGAGCTTGTCGAAGCCAGCTTGTCGAAGCCAGCCTGTCGAAGCCACGCGGCGCGGCCCAGAACTTCTTCGCGCTAATCCGTTTTTTCTTTCGGTTTGGCGGCTGCACCGCCAAACCGAAAGAAAAAAGAGGGCTTTGGGACAGCGCTCCCTCAAACTTCCGCATGGCTAAATTGGCTCATGTAGAGTGCGTAGTAAGCCCCCTCAAGCGCAAGCAATTCATCATGGGTGCCCCGTTCCACAATCTGGCCGTCCTGAACTACGAGTACCACGTTGGCGTTGCGTATGGTGCTGAGCCGGTGGGCAATGACAAAACTGGTGCGCCCGATCAGCAGTTGGTCGAAGGCCCGTTGGATCAGCCGCTCGGTGCGCGTATCCACACTGCTGGTCGCTTCGTCCAAAATAAGGATGCGCGGATCGGCGAGGGCTGCGCGGGCGATGGCGAGCAGTTGGCGCTGGCCCTGGCTGAGGCCGCCGCCCCGTTCGCCCAAGACGGTCTGGTAACCATTGGGCAGTCGCTCGATGAACTCGTGGGCCGCAACGAGTTGCGCCGCCGCAATGACCTCGGCGTCGCTGGCGGCGATCCGCCCGTAGCGAATGTTGTTCATCACGGTGTCGGCAAAGAGGAAGGAATCCTGAAGCACAATCCCGATCTGACGACGTAGGCTGGCCGCAGTCACCATGCGTACATCGTGGCCATCAATCGTTACGCTACCCGCAGCCACATCGTAGAAGCGTGGGATCAGATTGATAATCGTTGTCTTGCCCGCGCCGGTTGGCCCCACAATCGCTACCATGTGGCCCGGTTCGGCCACAAAGCTGACGCCGCGTAACACAGGTTGATCGGCAATGTAGGCCGCATGCACCGCATCAAAGACAACCCGCCCGTTGATCGGTGGTAGTTCATAGGCATCAGGCCGATCCAGGAGCTCTGGATCGGTATCAATCAGGCCAAAGATGCGCTCACCTCCAGCTACCGCACTCTGCAAATTGGTCCAGAGGACGGCAATCTGCTGAATGGGCTGGTTGAAACGCTGCACATACTGGATGAAGGCAAAAACCATGCCGAGCGAGATCACCCCGCTGCCCAGCAGAGCTTGACCGCGCAGGGCGCTCAGGCCACCTACGACCACCACAATGGCAATGGCCACATAGCCGAGCGCCTCTAGCACCGGGTTGAGCGCACTGGTGAAACTTGCGGCGCGCACATTGGCATCACGGTTGGCCGCATTGGCCGCCCGGAACTGTGCGATGCTCTCTGCTTCGCGGTTGAAAGCCTGCACCTCGCGCATCCCAGCGATCCCCTCTTGCAGCCCGGCATTCACATTGCCCATCTGCTGGCGGCTGGTGCGAAACGCTTTGCGTGCCTGCGTCGAGAAATAGAGCGTCGCCAAGATCATTACCGGCACCACACTGAGACTCAGCAGCGCATAGGTCAGATTGGTCGCCAACATGAGCACGCCGGTCACAAGGAGCTGAAGCACCCCACTGATCACACTGAGCAGCGCAAAGCCAAGAGCCTGCTGAATGGTATCGGTATCACTGGTAATGCGGCTCATGATATTCCCAGCCTCGTTGCGCGTATAGTAGCCCACCGAGAGCCGCTGAATTTGGGCAAAGGTATCCTCGCGGATGCGGCGTAGCGCCTGTTGGCCGACCCAATTCATACTAAAGAAGGCGATCCCCTGAAGCAGTGCGCCGGTTGCAAAGAGGCCACTCATGAGCAGCACCAGGCCAGCCAAGCCCCTCAATCGCTCCTCTGGCGCGACCACTACTGCTGCTGGATCATACCAACAGGTATCCAGACGGGGCAGAAAGTAGCAGTCAACCGCTTGGCCAATCAGGGGCGCAGTGCCAACCTGAAAGACCGTGGCCACAATGATCATCAAGACCGTCAGCACCAACAGATACCACCAAGGCCGCACATAGGTACCAAAGCGACGCAGCGTCGCCACAACATCCTTAGGCTTCTCGGCCTCTTGGCGCAATGCCCGTCCGGGCGACCCCATCATCATGGGTGGTTATCCTTGCTATCACGTTCGTCTTCGTTTGAGAATGACTAGAATTTGTAGGGCTGCGCCCTTCAACCCGCTGTTAGCGCGAAGAAGCCTTGGGTTCGTGGGGGTGCGTCGCGTTGGCTGAGCCTGTCGAAGCCACCGCGACGTTGGCTTCGACAGGCTCAGCCAACGTCGCGGCCCAGAACTTCTTCGCGCTAACAAAGAGTTTTCTTGGAAGAGGCTTCGCCTCACCCCCCCCCCGGCAAGAAACTCACCTTCATGCGTATGGTAACATACCTACATCTCCTTGACACCCCCCTCACGTAATGCTACCCTGTACCCGAAACAATGTCTCTGTGAGGGAGATGCTTTAGCATGCGCATCGTCTCGCTAGGATGGAGTAAGGGGCTATGACCCACCACGAGCCAACTATCGCCGCCATTCTCCGGCAACTTGCCGGTGAGTACCATGGCCCCGTTGAGGAACGGCGGGTGCTTGAGCGGGTGCTCGAACAGCGTCCCAGTAACGCCAAAAACCCCTTTGCTACGATTCGCGAACGTCTGCGTTGGGATGGACTGGCGCTGGGCTGGTTGCGCCTGGGCCGTGGCCAACTGATGCCTCTGCATATTGCGCTGCATGGCTTGCGCTTTCGCTGTCTGCCCCGCGATGAGGATCTTGGAAATGGCATGCTGCCCCTTGCCCATCTGCTGCCCTTCTGTGGCACCCGTGGCATGAACTTTACTCTGCAGGATGCCTGGGGTAGGCCGCTGGAGTTTATCAGCCTGAAACCTGATGAGCCACACATGAACGGTATGCCCGCCTTTGCAATGAATCAGTGGTACAGTAAGGTTGGTTTCCGTAGTGGCGATAGTATCATTGTTACCGTGACGCGCAGCGATCCGCTGGTATTGACCATGACCCGCGAACGGCGCGAGGATTTTTCAGCAAGCGCTGTGGCCAAGCAGGATGCTGAGTTGCTTGAGGCGATCTTGCAGCGTACCCAGCGCACACAGAGTACGCTTGCCCCCTGTGATGAGATCGTGCTGCCTATCTTTGCTACCGCACCATGGCGCAGCGCCTACCCCGGTACCCCTTGGCAACACCTCGTGCTGCGCGATGAGCGCCTCACCCTGGTGGATGACATCTTTCTTACCAATCAGCCCCTGGGTGCGCTCAAGCTCTTCAACTGCGCCGAGGTCTTTGAACCACCCCCACGCGCAGCCGATGCCGATGAAGCCCGCGATCGCGCCCTCCTTGCCCAGATCGAGGCGCTCCAGCACGAACTGCACCGCGCTCGTGAACGCGATGCCGAAGCGGGGCTCTGGAATGGCCAAGTGCAACGCGCCTCCGCAACCTTCGGTGGCTTCAGTGAGGACGATACCAACCAGCATCACCTCTTCGATCAGCTTGAAGATGAACTCGTTGGCGGCGATTGGGAACTTGATGACGATTGGGACGATGATGATGACTTTGATCAGCCCGAGGGGGTTGTAGTTGACCAAGCTACCCTCCAGGCTGCTCACGAGCGCATGCTTCAACTGTTACCCCCTGAAACCATTGCGCGCCTCAATCAGGCCCGCGATGAAGAGGCTGAAGTCATTATTGCCCAACATCTCAATATGCTCCTCGCTCGCGCCCCCGATCTCTTCCCCCGCATCAACATCTTACCCATCACCAATGAAGATGAGACGTTTGAATCATCTTTTTTTGGTGATTGGGTAGAGGATGATTGGGATGAAGATTATGATGGTAATTTTGACCACTTTGAAGATCTGTTTGAGGATACCAATACTTCGGTTTCACTCGATCAGAGTAGCGATCTCATTGCCCAGTTTTACGACTACCTGCTTGAAATGGGTAAAACGAGTACCACGGCGCGCGCCCGCTCACGGGCACTCAAGATCTATGCCGAGTTCCTCGCCTCCTACTATGGGCGCACCCTCGCCCAAGGTGACTACGCGACCCTCGATGAGTGCCTCTTCTTCTACTACCCGCGCCGTGTCAATAAGACCTCTGAACGCCAAGTGCGCGATCTCTGTACCGCGTTGAAGCAGTTCTACGCCTTCCTCATCCAACGAGGTGTCATTGAAGACGACCGCTTCGCTGAAGCGCTTTGGCGCCGCCGTGATCAAGTGGTGCGCGTGGTGGAACTCTACGACCAGATGACCGGCGATTCGCCGAGCTTTGAGTTGCTCTTTGAACGGCTCTTTCTGCCGTATACGGAGTAATACTCAGGGTAATACGGCAGAGGCACACATGGATCTTAAGCAAGACATGCTGCTCCAAGGGCGCTACCGCATTGGTGAACTGTTGGCCCAAGGCGGTATGGGTGCGGTCTATCGGGCTACCGACGAACGACTAGGCAATACGGTTGCGCTCAAGCAGACCTTGATGCGCGATCCGTCACTACGCGCCGCCTTTGAGCGTGAGGCGCGTCTGCTGGCCTCCTTGAGCCACCCGGCATTGCCGGTGGTTAGCGACCATTTCATTGAGCAGGACGGCCAGTTTTTGGTGATGCAGTTCATCCCTGGGCCCGATCTGGCGACGATGTTGCAGGAGCGCGCTGCGCCCTTTAGCCCCGCTGAGGTGGACCCTTGGGCTACAAGTCTCTTGGATGCGCTAGAATATCTGCATGGGCGCACGCCGCCGATTATTCACCGTGATATTAAGCCACAAAACCTGAAGTTGGCCGCCCACGGTGGGGTGATTCTGCTCGATTTTGGCCTCGCCAAGGGCCAGACGAGTACGATGGCTCAGGGTGATGGCGCGAGTCTCTTTGGCTATACGCCCCAGTATGCGCCGATTGAACAAATTCAGGGCAGTGGAACCAATGAACGCAGTGATCTCTATGCAGTCGCCGCTACGCTCTACAATCTGCTGACCGGCAGCCCGCCCGCCGATGCGCTGACCCGCGTCACTGCCTCGGTGCGCAATGAGCCCGACCCACTACGTTCCGCTGATAGCCTCAATCCGGCGATTCCACCTGAGCTTGCCGCCGAGCTTACCCGTGGCCTTAGTATTAACCCCGAGTTTCGTCACTCCTCGGCGGTGGCGATGCGAAACGCCCTGCGTGCCGCCTTCCAAGGCCAGCCCGCTCCCGCTGTGGCTGAGACAAAGGTAACCGCAGCAACGCCGCCACCTGCTGCCGCAGCGCCGCCCTCTTCGCCGCCACCTGTTGCCGCAGCGCCGAAGCCCGCTACCAAAAGCCAAGCTTTCATGCCCATCGCGGTGATCGGCATGGTGTTCGTAGCCCTCTGTATGGGTGCCGGGCTGCTGCTCACCGCTGCACTCTTCACCCGTAGCAATGGTACAGTCGCCAACCCGCCTACCAACCTGCCCGCCACCGTGATCCCCGCCGCAGCCCCAGTGAGCGATGAAGTGCTGCCAACGACTCCCCCCGCCGCACCGCTTGACCCTGAGTTGGGCTATAGCCGCAGCAGCCCGCTGCCCATGGATACGCCCCTTGAGTTTGGCGGCTGGCGCGTCGAGGTTGTCGCGCAAGTGCGCGGCGAAGATGCCTACGAACAATTGCGGCGCGCCAATGCCAACAATGGCCCGCCCGACGAAGGCATGGAGTACCTGTTGCTCAACTTCCGCCTGACCTCTATGGCCCGCGATAGCCAAAGTATGCCCGGCAACGCACTGCGTGTGCTTGGCGCTCGCGGTGAAGCCTACAGCCAGACCGCCAACGTCGCCCCATCCCCGCGCCTCGAGCGCAGCGGCGATGTCGCCAGTGGGGCTGAAGTGGGCGGCTGGGCCGCCTTCATGGTCGGGCTGGAAGAAGAGCACCTGCTGCTCGCTTTGGGCAGCAATTCTATCCTCGCCGAGAGCCGCTTTGTGGCGCTGAGCCCCAACGCCAGCCTGAGCGAATTCAGCGACCGCAGCGGGCTACAAGCCAACCAAGTGGGCCAAGAGTGGCGTGAGCCCGCCACCATTGACCAAGAGGTAATCACCGATGATTGGATCATCCGTATCGAGGCGGTCATCCGTGGCGAGGAGGCATGGGAGCGCATCCAAGCCCATAACCGCTTCAACGATCCGGCCCCGCCGGGGCGCGAATACCTGCTGGCCTATGTGCATGTGCGCTACATCGGGGTTGAAGAGACGCCCAAGCTGATCAACAACGGCTATTTCACTGCCACCGACGGCACCACCGAACCCGAACGGGTCTCGGTCAACGGCCCCGAACCACGGCTCTCGGCTCTGCTCTTCCCCGGCGGCAGCGCAAGCGGCTGGATCACCCTCACCGGCGTCGCCGACACCCCCGATGCGCGGATCGTCTTCAAACATAGCTCGATTGGCTTCCGCCCTGATCATTTTAATACGCGCTACTTTGCATTAGAGTGAGTGAGGTACAGAGTATTGAACCACAGAGGCACTGAGGACACAGAGACAGAGATGTTTGTGGCAAAGCAATCACCTGTTTGGCGCTCCTACCATCAAAAACTCTGTGTTCTCTGTGTCTCTGTGGTTCAATCCTCGGTACCTCTTCAAAAACTCTAGCTACTCCTGCGTCAACGCCTCCACAATTGTGGTGACGTTGACGCGCACCATGCCAATATAGGTGGCCCCTGGGCTCCCCGGCGCACCTAACGCATCGGTGTAGAGCGGCGGCGCCAGGCTCACCCCCGCTTCGCGTGCAATAGTCTCCATCAGGGCTGGGTTGCTGGTGTTCTCGGTGAAGATGGCAGGCACCCCTGCGGCCTGGATCTGCTGCACAAGTTCGGCAATTGCACCCGCCGCCGGATCAGCCGCCTCGGTGGTGGCCCCTAGCGCGGTGCCAAGCACCTCAAAGCCGTAGCGTGCCGCAAAATAGCCAAAGGTGTCGTGATTGGTCACCAATTGGCGCTGGGCCATTGGAATCCGCGCCACCTCTGCTACGATGAAACGATCCAACTCCTCAAGCTCCACAATGTAGGCTGCCGCGTTCTGCGCGTAGACCTCAGCATTGGGTGCATCGGCGAGCATCAGCGCGTCACGGATGGCCTCGACCATGATGATCGCGTTGTTGGGATCCTGCCAGACATGGGGATCAAACTCGCCATGATGATGACCATGATCATGGCCAACCTCTTCCCAAACCAGGGCAACCTGCTCACCCGCGTCGGGGCCAAAGCTGAGCGTATAGTCGCCCGGTTCAAGCTCAAAGGTGTAGACAAGCGCAATTGCGTCGCAGCCTTCGCTGATCAGCTCAACCGCTTCAGGTTCAAGCTCGCTTGTCCCCAGGCTGAGGGTCAAACTCACTGCGCTACCCAAGAAGAAGCTCACGTCTCCTTCTTCATCATAGCTCAAGCTAACCATACCCGCGCCATCGCTCAGGCTCACCACATAGAGCGTATGGTCATCAGGAATGGCCTCCGCATCCGCCATGCTCGTGCCCGCCGTCACAGCGGTCGGCTCGTCCTCAAAGTGCTTGCAGGCATGAGCCAAGGGGTCTTTGTGGTGGTCGTGATCATGATCATGATCGTGATCATGGTGATCCCAATCAAAGGGCAAGGGCGTAATGCCCTCCGAGACCACAACGCGGGTTGCTTGCGAACCCGACGCTTCAAAGAGGGCATCGAGCCAGAGTTCAAACTCAAGGCCATTCTCAAAGAGCAGATCGGCCTGTGCGAGGGTCACACTATCACGCGGGGTCGGCTCATAGACATGGGGGTCACCATCGTAGCCCACCAATGTCGTCAGGTTGATCAGGTCGCCTGCGACATGTTCAACCAGATCGCCCAGAATGCTGTAGGTCGCAACCACATTGAGCGGCGGAACATCTGCAACCGGCTCTTCAGTCGGCTCGGCGGTTGGTGCCTCAGTCGGTTCAGTGGCGGGCACTTCGGTCGCAGGGGCGGCAGGTGCCGTCGTCGGTTGCGCACTCGGCGCAGCCCCACACGCAGCCAGCAGCATTGCCAGCACTACGAAGAGGACGAGGAACAAAGGACGCGAACGGGACATGAGTTTTCGACCTTTCTTGTAGGACAAGGTGTTCTGTGAGCCAGATTCTAGGCAACAGCAAACCAAGCTCTGTCCAGCAGGACAGCAGCATCAGCCTTCCCTTGTCGGCCAACATATCCAGGGCGCTCAGGCGGGCCATTCCCGCTTGGCGTAGACCCTACAAGCTATAGTTGATCCTCTGGTTCATTGGACAACTCCATGGCCAATTGATGGTGGCCCAATTCAGGCCGCTGGCGTCTGGGCTGTTCAGCCGTCGTTGAGGGATCAGCGGGGAGGTCAACTCCGGGTGTGGGCTTGAGATCAACCCGCCAAATCTCCTGGGTTGGCCCAAGGCCACACTTGGTATAGAAGCGTTTTGCCCGTTCATTATGGGCAGTCACATAGAGTTGCAAGCGGTCAAAGCCCTTCGCCGCCGCCCACTGCTTGGCCTGTTCGACCAACTGGTGGGCCAAAGGGCCACCGCGCTGTTCAGGGGCAACATAGAGCGCCACCAACTCAGCCCAGCGGCGCTCGGCAAAGATAGGCGAATCGCTATGGGCTTCCACCAGCAACAGGCCCACCGGCGCATCAGCGCACCACGCCAGCAGCCAGAGCGAACCGGGGGCAGTATGGGTAAGCGTAAAGTGCTGCTGCAACAACCGTTCCCAATCGGCATCCAAACGGAAACGGCGATCCAAGCCCGCATTAAAATGGTGCAGAGCCTCAAAGAGACGCGCCACCGCCCAAAAGTCCTCAGCGCGGGCGGGCCGCAGTTGGAATGGTACATGGTCAAGTTGCATAGGAGAGAGCTTAAAGCATATAGATTCATTCACGCTAGAGAACACAGAGTTTTTCACCACAGAGGCACAGAGAACACAGAGTTTTTTTGTAGAGTATCTGTTCCCCTGTTCTTGGTTCCCCTGTTCCCCTGTTCTTCTGTTCCCCTGTTCCCTGCCCCCCTGTTCTCTGTTCTCTGTTCTTCTGTTCTCACCTCGCCCCTCCCCCCCGCATCCACGTCTGCTCGGCGGCCACCTCAGCGGCTTGGGGCAGGTCGCTGAGGCATGCGTCCAAAGCGGCTTGCATGGCGTCCTCATCGAGATCGCCGGGGGTGCTGAGGAAGACCAATTGGGTGACGGGGGGCGTTGTGCCCCAGGCGTCGGCGAGGGTTACATTGACCCGCACCCCAACTGCCTGTAAGACCACGCGCCGGTCGGGGGCTTCGGCAAGATAGATCAAGCCTTTGGCGCGAAAGATCGCTACTGGCAGATTGAGAACCACTTGGCGCAGGGCTGGCAGCGTGAAGGGACGCGTGCTGGTGTAACTCCAGGTACTAAAGGCGACACTATGATCGTGGTGGTGGTCGTGATCGTGATGGTGATCACAGGTCTCGCCAGGCGCATGCTCATGACCACAGCTTGCCTGCTGGGGCGTCTGCTGCATAGAGGTCAGGCTCATGCGATACTGCCCCACGCCTAGCAATAGGTTGAAAGGCACATCACCATGGACAGCGGGAAGAATGCGGGCTCTGGGCACAATCTGGCGCACCCAAGCCTCAACCTCAGCCTGCTGTTGAGCCTCAACGAGATCAACCTTACTGAGAACGACAATATCAGCGGCGCTGATCTGATCAACCACCAGATCTTCATACTGCTCCTGCTGACGCACATACTCAGCATCAACCACCGTAATCACGCCATCAAGCTGCACATAGGGGCGCAACTCCGGCAACTCAAAGGTCTCGGCCACGGCCCATGGATCACTCACACCACTCGCCTCAATCACCAGATACTCCGGCGGCTCATCGCGGGCAAGGAGTTGCAGCGCAGTATTGAGCAGATCGCCACGAATCGTGCAGCAGATACAGCCATTAGCCAGTGAAATCGCCTCACCCTCAACACCAACAACCAACTGGGTATCAATATTGATACTACCAAAATCATTGACCAGCACCGCCACCTTCAAGCCATGGTCGGCGTGCAGAATCCGATTGAGCAGAGTCGTCTTTCCAGCACCAAGAAAACCAGTCAAAATCGTCAACGGCACCGGCTTAAAGGGCTTGGCAAGAGTCATAGGGAGTCTCCGAAAGGTAAGGATATAGAAAATAGAAAATAGGTTTGCGCCATCGGGATGCGCTGAATGTCGCCAAACTGTAAAGCTTCATCAAAATTTGGTATTAATACCAATTACCATTGAACAGGCCGCATGCCTAATGACATTCAAGCACATTGAGACGCCATGTCCGGCTTTCAGCTATCGGCTATCGGCTATCGGCTATGGTATTAACGTCGTCGTGGGCGACAGCAGTCGCAATCGAGGCCATGCAAAGCCCGTGCCACCTGCTGCGGATTGGCATAGACAGGTTGGGGCGGTGGCGGGGCCGAACGCACACTAAAGCGGCTCGGTTCGCGCACACACAGGCCATGGCAAACCGGACACTCAAGCGGCTCATCGGCACGCCAAGCGGGGCGCAACTCTTCGAGTTCAATCTCACACTCTGGGCAACCAAAAAGATAGATGGGCATGGGTTTGGAAGGGAAAAGGGAAAAGGGAAAAGGGAAAAGGAAAAAGGGAAAAGGGAAAAGGGAAAAGGGAAAAGGGAAAAGGGAAAAGGGAAAAGGGAAAAGGGAAAATCAGGATACGCTGCTGTTCGCCTGTTCTCTGTTCGCCTGTTCTCTGTTCTCCTGTTCGCCTGTTCTCTGTTCTCCTGTTCGCTGCTCTCCTGCTCTCCGCTTCACACCACTTGCGTTTATACGGTATCATTGGATCACTACTTTGTCAATAGTGAGAGTGTATATCATCTAAGGAGAGAGTCATGAGCCGCTTGCTCAATGCGCGGCGCGAAGAACTACCCGCCGCTGTGACGAGTTTAGCCGAGCAACTCGTAGCGGCGGGCTATAAAGTCACGAGGCCACGCCTCGCGGTGCTGCAAGCGGCCACGGCGCTACCAGGGGCCTTCAGTGTGCAGGAGTTGGAACAGTGGCTGATTGAGCGTGGCGAGTCACCGGGGATTGCCAGCATCTTCCGCACGGTACGTCTACTCTGCGAACTGCACATCCTCGAACGCATCCACGGCCTCGACGAGTGCCACCGCTACAGCTTAGGCACAGGCCACCACAACCACCATATCATCTGCACAAGCTGCGGAGCAATGGAGCATTTCGACAACTGCGGGGTACAGCAACTGATCGAGCAACTTGAAGCACGCACCGGCTTTCGGATCAATGCTCACCTGATGGAACTCTTTGGCACCTGCCCACAATGCGAGATGGTGCAAACCAGTGCAGCGAGAGAGAGAGAGAGTTTGTAAGAGGTACAGAGTTTTTCACCACAGAGGCACAGAGAACACAGAGATAATTATTGATGAGGTGAGCGCAATCACCGTTGTTTGCACGCCCAACTCAAAAACCTCTGTGCCCTCGGTGCCTCTGTGGTACATACCTCTGTATCTCTCCTGACTCACACCACCAACGAGAGCTCTTCGGCCACCGGCAGGCGCTCATCGAGCCAATCCATAAGACTGGGGTAGCGCAGCGTAAGTGGCAGATCGTGCTTCATGCGGCTATTATCGAGACGCACGGAGGCGCTGAGCATGCCCACAATGGTGGGATCAATGCCAGCGGCAAGCGCTGCCGCAGGCGCGACGGTGCGCGGGGGTACCATGCCCAGGCGTTGGCGCACCTCACCCTGAAAATCGAGCAAGCGCATCGGGTGATCATCGCCAACATTGTAGATCGCGCCTGGCTGACCGTAGCTTGGCAGGGCCAACAGCACCTCCAGCAGATCATCAATGTGGATATGGGCCACAAAATTGCGCCCATTGCCATAGATCGTTGCGATGCCATCGGCCACCGCCTGCACGGGATCACGTTCTGGCCCATAGAGCGAAGCGCAACGCAGAATCATTGCCGGAAAGCGGTGTTGCCGTGCTGCTTCCAGCAAGGTTTGTTCGGCTGCCACCATCACCTCAGCCAAGGGATGCAGCGGCGCAACTGGTGTATCTTCAGTCACCAGCCGATCACCACAATCACCATAGGGGGCCAGATTGGAGGTGAAGATATAGCGCCGCACCGAACGCGCACGCGAACAGGCGGCAATCAGATGCTGATTGCCGTCCACGTAGGTGCGCTGCAAGGAACCATTCTCTAGCACCGAGCGCGATGTCAGATTATAGACATAATCAACCCCGTCGGCAATCCCGACGAGGCTTGCAGGGCGAGTCAGATCGCCAATCCAGACCGTCATCCCCCGCGCTGCAAGACGCTCAACCATGAGCGTGTCGGGGTTACGCACAAGACCTCGCACCCGCTGGCCGGCAGCCAGAAGCCGCTCGGCAAGGCGCGAACCAACATAGCCCGAAGCGCCTGCGATCAGGTAGCACGCCATAGTCCACCTCGAATTCGCTAAGACTTAGTGGAAACAACACAGGCTGCCCCTGAGCATGACCAAGCGGGCGCTCCATCTGTTCAGGTGCAGCAATCTTTACAATTTTAACATGTTTTGCACAAGCTTGCGTTGAACATGATTTGTGCTTTTCTTGTGCCTTTATTGTGCAAAAAGGGTGTACCTGGGGCTACGCCCGACGGGCTGGCTTCGACGATCTCAGCCAGCGACGCGCTGGCTGAGCTTGTCGAAGCCAGCCCGTCGAAGCCAAGCGGCGCGGCCCAGAGTTTCTTCGGGCTAACAAAGACTTGTGGGAGCGGCTTCGCCGTCCCCGCCCCCCCACTGGATGGTATAATTCTCTCCATGATCTACCGTATCCTGGGCTGGTTGGCTGGTGGCCTTGGGGTAGGGGCGCTCCTCTATTGGCAGGTGATTCTTGCTGAAGGGGCCTACTTCGGGCGTTGGGCGGTACGCCTGATCTATCGGCTAGGGGCCAAGCACTATGATGCACTGCGGCAGCCGTGGCAAGCCGAGGCCGATGCGATCCTGCAAACGCACATGCAAGCCGCTCTAGGCAACCACGCCTATCCCCACGTGCTCGATGTAGCCACCGGGACTGGGCGCGTACCCCTGCTGCTCTATGGCTCTGCCAATTTCAACGGCGTGGTCGTTGCCCTTGATCTTACCCCGGCGATGCTCACAACAGCACAAGCTAAATCCGCGCAACTCCCGATCCTATGGCTACAAGCCGAAGCGGAGGCATTGCCCGCACCGAACGCTACGTTCGATCTTGTGACATGCCTCGAGGCGCTTGAATATTTCCCCCATCCGCGCCATGCCCTTGCTGAAATGGTGCGCGTCTTGCGTCCTGGTGGTACACTGCTGCTAAGTAAAGTACCCGATAGTTGGGCACGCTTGCTCCCCGGACGTGCGTTTCAACGCATGCACCTCGAACAAACATTACAAGCATTTGGTTGCCACGAAGTGACTTTCGCTGCGTGGCAGGAGGGCCACTATGAGTTGGTGGCTTGTCTGCGTGAACCCTCATATCAGTGATGAGTGACAAGTGATGAGTGATGAGTGACAAGTGATGAGTGATGAGTGACAAGTGATGAGTGATGAGTGACAAGTGAGGCTGAACTGCACGTGACCGCCGAACATACAAGCGAAACCCCTTCCGCTCCGCCCCTGCTCTTTGGCCGTTATCGCGTCGCTACACAGTTGGGCGCTACGCGCTGGGCGGTTGTCTATGCGGCTGCCGATGAGCGTTTGCAACGCCGTGTCTTGTTGCACCTGCTCCGCAAAGAGTTGCTGGGCCAAGCCCATCCCCACGAACGCTTTCTGAACGAGATTGCCCAGATGGCCCGCCGCTCCCATCCAGCCTTGCTGGAGATCTTTGATAGCGGTGAGGTTGGCGGTCGCCCCTTTATGGTCACCGAATATTGCACCGGACGCCCGTTGCACGGCTTGGGCCTGCTCACGGTTGAACAGGCGCTGCTCTATCTACGCCAACTCAGCGGGGCGCTGACGGTCTGCCAAGCTCAGGCCGATGCCAATATGCCCCAAGGGCTCTACCATCCGCCCATCTCGAGCAGCAATGTCCTGCTGGTGGATGAAGGCCAAGTGCGGCTCGTGGATAATTGGCTGCTACCCTTGGATGAACTCCAGCGCGACCAAGCCCACTACCGGGCACCTGAATTGACTGAGGGCCAGCCAGCCAATCGTTCGAGTAGTGTCTATGCTCTGGGCCTGCTGCTCTATGAACTGTTGACCGGCGAACGACCTATGCGTGGCCATGATGCCCGCAGCATTGCTTTGGCGCATCTACAAACCACGCCCTCCATGTTACGTCAAGTTCAACCTAATCTCTACCTACCCTCATTGGAAGCCTTGCTGACCCGTGCGACCGCACGCCGTCCTCATGAGCGTTTCCCCGATGCTCAGAGTTTTGGTCTAGCACTCGATAGCCTCTGGCGCGAGTTGGGGGCCGCGACGCGCCCACTCGCCCGCAACCAGATCAATGCGCTACCAGCAGCAACCACGCCTGCCCCCGCAGCAACCAGCAAAGCGCCAACCGCCCGCCTGAACATCCCCCCAGTTGCTGCCCCGCC
This sequence comes from Candidatus Viridilinea mediisalina, assembly GCF_002532535.1. Lineage (GTDB taxonomy): Bacteria > Chloroflexota > Chloroflexia > Chloroflexales > Chloroflexaceae > Viridilinea > Viridilinea mediisalina. The sequence goes on from NZ_NQWI01000003.1 coordinate 65,849, forward strand.
CCCACGTCCTAGTAGTAAGCGGCGTGCCCCCAATGCCGCCCCATGGCGCCGCCAACGCATGATGAGTAGCCTGATCGCATGGTTGCTCATGACCAGTATGCTCTTTGCGGTCGTAGGTGCCACCTACTTTGCGGTCATTGGCGTGACGGGTATAACCGAGCGCCCGGCAAATCCACTGGTTTGGATCAGTAGCCTCTTCAGCCGCGAAGAGATCTATGTGGTCAATATCGCCGAGGGCTTGAATCTACGCCGTGTTCCCCAGGCCCACGATGCGAGCAATATCATTGCCGTCATCCCCAATGGTGCTACCGTACGCAAACTGGACGGCCCACGGATCGAAGACAACATCCCTTGGCTGCGTGTCCGAGTCGAAGTGGATGGCCGTCCAGTGGAAGGCTGGATGTCACTCAACTACCTCCAACCGCGTTGAACGAGCGAAGGTCAGTGATGCAACGACACACGCAAGCGCGGATCATCTACGGTCAACGGGTCTTGCTTCGCCCCTGGCAGCGTAGCGATAACCTTGCCCAAGAACTCTGGCCACGCTACTATGAACCTTTGCATACCCTCTGGAATATTCCGCGCATTTCGCTCTATGATGAGTTTGGCGGGCGGGGCTGGCAAGCCCAACGCTATGTCTGGGCCGTAGACAACCTGCAGCAACGCTTGATTGGGCGCATCTCTCTGCGCGAGGTCGAAACCGATGGCACATGTGCCCGTTTAGGCATCTCCCTCTCCCAGGCCCATGTGGGCCAAGGGCTCGGCACCGAGGCGCTCGCGCTCTTTCTCGACCACTACTTTGGGCCGTTGGAGTTTAGCTCTATGTACCTCGATGTCGCCGCCTTCAACCGCCGTGCCGTGCGTTGCTACGAACGGCTAGGCTTTCGCTACATCGAGAGTGAATGGCGTAGCGCCGGACGCGATCCGGCCCTGCGCCAACTCAATGATCCGCGCCATACCGAATTGCTCACCTTCTTTCGACGTAGCCGCTTCGAGACCTTCGTTGAATTCTATGAAATGCTGCTCACCCGCGAAGCTTGGTTGGAACAGCATCGTAACAATGGGGTGGTAAGATAGAGGGCGAAGAGACAATAGAGCTATGCACCACAGAGGCACCGAGGACACAGAGATGCTGAGATAAGCGCCATTCCCGTACACTCCCTAACCCCAAAACCTCTGTGCTCTCTGTGCCTCTGTGGTAAAAAACTCTGTACCTCAAAAAGCCTCTCGCCGCCCCACAGCCTTGAGGAAGACACCCATGTCCTTGATTGCCGGAAATCTCGCCGTTGTCCAACGCCTGCTCGATGGTGCCAATATGCCCTGGGGGGTCTTTGCTGGTGCGGCAGCCCACCTCTATGGCAACCGTCGTCCGATCCAAGATGTTGACCTGCTCATTATGCGCGGCCAACTGCCTCAGGTAGTCAAACTGCTCCAAGGCAGTGGCAAAGCGGTCCAATTTGATGGGCAGCGGATTCTTTGGCGTGGCATCAAGATTTTTGATGACCTCACCTTACGCCGGGCGGGGCAAACCTACCCCCTGCTGCTCGATGAACCTATGCGCCAGCGCCTCCGCCGCATGCCCCTGCTCGGTGCCCAAGTGGGCGTCGTTGCCCCCGAAGATGTCATTGCCCATAAGCTGCTCTTGGGCCGTGGGCAAGCCGAAGGCAAACACGACCAGATTGATGTCGAGGGCATCGTGCGCCGCCAAAAACTTGACCACGCCTACCTGATCGAACGAGCCCGCCTGCTCAACGCCGAGGTGCTCCTGCGTGAACGCTTCGCAGCCCTGGGGCTTGAGGTGTAGGGGAAGCGGATGTTGTTGATTGCCCCGTTGCGTTGCCACCCTGAGCGAAGATTCGTAGGAACGTTCCTGTTTGCGCTGTAGGTAGTGCCAACTTTAGTCGGCTTCCCATCGCTGGCAAAGACCTCAGCCGACTAAAGTCGGCACTACGATGCCTGCAAATCATGCATTATTCAGCAAGACAGGCTGCTGGGATACGTAACAATTTCTGCTTCCCCAAGAGCACGGCGCTGCTGTGCCCCTACTCCATAACAAAAAAACCACCCCCCGCAAGCGGGGGATGGGGCAAATCATTGTGGGCTAGAGGATGATTAGCGGCCGAGGCCCGATCCAATCTCCGAGAAGACTTCCGAAACAGCGCCACCCAAGAAGGTCAAGATACCGATGACAACGATGGCGATGAGGACGAGAATGAGTGCGTACTCGACGAGACCCTGGCCTTCTTCCTTGGCGAAAAAGCTGCGAAGCATGGTGTTCCTCCTAATGGAAACTACGATTACGTTGCGGAGGTTGGGGATGAGTAACGCGACGAAACCTAGGCGTGGTACACGCTGCATCGCTCCTAGACCAGTTTGTCTTGTCGGATGGTATCTGGAATACCTATATCAACTAGAGCAATTGTGACAAGACTGCGGTTCGTTGCGATGGTGTTGCGTCGTTGTTGGCTCACCGTCCCTTTCCGCTTGGCGTTGTGTAAGCCATTGCTTACAGTTAGCAGTATACGCTTTTGTATGCCATGGCACAATAGTCTGAAAGTACCGAATTGTTGGGAGTACTAGGACTAGCCCTAGTCCTAGTACTTAGGTAAGGTTTAACTTTCGTATATATGTTATTTGGGGCTACGCCCCAAACCCGCTTTGTTCTTCCACTGTGGCGGCTTCGCATCCTCGCATCCCCGCCTCCTCGCCTCCTCGCCTCCCCGCATCCCCGCATCCCCACATCCTCGCATCCTCGCATCCCCGCATCCTCGCATCCCGCCCCAAGCACGCATAGCGCATGAGCATGCTATAATAGGGTGTTTTCAGCTTATACTATATTTTCGTCGTGCGGAGTGGAACGTGGGCTTTAACCCGATTAACTCGCTGTTTGGCGCTTTTAGCCGTGACTTGGGCATTGACCTGGGTACGGCCAATACTCTGGTTCATGTTCGAGGTAAGGGGATCGTGATTAGCGAACCCTCGGTGGTTGCGATTGATGCACGTACTAAGCGCGTCCATGCCGTTGGCGCCGAAGCTAAGGCGATGGTTGGTAAGACGCCTGCCAATATTATTGCCGTTCGTCCGCTGAAGGATGGCGTGATCGCCGATTTTGATGTGGTCGAGAAGATGTTGGCCTACTTTATCAAGAAGGCTCACGCCTATTCGCCCATGCGCTTGGTTGATCCGCGCCCCCGTGTGGTTGTAGGGGTGCCCTCCGGGGTGACTGAGGTGGAAAAACGGGCTGCACGTGATGCGACGCTCAATGCGAAGGCGCGTGAAGCCTATGTGGTGGAAGAGCCTATGGCAGCCGCCATTGGCGCGGGTTTGCCCGTCGAAGAGCCGATTGGTAGCATGATTGTGGATGTTGGTGGTGGGACCACTGAAGTTGCCGTGATTTCGCTCGGTGGGATTGTGATCAACCATTCGATCCGTACCGCTGGCGATGAGATTGATGAGGCGATCATCCAATTCGCACGCCGTGAGTATAATCTGCTCATCGGTGAGCGTATGGCTGAACGGGCTAAGATTGCCGCTGGTTCGGCCTATCCTCTCGAAGAGGAGATTAAGGTTGTCCTGCGGGGCCGCGATCTGCTCACTGGTCTGCCGAAAGCTGTTGAGGTTAGTTCGGTTGAAATCCGCGACGGCATCAGTGGCCCAGTCAATGCGATTATCCAAGAGGTACGCTTTGCCCTTGAAGAGACGCCGCCTGAGTTGGTGGCCGATATTATGGAGCATGGCATTACTCTCGCTGGTGGCGGTTCGTTGCTCCACGGCCTCGATAAACGTATCTCTGCGGAGACGCGCATGCCTGTCCATATTGCCGAAGATCCGCTCTCATGTGTGGCGCGCGGCGCGGGCAAGATGGTGGAGAATTTTGAGAATAAGGTCTACCAAGACATCTTGAGCCGCACCCAGAGCTCGCGGAGAGCAAAGCTCTAGGTTATGCGCGATCTGCTTGATGATAAACCCCTAAAATTACGCCGTGAACGGGTCGCTGCACCCACCAGTGCGCGCCCGATCCTGCTCGCGCTGGTTCTCTGTGTCTTGGTTGCACTACTGTTGGCTCTTGGCAGCCAGGGCTGGCTCGATCCTGTGCGGGCGGGCCTGCAACGGGTGTTGGCACCACCGGCCCAGTGGTTAACTAGCATGCGCGATGATGTCGCTGGGTGGTTCGCTGGCCCTTGGGGTGATGCTGCGTTACGTGAGCGGGTGGCTGAGCTCGAACGTGAGAATAGTCGGCTCAATGAAGCCTTGATTCGTCATGAACAGGCCCATGTTGAGAATGTCTTCCTGCGCCAGCAGCTTGCGATTCAGCGCGAACGTCCATGGCAGTTGCTCGGAGCAGAGGTGGCTGTGCGGGCTCCCGATGCGGGGCGGCGGGTGATGCTCCTTAGCCGCGGCACACGCGATGGTGTCCAGCCGGGCATGGCGGTGATTGGTCAGAATCCCGGTGGTCCCGCAGGGTTGGTCGGCATTGTCGAGACGGTCAATAGCCATACTGCTGAGGTGCTGCTGCTCACCGATGTGGGGAGCCAGATCAGTGGGCGGGTGTTGCACGAAGGCCGCGCCACGATTGGCCTTGTGCAGGGCCAGTGGCAACGCGGCTCACGACTGCGGCTCATGCAGGTGGAACGGGCCATGAACCTAGCCGTTGATGCCCCGGTCGTAACCGCAGGGCTTACTGCGGTGCTGGAACTGCCTTTTGCCCTGGCCGCTGTGCCAGCCAATATTCCGATTGGTACGATCGAATACTTTGAGACGATTGAACAGTATCAGCAAGCCGAACTGCGACCCTTCGTTGATACTGATCAGGTGCGGTACGTGTGGGTGATTCTCAGTCAAGACGGCTAGAGGAGCGGCTGGCGCGTGAAGGTGTACGCATCTTGGCGCTCATAGCCCTCGCGCTTATCCAAGCTACGCTGCTGCTAACACCACTTGGCTTCGCATTGCCGCTGCTGGTGGTATTGGTGGTCAGCCGCATCTTGGTGGGCTTGGCAACGCCCTTCCCCGATAGCGAGTTGAGCTATGCGCTACGCTGGGCGATCTATGGCGGCCTGACGCTCGATCTGCTGACTGCTAGCCCCCTTGGAGTACATGCCCTCGCGCTGCTGCTGGCGGCCCTGCTGGTCATTCTTGCCACGCGACGGCTCCAGCTTGGCGGGCCGCTTATTCCGCTCTTGGCGGTGCTGCTGGCCACCTTGATCTACGAGATCAGTCTGGCCTTGCTTACCCAGCCTCTCCCGCTTGAATGGTTCAGTTACAGCCGTTTTGTGATTCTGCCTACTACACTGCTGGCACTGATTCTCACCCTGCCGATCTACATCACCATGCGCTGGGTCTTGGGAATGCGAACGGATCGGGATTAAGCAATGGAATTTCGCCTTTTAAGCCTCCGGCTCTTGGTGATCATCGTGGTGGTGATCATGAGCGCACGGCTCTACCACTTACAAATGGTGACGGGCGATAGCAACAGGTTTGGGGTTGATCCAGAAGTGATCACCCGCCGAAATGTGGTGGTTGCGCCGCGTCGCGGAGAGATTTTTGCTGCCGATGCACAGACCCTGCTCGCCGAGAGTGTGCCGGTCTATAGTTTAGCTGTGGTGCCAGGGCGCATGCCTGATGCCAATCGTCAGCCCTGGGAACGGGCTGAAGTAGTGGCACGTCTGGGTAAGGTGGCTGAGCTTAGCTCAACCCTGATCTTGACACCAACTATGGTGCTGGAAGAGCGCCCCCTCTTGCGGCGGACGCTCAATGATCTGGGGCCGTTGCCGCCCATAACGAGCAGTGAACCACTGACGCTTACGATCGCCCCCCAGCATAGCCTGCGGGCATTGGAATTGACCCGTACCTACAGTGATGTGTTGCGCCTCGAAAGCCCGATTGAGGCCATGATCGCCCGCCAGAGTGTACGGCCCTACCAGCCGGTTCTGGTTGCCGAGGCGCTTAGTAACAATTTGGCCATGGCAATCAGTGAGAATAGCAACTACCTACCGGGGGCTCAGGTAATCGCCAGTTACCAGCGCCGCTACCCTCATAGTGCTGAAGTCCCTTCGCTCTCGCATCTGCTTGGCTACATCGGGCGGATCAACGAGTGTGAATTGCTCGTCGCCAACCCGGCCAGTTCGTGGCTCACCAGCATGGCGGATGTCGTAGGCCAATCAGGACGCTGTGGGCTCCTGCGTAAGCCGATTGATCCGGCGAGCTTGGGCTTGGCCCCCTACCAAGTGGATGACAGGATTGGCAAAGATGGGCTTGAAGCCAGCTACGAACGCGAGTTGCGCGGGCACTTGGGCCTTGATATGGTCTTTGTGGATGCGCTCAACCGCCCAGTCAGCGCCATGGAGCGGGTCTATCCGGTAGAGAATGGCCTCAACCTCGTGTTGTCCATTGATATCCCCTTCCAAGCCGAGGTGGAGCGGCTGCTGCGCGATTGGATTGCTGAGGGTGAAGCACGACGGCAGCGAGCGCCCGAAGCCTACAAGCGTGACTACGATCCGATTGTGGCTGGTTCGGCAGTCGCACTCGATCCGCGTGATGGACGCATCCTGGCGATGGTTTCGTTGCCCGCCTTTGACAACAATGTCTGGGTAGACCCAAGGCGCCAAGCCGAACTCATCGCGCTGCTCAGCCCAAGCGATCCCGAAGAATTGGCCGAGTTGCTCCGCCTTGCCCCCTTGACCAATCGCTCAATAACTGGTCAATACCCTCCTGGCTCGACGCTTAAGCAGTTTGTTGGGGCAGCCGCATTACAACAGGGCATCATTACAGCCGACACCCAACTGCGCGATCCGGGGGTGCTGCGCCTAATTGAGCGCGGTGGCGCACTCTTTGAGTTGCCCAACTCGATACGTGAACGGGACAACGGCCTGCTCAATCTGGCCGATGCCCTACGTCTCTCATCCAACGTCTTCTTTGCCTCGATTGCGGGGGGCAACGATCAGGCCACCAACCTGGATGATCGCGCCTTGCGCATTACTGGCATGCAGATTGAGGGCTTGGTTGAAGGGCTTGATTGGTTCCACTTTGGACGCACAACCGGCGTTGATATTGCAGGCGAGGCACCAGGTCTGCTGCCAACCAGCACATGGAAGGCGGCGGTCAAGCGTGAAGTCTGGACCACAGGCGACACCTACAACACCGCGATTGGCCAAGGTGATCTTTTGGTTACGCCCTTGCAACTAGCGGTTGCAGCGGGGGGCATTGCCCTCGATGGCACCATTCAGCGGCCCCACGTTGTGACGCACCTTACGGACAGCAACGGCGCGACGGTACGCACAATCGCACCAGAGGTTATTAGTCGCGTACCGGTTGATCCTGCCCACCTGCAGGCGATTCGTCATGGTATGCGCGAGTCGGTGATGAATGTGCCCAACCGCACAGCCCATCCAGACTGTGCTGGTCTTGATCTTGCGGGCAAGACTGGCACCGCCGAGTTTGGGCCGCTGATTCTGCGCCCGAACCAGCGGCTTGTGCGCCAAAGCCACGCATGGTTTGTGGGCTTTGCACCATACGACAACCCCGAGATCGTGGTTGCGGTGCTGATCGAAGGCGTGGGTGATCTTGGCGATGGTTCTTCAACCATGGCATTGCCCGCAGTAACGCAGATCATGCAAGCCTACTACCAGATCGCCCCACCAGCGGATGCACCAGCCAACTGCCCGGTACTGCCAGTGCGCTCACCAGTGGAGCGGGTAGAGGATGTGGAGGAGATGGAGGAGTAAGGGTACAGAACAGAGAACAAAAGAACAGAGAACAAAAGAACAGAGAACAGGAGAACAGAGAACAGGAGAACAGAGAACAGGAGAACAGATGGAAGGTGCTAGGGCTTTCATGGGCACACAGAACATGGGTTTATTGCCGCAAAAAAGCGCAAAGGGATCCCCTACTGCCTATTTTCTATTTCCTCGTTTCTGTACCCTTCCCAAGGAAGTGATAGGGCGTTCAGGGGCCAGGCCATCCTCGCGCCCAACCCAGAAGGTATTGCGCCGTACATTGGTTGCAGTGCGCACCTCGACCCCTTCTAGGCTAGTGACATCCTGATCATTGACTAATACTAAGGTTGGTTCAATCCCACCAAAGCGATCACTGTAGGCCGCAATGGCATCTTCAATCTTTCTGACGGTACTAATGCGCGGGCTATCGTCGTACCAAACGAGAAAGGGGGGGCTAGTTGTGGCCATGGTTGACTCCTAAGACCATTTCAGATTGTAGCTTGTTGATTGCAGATTGCCGAACATGGCGTCTCAATCGGCTTTCGCGTTCTTGATGATGCGGCATGTTCAAAGGTAAAGAGCTGTATTGCTTTCGTTTTGGTGGCGACACCGCCAAAACGAAAGCAATACAGCGGGTTTGGGACAGCCCCCAACAGTATACAAGAACATTTGTGCAAAGTCAAGAGGGATGGTTTCAGAAAGGGGAAGGCCGCTTTACAATGTTGCGAGGATGCGTGAGGCGAGGGCTTCGCCTCCTCGCCTCCTCGCAAACGGTAAAGCCTCCAAGAACCATCCCTAAACAACCTGGGCATGCAACCGTTCGCGGATGCTCAACACCTCATTACGTAGGCGTGTATCGGTATTGATCTCCTCACCGATCTTCTCACAGCCATGCATGACCGTCGTATGGTCACGTCCACCCAAGAGATTGCCAATATCCATCAGGCTACAGTCGGTCTCTTCACGCAGCAGATACATCACAACGTGGCGCGGTACTACAATATTGCGCGAGCGCCCACGGCCTTGGAGGGTTCGCAGATCCACGCCGTAGTGTTCACTCACCGCGTTGAGGATCATGTCGGGCGTAATCCGCTTACGTCGGGCACTCCCAAGCAGATCGGCCAGAGCCAGCGTCGCCACCTCAACGGTGATATGCACCTGGTGCAGATCGGCATAGGCTGCCACCCGATTGAGGCTACCCTCAAGCTCACGGATGTTACTCTGCACCTTATGGGCGAGGAAATCAATCACCTCATCGGGCACATAGACATTCATCTGCTCGCCCTTGGTACGCAAAATTGCCGTGCGCGTCTCGAGGTCGGGAGGCTGAATATCGCAGATCAGCCCCCACTCAAAGCGCGAACGCAAGCGCTCCTCTAGGGTCAAAATAGCTTTTGGCGGCTTATCCGAGCTAATGATGATATGTTTTGCCGCCGCATGGAGCGCATTGAAGGTATGAAAAAACTCCTCCTGGGTCGCATCTTTGCCCGCAATAAACTGAATATCATCAATTAAGAGAACATCAATATTGCGGTAACGCATCCGAAACTCCTCCGTCTGCTGACGCCGAATCGCATTGATCAGGTCGTTGGTAAACTTCTCGGAGGAGACATAGAGGACGTTAATTTCCGGGTCGCGGTCGAGGACATAGTTGCCAATCGCATGGAGCAGGTGGGTCTTACCCAAACCCACGCCGCCATAGAGGAAGAGCGGGTTATAGGCTTGGCCGGGATTATCGGCCACCCCCAGGCAGGCTGCGTGGGCCAGCCGGTTGCTCGAGCCAACAATGAAGCGCGCAAAGGTATACTTCGGATTAAGCATACCCGCACGCATCGCATTGCTAAAATCGAGTTGCACGGCCCGTTCGGCATTCGCGAGGCTATCAGCATCAGCGTGGGCCATCAAGGGCGTACTGCCATTGCCATGCGCATGACCGTTGCCATTGGTATCACTGCGCACCGCCGCTCCAGCGCCAATCACGACCCGCACCTGCACGGGATAGCCCACCACATCGCCGAGCGAACGACGCACCGGCGCAAGGTAGCGATTCTCAAGCCCCTCTTTGTGGAATGGCGAGGTGGTACCTACGGTGGCCATGCCGCCATCAAGAGCCAGCAGCGTGGTGCCCCGCAACCATGTATCAAATTCTTGCCGCGATGTCTGGAGCTGAATCGTGCCCAGTGCAGCTTGCCAAATCTGGTTCAGGTTCACTGGCACCTCCTTGCTGTGCCCAAGAAAAAGCTAGAGCATAGGCGCGAGCCTATGCCCAGAGCATAGAAAGCCTGCCTGCACGAGGGATGGTTTCAGAACAGTGGAAGGTCGCTGTACCAGCTTGCGAAGATGCGTGAGGCGCAGCGGCGAGGGTTGCGCGTCCGTGCGCCCTCCCTCGCAAACGGTACCGTAGCTACGAACCATGGGCTGGCGTTGGAGTGCCAGCTTCAGCCGGCTGAAGCCGGCACTCCAACGCCAGTTCATAGACTTTTCAGATAGCCTCTTAGGTCATGACCAGCGCGGAGCGCTCAATCTGTGGCCCTCCCGTGGTGCAGATCATACTCGATCTTCCCCCCTATTTCAAGCAAGGCAAGGGGTGTTTGCTATAGCAATTCCTTATAGATCACCCCTCTCCGACAGAGCCTAATCTTTCGGTTCTACTGCCGAATCCATGGGTTTATGTCGAATCACTACGTGGGCATGATGTGGATAACTCAGGCAACTGTCATGACTTTTACGCTCACCCACTGGCATCAGCAACGCCTAAACCCCCACTCACGCGCCCCCCAACCCCTCGCAGATAAGTTGTGGATAACTTTGTGGGTAATGTGGAGAAGTTGTGGGGCAAGTGCCGACCTCCATGAAAAACGCGAGCGAACGAGTTATTTTCTTACTTTTTCATATGTACAACATGTACAAATGACCCCCTTTGGGCTTAGACAAACTAACATATTCCATAGGATATATCTTACAAAAGCCCCGTATAATATGATTATTTATCTCGTTCATTCCATCACAATAAATGAAAACCTAGATAATTGACAATTCTTAACCAAAGAAACGATGAAATAGGGTTGTCAAAAGAGCGCCGTGGTGCTATACTCAGCGCATACCCAATGAAGGAAGATCAAAAGCGACAGTTCAGCGGTCGCAGTCCACGCGGACTTGTGTGCAGGGTGGCTTTGGCGTAAGCCAAGCTCGGCCCCTATGCGGGTGCCTACTGCTCCAAGAACGCACGAGACCCCACAGGCCCAAGCGGCTTGTGAGGTCGTATGTGGTAGCACCGTGATCTTCGCAGCGCAGGTAACGACTGCCCCACAGTCATTACGAATGATGCTCTTGCCTGCAATGGCGCAGCAAGCTGGCTGAACTGCCCGCAGCAGCGGGACGATCAGCCAAAAAGGGGTTCCCCCACCGCTGGCACCGGTAGGGGAACTACGCAGCGGCGGCGTAAGCGCCGATGCACGGACATCATAGCACATGTCTGCATCATCGCTTACGCCACCGCCACCTGTATCAAGGTGGTCTGGGTCGCTGGCACCGACCCAGATCACCACGGCGGCGTAAGCGCCGGTGCCCGCTCGGGTTGCGCCGAGTTGGATACACCAGCCCAGCCGCCTCCATCACTTTTGGAGTGCGGCTGTCTTTGTTGTTGCCAAGCGAAACGAGCGGTCAGGTCAAAAGGAGCATCGCTATGCGTCAGGTTGCATTCTATGGCAAAGGCGGAATTGGGAAGTCTACGACACAGCAGAATACGGCGGCGGCTCTGGCTTCGATGGGAAACAAATTGATGGTGGTCGGGTGTGACCCCAAGGCGGATTGTACCCGCCTCCTGCTTGGTGGTACGCGCCAGCCCTCGGTTCTCGATACCCTGCGTGACATTGGCCCCGAAAGCGTGCAGCTCGATACGGTGCTGGTGAAGGGCTTTGGTGATGTGAAGTGCGTCGAGTCGGGCGGCCCAGAACCTGGCGTCGGCTGTGGTGGCCGTGGGGTTATTACTGCCATCCAGACCCTCGAAACCCTTGGTGCGTATAAGGACAATTTGGATTACGTCTTCTACGATGTTCTCGGCGACGTGGTCTGTGGCGGCTTTGCGATGCCCATCCGCGAGGGCTATGCCGAAGAGATCTACATCGTCTGCTCCGGCGAGTATATGGCCCTCTTCGCCGCCAATAACATCGCCAAGGGTATCAAGAAGTTTGGCGAGCGCGGCTACGCCCGCCTCGGTGGCCTGATCTGCAATTCGCGTATGGTCGAGAACGAGTACGAGATGGTCAATGAGTTTGCCAAGCGCCTCAATACCAAGATGATCCACTTCGTACCCCGTAGCAAGGATGTCCAACGCGCCGAGATTAACCGCAAGACGGTCATTGACTACGACCCCGAGTTGCCTCAGGCTGGTGAGTACCGTACCCTCGCTGGCAAGATTCAGGAGAATGAGGATTTTACCATCCCCACTCCCATCAGCCAAGATGAGCTTGAGGATCTGATGCGTGACTATGGGATCATGGATTGAGTCTAGGACGCGAGGACGCGAGGACACCCTGATTAGGTGCGTTCGTCCCTTGCAATGGCACTGCTGTGGAATGTCGTTTCCCCTCTCCCGCGCTGCGGGAGAGGACGCCAGGGGATGAGAGCCAACGGTCGTATCCCCAACGAAATTCCTAGTTTACCAGAAAGGATCCTTCCTCACCATGCACGCAACTCCTCCCCCTAGCACCTGCCAAGGCAGTTGTATCCCCAAGGTAGATATTAGTACCCACCCATGCTATAGCCGTGGGGCGCACTTCCGCTTCGGGCGCATCCACGTTCCTGTTGCGCCGCGCTGTAACATTCAGTGCAACTACTGTGTTCGCAAGTATGCTTGCCCCAACGAGAATCGCCCCGGCGTGACGATGCGCGTCGTCTCTCCCGATCAGGCGCTCCAGACCATTGGCCAAGCGGTGGCCCGCGATCCCCGTCTGCGCGTGCTTGGTGTGGCTGGCCCCGGCGATGCCCTCGCCAACGATGCCACTATCACCACCTTCGAGCGCGCCAAGGATGAGTTTCCCCAACTCACGCGCTGCATCTCTACCAATGGCCTGCTTCTGCCTGATCGCATTGATGCCATCGAACGTGCCGGGATCTCCACGCTCACCATCACGATCAACGCAGTTGAGCAAGCCATTGGCGAGCAGATCTACGCCCATGTGCGCTACCAGGGCAAAACCTATCGTGGCCCCGAAGCCTTCGCTCTGCTCCACAAGAACCAGATGGAGGGTTTGCGCGAAGCGGCCCTACGCGGCATGTTCGTCAAGGTCAATAGCGTCCTCATCCCCGGCGTCAACGATCAGCATATGCTCGATATTGCTCATGCCGTCAAGGATCGCGGTGCCTACATCATGAACATTATCCCGATGCTGCCGCTCGCGAAGTTTGCCCATCTCCCAGAACCTACCCTCGAACAGGTCAATGCGGTACGCAACACCTGTGCCACGGTCATTGAACAGTTCCGCAACTGCCAGCGTTGCCGCGCCGATGCCATTGGTGTTCCTGGTGAAGAGGGCTGCGGCCCTACCCCCAGCGAGCAGGTCTGCATCCCCAAGTTTCTTGCTGAACGCCGTGGGTAGGGTCTATGCAGGAATTAGGTTCCCGTACATCATCCCCACCATAGCTAATCAAGGATTGATCCATGAAACTAAAATGCAATGCCACTCTGCCCGACCGGGCACTCCACATTGCCCTCAAGACGAGCGAGGGCGGCTGCCGCCGTGGTGACGGCACCGACTGCTTCATTGCCAGTAATTCCGCCACCACCCCCGGTGACATGACCGAGCGAGGTTGCACCTACGCTGGTTGCCGTGGCGTCGTCGGTGGCCCTGTCAAAGACGCCATTCAGCTCACTCACGGCCCCATCGGTTGCGCCTTCTTCTCCTGGGGCTACCGCCCCCACCTTGCTGACAGCGACTTCCACATGAAGTATACCTTTGTCAGCGATATGAATGAGACCAACATTGTCTTCGGTGGCGAAAAGAAGCTGCTCCAGTCAATCATCGAGGCCAACCGCGAGTTTCCCGAAGCCAAAGCCGTCTTTGTCTACAACACCTGCTCCACGGCCCTGATCGGCGACGATGGTCGTGATGTGGCCAAGCAGGCCGAAGAAATGATCGGTAAGCCCGTCGTCTTCTTTGAATGCGAAGGCTTCAAGGGTGTCAGCCAGTCTATGGGTCACCACGTCGGCAACGAGACCATCTTCCGCCAACTGGTCGGCTCTGCTGAACCCGAAGGCGACTTCAGCCGCACCATCAATATCGTCGGTGATTACAACATCAAGAACGATCTTCGCACCTTTGAGTATCTCTTTGAGGCGCTCGGCCTCAAGATCATCACCCGCTTCACCGGCAATGTCGGCGTAGACGAGCTGCGGATCATGCACAAAGCGGCGCTCAATGTCGTCCACTGCCAGCGCTCTGCCACCTACATTGCCGACATGATGCAAGAGAAGTACGGCACGCCCTACATCAATGTCACGCTCTGGGGCATCAAGCATATGGCCCAAGCCCTCCGCGACACCGCCGCCTTCTTTGGCCTCGAAGCCCAAGCCGAAGCGGTGATTGCCAATGAGTTGGCCAAACTCCAGCCCAAGATTGACTACTACCGCGAGCGCTTACAGGGCAAGACCGTCTTTATCTATCAGGGTGGCCCGCGTGCTTGGCACTGGATCGAACTGCTGCGTGAGCTTGGCATGAAGACCATCACCGTCGCCACTACCTTTGGTCACGAAGATGACTACGAGAAGATCTTTGAGCAGATTGACGCCGGGGGCATGATGATTGACAACCCCAACGTTCCTGAGCTCGAAGAGATCCTCACCCATCGCCGCCCCGACCTCTTCATCTCCGGCAACAAAGAGAAGTATGTCGCCTACAAACTCGGCGTTCCCTTTGTCAATGGTCACACCTACGACACAGGCCCCTACGCTGGCTTCAGCGGCATGGTCAACTTCGCCCGCGACATTGACAAAGCCATTCACGCGCCCATCTGGGCCACGCTCAAGCGCAAAGCCCGTCCCGCTCCCGCTGCCCACCACACTAGCCACGGATTCGCCCACGGCTTTGAAGGCGCAGACTGATTTTCCTTTGTTGGGTCTTCCCCTTGCAAACCATAAAGAGGAGCAAACCATATATGAGCTGCGTCACCACCCAAGATCGAGCGGTTGCCATCAACCCCACCCGCTCGTGTGCGCCTATCGGCGCAATGCTTGCGAACTATGGCATCCACGGCGCCATCACCATCAACCACGGATCTCAAGGCTGTGCCACCTACCCGCGCCACCAGATGGCTCGCCACTTCCGCGAACCCGTTGAGGTTGCCTCCACTTCGCTTACCGAAAAGACTACCGTCTATGGGGGTAAGAACAATCTTCTCAGCGCACTCAAGAATATCTGGGAGCGCTTCAATCCAACCATGATCATGGTCTGCTCTACCTGCCTCTCTGAGACTATTGGCGACGATATTCCCGGTATTATTGACGAATTCAAGGACAACAACCCCGAGATCACCATCCCCATCCTCTCGGTCAAGACCCCCTCCTACATTGGGAATCATGCTACCGGCTTCGACAACTTCCTCAAGGAGATTGCCAATAACCTGCCGGATCGGCGCAAAAAGAAGGGCGAGACCAACGGCAAGATCAACATTATCCCTGGATGGGTCAATCCTGGCGACATCCGCGAACTGAAGCATATCGTGCGTGAGATGGCCCTGCACGCCATCTGGCTCACCGACTACTCCGAGACACTCGACGGCGGCTACTACGAACCACGCCCCCACTTCGCCCGTGGCGGTACCACCATCGAAGAGCTCCAGAGTTCCTCCAAATCGATCGCCACCATTGCCCTGCAGCGCCACATCGGCGGTGATGCAGCCCACATCTACGAGCGACGCCATAACGTCCCCGCCCACATCTTGCCCATGCCTATCGGCCTAGAGAACACCGACGCCTTCGTAGACACGCTCACTGAGATTACCGACCATACGGTTCCCGAGATTCTCCAGGTTGAACGCGCCCGCCTGCTCGACGCCCTCGTTGACACCCACATGTTCACCAGTGGGTTGCGCGTCGCACTCTTTGGCGACCCCGACATCCTCGAGGGGCTCACCAGCCTTGTGGTCGAGATGGGCATGACCCCCGCCTATATTCTTACGGCCTCGGAGAGCAAGCCCTGGGCCGAGCACATGGTTGAGGTGACCCAAGAGCTAGGCGTGGAGAGCGAGATCATCATCAAGAGCGACCTGCACGAGTTGCACAAGCGCATCAAGGCCAAGCCGGTTGACCTGCTCATCGGCCACTCGAAGGGCAAGTTCATCGCCGATGCCGAGAAGATTCCCTTGGTGCGGGTTGGTTTCCCGGTCGAGGATCGCTTCGGTTACCACCGCCGTTCTATCGTTGGCTACAACGGTGCCATCAGCCTCGTAGACGAGATCACCAATATCGTCTTCGAGCGCCGAGCCACTGGTGTCGTGAGCAACACCCTACTCGAACTCGGTGTCGAAGGCCCCAGCACAATGCCCCTGCTCATCCCCAACGGCAACGGCAACGGTAAACACTGAGCTATCACCCTCTTTCCTAGCTCAAGGAGGTGCCAACATGGATGATGCCTATGGCTACGAAGACCTATTAGACGAAGAACGCAACGCCCAGATTATCACCAATGGCGACTACCTCGCAGTTCAACAGCAGGGTCAGCCACGCTACATCTACCGCCGCGTCCCGCCCGATACCGCACTCCACCCCTTTGTCAGCAAACGCGAGCATAACGGCGACCTCTACGGCCTCGCTTGGATCGAAGACGATGAATAGGTAACGTAGGTACATAGGTAGAACAGCAGCGCACGGTGCCCCATCGGGGCAGCGTGTGCTGCTGTTCTACCCGCGCTCATTCCAGCTCATCCTTTGCAGCATCTTCACGGCGGCTCGCACGGGCCGGGCGGGGCTGCAATTCTTGCAGCAGCAAACCTGCCTGTTCATTGCTAAGTTCGCTGCTGTTGATGCCAAAACGCTGCTCAATCGTCGCCTCCAAATCAAGACCTTGCTGTTCGGCGATGCGGGTAAGGGCTTGAAGCTGGCGCGCCGAAGCCGCCTGGTTGGCGCTCTGCGTTTCACTGCTGCGCCCCCACCCGCGACCCTCGGCACTGTAACGTACTCGCTCATCGGCCAATTTCTTCAGATCATCAATGAAATTGGAGGCTTGGCCCTTCGTCATGGTCATAAAATCGATGGCTCGATCAGCCGCATACCCAGCCAACTGCTCATTGCTCCAAGCCAAATGATCCTGCAAGGTCGCAATGTAACTGCGCTGCTTATCGCTCGCGGGCCCATCAGGATCACGCATCTGCACCGGCGTTGCCACATGGGTCTCGCGGATCGTGATCACCTGCTGCTCGACCGCCTCGCGTTGGGCTTGGTAGATCTGCCAGCCCAAGGCTACCGCTTGCTGCACCTCTTCGGGCGAGGCATCCAACGGCAACGTAATCGTCTCCTCCAGGGTAATATAGTCCTCACCAAGCCGAATTGCGGCACGATAGGTGCGGCTGATGCTGCGCTGATCATCGGGCTTGCTCATGCTGCGCTCCTTCAGGGCAAATTGCACGTCCTGTCAGCCTATGGTACCATAGAGCCGAGCGGCGTCGCCTATCCCCAAGCGGTTAGGCGTGTTTTTTTGTTTTTTGACGGTAGCACTAGTTCCTACTTGCTATTTTCTACCTTCTGTCCTAAGTGAGGTTGTCTATGTCTATCGGAGTCGCCTACACCGTGACCGTGCGCTGCCAGATTGATAATCGCCCCGGCATGCTTGGCCAGTTGACTACGCGCATTGGCGAGGTAGGTGGCGATATTGGCGCGATTGATATTGTACGCGCTGAACGCTCACTCTTGATCCGTGATCTCACGGTGCGTGTGCAGGATGAGGTACATGGTGAGTCGTTGGTCAATGCTATTCGTGAAATTCCTGGCATTGATGTCCTCGAAGTAAGCGACCGGGTTTTGCAGGCCCACCGTGGTGGTAAGCTCACGATGCAGAGCCGTGTGCCACTCAAGACCCGTGAGGACCTCTCGTTGGCCTATACGCCTGGCGTAGCCCGCGTCTGCCGCGTCATCGCCGATGACCTTGAGAAGGCGTTTGACTTTACGTGGAAGGCCAATAGCGTTGCGGTGGTGAGTGATGGCAGTGCGATCCTTGGTTTGGGCAATCTGGGGCCGGAAGCGGCCATGCCGGTCATGGAGGGCAAGGCCATTCTCTTTAAGGAGTTGGCCAATATTGATGCGGTGCCGATCTGCCTACGCTCGCAAAAGCCCGAAGTAATTGTCCAAACGGTTGAACAGTTGGCTCCCACATTTGGCGGCATCAACCTTGAGGATATTGCTGCGCCTGCTTGCTTCACCGTTGAAGGTCGCCTGCAAGAGAGCCTTGATATTCCGGTGATGCACGATGATCAGCACGGCACCGCGATTGTGGTGCTGGCAGCCCTACGCAATGCGCTGATCCTTGCGGGCAAGCGCCTCGCCGATGTACGCGCCGTGGTCAATGGGGTTGGTGCGGCGGGCACGGCGATTATTCGTACCCTGCTGGAAGCGGGGATTGGCGAAATTACCGCCGTGGATCGCTTCGGCATTCTGCGCGAGGGCGACTACCAACAGCAGAGTACCATGCAACGCATTGTTGCTTCGCAGACCAACCGTGACCGGCGGCGCGGCGGGCTCGACGTGGCGCTCCACGGGGCCGATGTCTTCATCGGTGTTTCACGCGGCAACATCCTCACCCCCGCAATGGTGCAGAGCATGAATGCCGACCCAATTATCTTTGCGTTGGCCAACCCCGTGCCTGAAGGTGACCCCGACATGCTGCGCCAGTATGCGCGCGTCGTAGCCACCGGACGCTCCGATCAGCCCAACCAGATCAACAATGTCTTGAGTTTCCCCGGAATCTTCCGTGGTGCCCTCGATGTCAGTGCGCGCCAGATTAGCTCGGCCATGCGCCTTGCTGCCGCCGAAGCCCTAGCCTCCGCCATTCCCCCAGAGGAACTGAGCGAAGAGTACATCATCCCCAGCGTCTTCAACCGCCTCGTCGTGCCCACCATTGCTAACGCCGTTGCCCAAGCCGCCATTGACGATGGCGTTGCTAGGGTCAATCGGATGCCTGTGCGTGGCGGGGATTGATACCATTGTAGATTGCAGATTGCCGAACATGGCGTCTCAATGGGCCGTAGCATTCTTGATTGTGCGGCATGTTCAACGGTAATTGGTATGAGAGAAACAGTTTTGCGCCCCTCCGCTGGCTGAGCTTGTCGAAGCCAGCGGAGGGGCGTGGTAGTTCAACTGCTCTGTTCCTCTGTTCCTCTGTTCCTCTGCTCCTCTGCTCCTCTGCTCCTCTGCTCCTCTGCTCCTCTGTTCCTCTGTTCCTCTGCCCCCGCTAGGCTGCATTAATCCGCCGTGGACGCTCCGGCATCATGATGCCGCTCGTTGCTTTCGGGTGTGGTTGCGGAGCAAGTGGCGGTGTTGGCCCTTTGATGATGGCGCCCTGTTCGTGGCGCGTCAGCCGCGTGAACATCCAGTAGATGGCCGCTGGGAAGGGCCGCACCGGTAGCGATTGTTGCGTTGGATTGACCTCAGGGCTGCTGTACCAACGACGTGGTTTCATCACGGACTCCACCTAACAGTGTGTATCACGTCTCGGCTGACGCAGACAGATAAAGCTTTTACACTCTACGACTGCCTGTACTACGTATTACTATCGTACATTCCCATTTAGGCGACAACGGGGAGGGGGAATAATCCCCCTCCCCGTTGAAAAATCGGAAACATATTATACGGTCTGTTTGGGTTGCTGTCAATCGGGTTGTCAAAAATTTTTGCTTGTTGGGGCTGCGCCCCAAACCCACCATGAGGCATACCGCAAGGCTGATCCTACCGCCCGCGGTTGCGGTTCCGCAGGAAGGGCGGGATGTCTAGGTCGTCGCCGCTGGGCATCGCCGGAGCCTGACGCGACTGCGGACGGGGCTGCTGGGGCTGCTGGGCTGGCGTTGCCTGCGGCTGTGCCGCCGCCGCTGGGTACGAGCGGGTGCGCTGTACGTTGGGCTTGCTCAGATCAAAGCCAGTCGCAATCAAGGTCACCTTCACCTCACCCGGCGAGAAGGTGGGATCAATCACCGCGCCAACAATGATGTTCGCGTCGGGATCCACCTGTTTGGCTACAATGTCTGCCGCCTCGTAAACCTCCAAGATACCCAGGTCTTCGCCGCCCGTGACATTGAAGAGCACACCCTTGGCCCCATCAATGCTGACCTCAAGCAGCGGGCTGGCAATTGCCATATTCACCGCATCAACCATGCGGCTATCGCCCTTGCCAAAACCCATGGCCATCAGCGCCGAACCCTGCTGCGCCATGATGGTCTTTACGTCGGCAAAGTCCACGTTGATCAGACCACGCTGGGTAATCAGGTCGGAGATACCCTGAATGCCCTGCCGCAGCACATTATCGGCCATCTGGAAGGCTTGGGTAAAGGTCGTATTCTTGCTCGCCGTCTGCAACAAACGGTCGTTGGGAATCACAATCAGCGTATCAACCACCGGGCGCAACTGGTCAATCCCGGCTTCCGCCGTCTTCCGGCGGTGGTTGCCCTCAAAGGTGAAGGGCCGCGTCACTACGCCCACCGTCAGCGCCCCTAGATCATGGGCAATCCCCGCAATGATCGGTGAGGCACCTGTGCCCGTGCCGCCGCCCATGCCCGCAGCCACAAAGACCATATCGGAGCCTTTGAGTTGCTCGTAGACATCCTCTTGGTTCTCTTCAGCCGCCTTCTGGCCAATGACCGGATTGCCACCCGAACCCAAGCCACGGGTAAGTTTATCGCCAATTCGAATCCGCACCGGCGCAAGCGAGTGCATCAGCGCCTGCACATCGGTATTGACTGTAATAAACTCAACCCCCTGCACTCCATCAGCAATCATGCGGTCAACCGCATTCGAGCCACCGCCACCCACGCCCACAACCTTGATCTGGGCGAAATCTTCATAACTAAAGCCGCTGCTGCGGTCTACCATAGTAGCCTCCTACGGTAAAAATTCCCTCAACCACCCCTTAAAGCGCTCATAGACATTGCCCCAACCCTGACGCTCATCGGAGATGCGTTGGGAGGAACCAAGCATTGACAGGCCGTGGCGCGAACCCCAGCGCAGTAAACCCACGCCAGTCGCGTATGAAGGGCTGTCGAGCGAATCGGCCAGCCCACTCAGATCAGTCGGAACCCCAACCCGTACCGGCATCCCCAGCATATCACGCATCAACTCATCGAAGCGCGCCAGTTGTGCCCCTCCTCCTGTGAGCACAATCCCTGCTGGGAGCATGCCCTCGTAACCGCTGCGCCGAATTTCATTGTAGATCAATTCTACCAATTGTTCAGCGCGGGCCTGCAAAATCTCATTGAGTAAGTGGCGGTTAATCTGCTGTTTCTCGCCCACATTGAGCGTTTCAATCTCAATCATACCATCAGTTTCGTCCTCAGCCGGTGGTTCGCCCGCAATTGCACTGCCGTAACGCAGTTTCAAATACTCAGCCGTATTGTGCGGTGTGTGCAACACATAGGTAATATCGTTGGTAAAATGGTTGCCTCCCACCGAGATAACACTGGTATGCCAGACCCCGCCCTGTACAAAGATGGCGACATCGGCGGTACCACCGCCAATATCCACCAGCATGACGCCGCGATCTTTATCCTCAGCCGTGAGTACCGCCTCACCCGAAGCAAGCGGTTGCAGCACCATGTCGTCAATCTCAATCCCCGACTTCTGCACGCTCTTGATCAGATTCTGAATGGCCATTACTTCGCCAGTGACGATGTGCGTCTCGACCTCCAAGCGAAAGCCACTCATGCCAATCGGATCGCGGATGCCTTCATGCCCATCAAGCACATAGGCGCGCGGAATCACATGGATAATCTCGCGCTGCGTCGGTATCGCCACCGCCTGGGCCGACTCCACCGCCCGCGCCACATCGTTGCGGGTAATCTCTTGGTCGGGACGCTGTACTGCCACCACGCCACGGCTGTTGAGCGACGAGATATGCCGCCCACTCACGCCCACAAAGGCCGTGCCAATCCGGTAGCCGCTCAAGCGCTCCGCTTTCTCCACACTACTCTCAATCGAACTCACGGCATCGTCAATATTGACCACGACGCCCTTGTCGAGGCCCTTGCTCGGTGTGACTCCCACCCCCAGGATGTTGAGACGCCCCGTGTCACTCAGTTGGGCTACAATCGTACAAACCTTCGTGGTCCCGACATCAATGCCGACAATCGTACGCTGCATAAGCTATCTCACATGTATTGTGGTTTATTCGGCAGTTACTACGTGGCATACGCTGGAGTGCCGGCTTTAGCCGGCTGAAGCCGGCACTCCAACGCCAGCCCATAGACTCTTAGACAGCCTCTTAGCTTGCCTCACCAGCAACATTCTGATAAAACGGGTTACTTGGACGCAAATCTAGGTAGGTAAAAGGCGTCTGATCGGAACGTAGGGCTGCCAAGATTGCCAATTTGCGATCAAGGCGATCACTCTGCCCAAAGATAATCGTCTGGCCGTCAAGGGTACGGATGTAGATCCCCAGCCCATGATCCCAGCCAATTTCAGTCGGATGCAAACCCAACTCCACTGGTAAGCGCACCGCCAACGCCTGGGCCAAACGGATTGCATCGCTATCGAGCTGCATGCGTGGATCCAGTTGAGCATGGGTCAGATCCGTTATAACTAGAACGTCACCTTCGGCGGCTTCTTGAGCAGGGCCCAAGACTTGACCTGTGCTATCCACCAGATATTGCACTCCACCCGCTTGCCAACGCACCTCTGGACGGCGTTCAACCACACGTATCAGCGCCTGATCGGGCAGTCGCAACTCAAGTTCAGCCGCAACAATATAGGCATTCTCACTCAAACGCGCCACGGCCTGCGCTTGATCCACGAACCAGATGGGACGCCCATGGAGCCCAGCCAAGGCCGCCACATCTTCAGCCAAGAGCGAACTATTGCCCTCCACGGTTATCGTCTGAAGCTGAAAGCGGCTATGGCCAAAGAGATAGCCCAACAGCCCACACGCCACCAGAAAGATCACCAAACTCACCAAGCGCCCACTGCCTAGCCAGGCCAACAGCACACGCCGCAACCCCGGACGGGTCACCTGCCAACGTACCGTCGGCGGCTTCGACGCGCCCTCACGACGGCGCTGGCGCAGCGCCGCGACCCGCTCCCGTGTATTTGGTGCATTATATTCCATGGACTGCGTCCGATCTTGGTGTCATTGCCCTACAAGCCGGTTGGGGCTGCGCCCCAAACCCCGTTTGTTGTTCCGTGTTGGCGGCTTCGCCGCCAAAGGGGGAGTATGCGCGGGAACCAGGTTCCCTCGCATACTCCCTGCGGGCTACGCCCTACCCGCATGACGCTCCAATGCTAACGTTATCAGCCGATCCAGTAGGTCTGCATATTCCAAGCCACTGGCTGCCCACATCTTAGCGTACATGCTGATTGGCGTAAACCCCGGCATGGTGTTTACTTCGTTGATCCAAAGTTCACCGCGATCTTTGTCGAGGAGAAAATCAACCCGTGAGAGCCCAGCGCCATCAATTGCCTGAAAGGCCAGTTTGGCCAGGGTAGTGATCTGGTCGGCCAGCCCGGCTTCAATCTGGGCCGGGATGATGATCTGCGAGGCACCGTCGAGGTATTTGGCTGCATAATCGTACCAATCGCCAGAGGGTACCGCCTCGCCCACGACACTCGTCGCCAGTTCTTCATTGCCCAAGACACTGACCTCAAGCTCGCGTGCCGCGATGCCCTGCTCTACCACGATCCGGCGGTCGTAACGCGCCGCTTCGCTCAACGCGGTCAGCAATTCGCTCTGATCATTGGCCTTACCAACGCCCACGCTGCTCCCCATGTTGGCCGGTTTCACAAAGACGGGGTAGCGCAACGTGGCCTCAATTTGCGCACAAATATCACCTGGTTCTGCCTCAAAATCGCTGCGGCGCACCAAGAGCCAGGGCAGCAGCGGCAAGCCTACCGCAGCAAATGCGGCCTTCATCAGGGCCTTATCCAGGCCCACGGCACTTGCCGCCACCCCACAGCCTACATAGGGCAAGCCCACCAGTTCAAGCAGACCCTGGACTGTCCCATCCTCACCCATTGGCCCATGCAGCACCGGAAAGACCACATCAAGCGGCACAGGTGGATGAAAGAACGAGAAGTTCTCAAGCACCTCTCCTGTTGCTGCTTGTACGCCCCCGCTCCCCGGCAGACGGGCCGGATCAGCAGCAGCCAACAAGGCCGCGTGGGCGCCATCCCCCGCAATCCAGCGGCCATCTTTGGTGATGCCCACCGGAAAGATCGTGTAGCGTTCCGGATTCAGTGCCGCCATCACCGCCTGAGCCGAGAGCAACGATACTTCGTGTTCGCCGCTCTGCCCGCCAAAGAGTACCGCAACTGTGAGTTTCTGGTTCATGGGTTTTGTCTGTTTCATTCGGATCTAACCAACTTTCGGGGATGCGTGAGGCGAGGATGCGAGGGCTTCGCGTCTTCGCATCCTCGCGCCCTCGCAAACGATAATGTAGCTATCAACCATCCCCTACGGGACAATCCTTACCTCCAATTGAAGCATAACACCAAACTGTCGCGCAACCTCAGCCTGAATCAATCCAATCAGCGCCTGAATATCACATGCCCGCGCCCCACCACGATTGATGATGTAGTTGGCATGGAGGGGGCTGACGAGGGCCGTACCGATGCTATAGCCTTTGAGTCCTACCGCTTCAATCAGCCGCCCGGCACTATCGCCCGGCGGGTTCTTAAAGACGCTGCCGCACGAACTGCCCGCTGGTGTGCGCTGTTTGCGTTGAGCGGCGATTTCGGCCATGTGTGCCTTCAACACCTCCGCATTACCCCGCTGGAGCCGGAAGGTAGCAGCGAGCACGAGGGCCGAACTCCGCGCTTCCAACGCCTTCAAGACACTCGAACGATAGCCAAACGCAAACCGTGCTACCGGCCATGTCACAATCTGGTTGTCAAGGAGCAGTTGGGCCTGCACGAGGCTGCTGGCAATATCGCCGCCATAGCAGCCCGCATTGCCCACTATGGCACCGCCAACACTCCCTGGCAAGCCTTCGGCCCAGGCGAGGCCCGCCCAGCCCATGCTGCTCACGCGCCGCGCCAAGCCCGCCATAGGCGCTCCGGCTTCGACATGGAGCAGGGCGTAATCTCCCTGATGCTCCAATTGCCAGCCTTGGGCGCGGTAGCTGGCAATCAAGCCGGGGTAACCCGCATCATCCACCAGCAGATTGGTGCCTCGGCCCACCCAGAGCAGCGGTAGCTCGGTGGCGGCGACCCAAGCCAACAACGCCTGAGCCTGCTCAGGGCTACGCGGCTCGCTATAGTAGCGAGCCACACCCCCGGCCCGCCACGAAGTGTGGCGCTCCATCGGTTCAGCCGTGCGGATCGGCGGTAGATCAGGTGGATGTACGCTGCTCAAGAAGGAACCTCCCAACCGCATCGCCATCACCGGCCCCCATGGTCAGAACGAGATCGCCGGGGCGGACGAGTTCAACCAGCGTTACGCCCGCAGCGGCCACTGGGCCCGCATAGTGCGCTGCGAGGCCAGCGGTTTGCATGAGTGCCACCAGTTCACGGGCGGCACCAGCAGCATCGCCCTGCTCACGGGCGGCATAGACATCACCTATGAGCAGCAGGTCTGCCATTTGGCCTGCCGTGGCCCAGGCATCGCGCAGGCTGGCCGTGCGGCTGAAGGTGTGGGGTTGCAGATAGGCCACAATGCGCCGCTGCGGGTAGCGTGCCCGCGCCGCCGCCAAAGTGGCCCGTACCTCAGTGGGGTGGTGGGCATAATCATCAATCACCAGCACCCCCCCGGCCTCGCCCTGCACCTGAAAGCGGCGCGCTGTTCCCCGAAAATTGGCCAGGGCTGCGGCAGCAGCCGCGAGATCGGCCCCTAAGAGCGCAGCGGCGGCCAAGGCACCCAGCGCATTCCGCACATTATGCGCCCCCGGCAGTGCCAAGCTCTGCGCCCCCAAACAGTATTGAGCCATCCGCTGCCGGTGGTAGCGCCAGAGATCAAAACGGAAGCCCCCAGAGGGTGTCGGCCCAACTCCACTGGCCGTCCAATCAAGCGGAGCTAGACGGCACGAGGCCGGATCATGCGCGAGGCGCTCTTGAATCCCGTAGCGCAGCGCAAAGGGGAGATCAAGGGCCAATGCGCCCGCGTCATCACCACAGAGTACGACATGGCGCGCCTGGGCCGCAAACTGGGCAAATGCCTCATGGTAGGCTTCAGGCGAGGCATAGATGTCGGGGTGATCCCACTCCACATTGGTAATCAGCGCAACCTTGGAGGTGAGCGCCAAAAAGACGCGATCATACTCATCGGCCTCAACCACCAACGGCGCAGCCGGATCACCCCAGGCCGCACTGCCGCCCAGATCAGGCACCTCGGCCCCAATCAGATAGCCCGCATCCTGCCCGCCCGCCCGCAGCGCCACGGCCAGCATCGCGCTCGTGGTGGTCTTGCCGTGGGTTCCCGCCACCGCCGCCACCGGGCGCTGCTGCGACCACTCGCGCCACAGTTGGGCGCGGCCAATGATCGGAATCGCGGCGGCGCGGGCCGCATCAAGCTCAACGTGGCCAGGAGCCACCGCCGCCGAAGCGAGCAAGCGATCAGCCCCGGCCACATAGGCCGCCTCATGCCCCTGGTAGATCGTGGCCCCCCGTGCCGCCAATCGCTCCGTCTGGCGATTGGCCGCAAGGTCAGACCCGCTCACCCGCTGGCCCTGATCGAGCAACAGGTGCGCCATTGCGCTCATGCCCGCTCCGGCAACCCCAACGATGTGGTAATGCAACCGAGCCGTCACTTACGACCACCCGCCTGCCAGACCTTCGGGAAGTAGAAGAAGACCAGTCCAAGAATAATGATGAAGAAGATCACAATCAGCGAGGTGGTTAGATCGGCAATATTGGGTAAGGTATTGAGCACGTTCGCCACTGGCCCGCCCAGATTGCCCCCATTATTCTGAAAATCGATCCAGAAGATTTTCATCGCATTGCTCCAGAGCGCAACAACCAGCGCTCCGACAAAGAGGCCAAGTGGTTTCGCTAAAGGCTCATTGGGGGGGCCGTTCCAACTTGAATTCTTCGAGAAGAAGAAACCCAGGAGTACCAGGGCAACAAAGGCCACAAAACGAAAGAAGAGGGGCACCTGCAATTCTGTGGTGATCAAGGGCTCAAGCACATCGGCACCAGCGGTATCGCGCCCCAAAACAATCGCCAAGAGGCGCGGCCCATTCTGCCACATGCGATTGATCAATTGGACCACAAAATTACCGCCCTGCACCGTCGCAATATAGGCCGCAATTGTCCAAAAAGCCACCGTCAACAGATTGCGAAACCCAAACTGATAGCCCCAATAGGCCCCAATCGCCAGCAAAATGACCAGCAGCGCCGTACCATTCAAGGTCAACGTGATCGCATCCTGGGCTTGCGCGATTGGTACTACCTCGAGCCAGGGGAGAAGGAAGCGAACGACTTCGTGGTATTCCATCAGCCACCACTCCTTGCGGCTAATCCGAACATTGCCCCGGCCAACTCGTGGGCCGCATCTGGACGGGACAACGCCCGACTCTGCTCCGCCATACGTTGCCGCGCAAGCTGATCATCGAGGAGGCGGGCCACTGCGCGAAAGAGAGCCCCCTCCTGGGGCGGGCCTGTTCCGATCATAGCACAATCAGCAACCTTTTCTGCTACCCCATATCGTACCAGATAATCGGCATTTTCATCCTGATGCACATAGGGATAGGGTACCAAGATCGCCGGTAGACCTGCCGCTGGCAATTCGGCCAATGTAGAGGCACCACTCCGGCAGATGGCCAGATCGGCGGCTCCAAATGCGGCAACCATCGCTGGGGTGGTTACGCCATCCAAGTATGGATAGAGTTTATACCGTACTTGTAACGATTCTGGCAAAGACTGTGCGGCCTTATGGAGGAATGTTTCGTCGCCTTCGCGTCCACAGACGTGAATGATCTGGCAGCGGGCCAAAAGATCGGGCAGCAGTTGGGCAATTGCTTGGTTGATACTCCGAGCTCCTCGGCTGCCACCATAGACCAGCAGCACCGGCAGGGGCGCCTCAAAGCCAAAGGTGCGGCGACACGCCTCACGTTCCTGCTCAAAGAACTCTGGGCGCAAGGGATAGCCCACCACGAGCGCTCGTGGATTGTCGGGGCGCAGGCCCAACACTGGCAGCGCCTCGGCCACATTGACGGCCACCTTGGTTGCGATACGCGCTAGGAGCCGCCCAGCCAAGCCGGGCACCAGATCGGGCAGGTAGATCAGCGTTGGTACGCGCGCCAGCGTTGCGGCAAGAAAGAGCGGAACACAGACATAGCCGCCCGTACCCAAGATCACCTGGGGGCGCAGTTCGCGGATCAGGCTGCGTGCTGCCACCAATCCGGCTGCCATCGTTGTCGCGCCCCGCGCCAGCGCCAGCGGGCCGCGCCCGCGCAACGCCGCCGCCGGAAGCGCCCGAAAGGGCAAACTACTCTCGGTTGCCACAATCCGCTCCTCCATGCCCCCCACACTCCCCACATAGACCAGCACCACCCCGCAATCCCCCTGCCCCGTCCCCCTGCCCCTCTGTTCCTCTGTTCCTCTGTTCCCCTGTTCCTCTGTTCCCCTGTTCCTCTGCCCCCCTGTTCCCCTGCCCCTCTGTTCCTCTGTTCCTCTGTTCCCCTGTTCCTCCTCAACGCCTACGATAGCGGTGGCCACTGCCAAAGCCGGGTAGACGTGCCCGCCCGTGCCCCCGCCACACAGCAAGATTGTTGAGGAAGGCAAGCTTGGGGCGGGGTCTGATCCTCGGCGCATCGGTAATCTCCTCGGGCTGGTGTTGCGATGTATGCTTCGAGATATTGAGCAGTACACCAATTGCAATCATATTCATATAGAGCGACGTACTGCCATACGATACAAAGGGCAAAGTTAGGCCAGTAAAGGGCAGCAGCGAAGTGGTCACCCCCAGATTAATGAAGGCTTGGAGCGTAATCCAACTGGTAATCCCCACCGCCACGAGGGATGCAAAGGGATTGGGGGCACGGCCAGCAATACGATAGCCGCGGTAGGCAATGATCGCAAAAGCGATCAAGACCAGCACCGTCCCGACGAGGCCCAGTTCTTCGCCAATGATGGCATAAATGGTATCGGTATGGGCTTGGGGCAACCACTGGAACTTCTGACGCGCCTGGCCCAAACCCTGGCCGAAGATGCCACCACTGCCGAGCGCATAGAGCGCGTGGGTAGGCTGGAAGCCAAAGGTACTGTAGTACTTCTCGGGGTCTTGGAAGGCCATAATGCGCGCATTGCGATACCCCGCGACGCTGATCAGAAACCAAAAGGAGGCCACGGCCAGCCCGATGGCCCCAAGGATATGCCAGACGCGCGCCCCAGCGGCGAAGTAGATCGAACCGCCAATCAGCACTAGCACCACGCCTGTGCCCAGATCGGGCTGGAGCATCACCAGGCCAAAGATCAGGCCCATCATCACCGCGAAAGGAATGAGCCCATAGGTGACATTGCCGACCTTTTCGCTGCGCCGCGAGAGCCAATCGGCAAAGTAGATAATGATGATCAGCTTGGCAATCTCGGCGGGTTGCACACTAAAGAGCCCAAAGACGCCACCCTCACCAAGCCGAATCCAAGAGCGTGAGTTGTTGACTTCGGTGATTGAGGCGGGCAAGATCAGCACCAACACCAAAAGCCCGATACAAGCCGCCATCAGATGGATCGAATATTTGCGCCACATGCGATAATCGATCCGTTGGGCCACCAGCAGGCCCACCGTCCCAATTGCTGCACCTACCATCTGACGCAGCAGATAGTAGTACTGGTTGTTATGCAGATTGTAGCCTTCGACAAAGCTCGAACTATAGATCATCACCAAGCCGAAGGCCACCAGTGACCCGACCGTAGCTAAGAGGAGGTAGTCGGGTTTGTGGGTTCGCTCGGCCACAGGAATCTCCTTATTTTTTTTCGTTCGTGTTGGTGGCTACGCCACCAACACGAACGAAAAAAGTTCTTCGGGGGAAGTTTGACCTCAATGCTGCTCATGCTCCAGAAAACAGGAGAGCTAGGAGTACGAGGGTACCGCCAATAGCAACGGTTGCGGTTGTGCCCCAGGGCGGATAGGTGCGGCTGAGCATGGGCGGAAAGAAGCGCTGATCCACGCTGATGCGGGGAGCCAAGGCGGCCCCAACGAGGGCTCCAACCACGAGGCCACCCATATGGCCCCAATTGTCAATAATCCCCGGTGCCGAAAAGCCAATGATCAGGTTAATCCCGGCAATCGCGCCCATACTCTGCACCTGGGCCTGCCCAAACTCGCCCAAGGCGGCGCGGCTCAGGTAGAAGAACATGCCCAAACCGCCAATCAGCCCAAAGATCGCCCCACTTGCACCCACAGAGGGGTTCGGCGACATCAGGTAGGAGGCGACACTGCCGCCCAAGCCGGCCAAAAAGTAGAGGACGAGGAAGCGCCGCGTGCCATAGATGCGCTCACACTCAGGCCCAAGGGCATAGAGCGCAAAGCTGTTGAAGAAGATATGGATCAGATTGCCGTGCAAAAACATGGCGGTTAGCAGCCGCCAATACTGCCCGCCATCAATCAGGCTATTATCTTTCGCTCCGAGCAGCAACAGCACCAAGAGGTGGGGTTGAAAGAGCCCCCCCGTGCCCAAGAGCAGATTGAGCAGCGTGGTGAGCAGATACATCGCAACAATCAGCCCCAACAGCGTATAGACCGCCCAAGGGCGTGGCACTGTGAGGGCAACCAGGCGGGGCTGTTCAGGATCAGTGCGCTCGTTGTGGTCATCTGGCGGTGGGAAAGAATAGCTCACTGGGCAGCCTTTGGTGACGAATGTTGCCCACTACGTTGACGCTGCTCGTTATCCAGTGCGCCCACGAGGTGACGAAACTCCTCGCCACGATGAAACTCGTTCTTGAACATGCCAAAGCTCGCACACCCCGGCGAGAGCAGCACCGTATCGCCCTCCTCAGCCAAGCCACGGGCAGCAGCGAGCGCCTCGGCAAAATTGGTATGGGGCCCACTGAGCAACGGGCAATCAGCACGGTCGGCAGATGCCTGCACCGCCGCAACCATACGCGAGGTGGCGCTGCCTTCCAGCAGGACAAGAGCCTTCACGCGGCGGGCAATTGCTGCCCCAAGGGGGCCAAATTCCAACTCCTTATCGGCACCGCCCGCAATCAAGACAATCGGCGTATGCAGCGTCTCAAGGGCCGCGAGCGCCGCCGCAGGATTGGTCGCGGTGGTATCATTCACATAGCTAACCCCATCAAACTCGCGCACCAATTCAAGCCGATGCTCAACCCCAGTGAAGGTGCGTAGCGCCACACGAATATCGGCGGGCAAGGCACCAAAGGCACGCGCAAGGGCGGCGGCAAACATCGCATTTGCCAGATTGTGCGCCCCCGGAATACGCAGATCCCCAACACTAAAGAGCGGCTCACCGGCCAACGGCGTCGCGGAGCCACAGTAGCCCGACACATCGCGCCAGATAATCGTATCGCCGCGCCGCTCCACCGAGGTGTCTACCGAGCGCACCACCGGCTGCAGAAAGCGCGTGCGCGCCCGCGACCAGTGGGGGCCAGCGCAGACCCAAATCGCCCGCCCGCCGTGACGCTGCATGCCCTCATAGAGCAGCATATGCTCCACCGAGCCATCATCAGCGCCATTGAGCGCGAGAATGCCATCCTTGGGCTGATGCCAGTAGATTTGGCGTTTGGCGGCGGCATAGGCATCAAGCGAGCCATGCCAATTGACATGATCCGAGGAGAAGTTGGTAACGAGGCTGTAGTGCGGGCTGAGCCCTGCCGCCCCGAGGCGTTCAAGCTGGAAACTGGACAACTCAAGCACCACTGGCGTCTTGGCGTTCAGTTTAGGAAGCGCCTCAAGCGCCGAGACCTGCAGATTGCCTGCGACCAGCGTAGCCGGATGGCGTCGTCGCAGCATCGCGGCCAGCAACAGAGCCGTGGTGGTCTTACCCTTCGTGCCCGTCACCCCCAGAATAGGGCCGGGGCAGGCGCGAAAGAAGAGCGTCATCTCGGTTTCAATCGGCACCCCTGCGTCCGCCGCCTGCGCCAGCCAGGGCGAGTCGGGGCGCACCGCCGCATTGGCCACCACGAGATCACTCGTCGTGAAATCCTCAGCGCGATGCTCACCCAGCACATAGTCTACGTGGGAGTCCAACTCCTCAGCCGCCGCATTGAGTGCCGCCACCGACGCGGCCAAAGCCTCCGGCTCAGCGCTATCGGTTACTGTCACCTTGGCACCCTGACTCAGCAGCCAGCGAGCGACCCCCAACCCGCCGCCATGCACGCCCAGGCCCATCACGAGCACCTTTTGGTCACGCAGATTCATGGTCGCCCCTCAACCACTTGGGTAGCGGGCGGAACATCGGCGTGTTGGGGCGGACGCGGCGTTGCAAAGATCAGAGCCATCGAGATACCCACCATAGCGGCTACCGTGCCAATCAGCACAAAGCGTTGCGTCACCTGAACCTGACTCCAGCCACACAATTCAAAGTGGTGGTGCAGCGGTGCCATGCGAAACACCCGTCGCCCCTCACCATAGCGCCACCTTGTCCACTTAAAATAGCCTGTCTGGATCATGGTTGAACACGCTTCAACAACAAAAACAATCCCTACTACAGGCAGTAGCAACCATTGTTGCGACTGAAGGGCAACAACGGCTAACGTAGCCCCAAGGGCAAGTGAACCGAGATCACCCATAAAGACCTGGGCCGGATGAGCATTGTACCAAAGGAAGGCCGCACAAGCCCCTACGAGCGTGAAGGAAAAGGCCATCAGATTGGTCAATTGCGGTTCCGCCAAGAAGGTCATCACGCCATAGGCAGCAAAGGCCAGCGTCAAGTTCCAGCCAGCCAAGCTATCGAGCCCATCGGTGATATTGACCGCATTCGCCGTACCCACAATAATAAAGATCGCCAGCGGAATGAAGAAGGGGCCAATGTTCCGTTCGCCGATGAAGGGAATCTGCACAAGACCATCGTGGGCCAAGCCAAAGGGCTTCGGCAAATAGAGCGCCAGACTAGCCACCAAGGCCACCACGACCATGAGCCAGAACTTGTAGCGCACCGTAAAGCCATAGGTCTTCGATTTCGTTCCCGTCAGGCTCTTCCAATCATCCACCCCACCCAAGACCGCAAAACTGAGCAACACCGCAAGGGGCAAGAGCATAGACCAGCGATCAACCATGTTGAAGAGCATCGTCAGCACCACTACCGTGCTAACAATCATCACCCCACCCATAGTCGGCGTCCCCATCTTGGTCAGATGGCTTTTGGGGCCATCCACACGGATCTGCTTACCGAGCTTATGACGCCGAGCGAAGTTCACCCACCACGCACCGACAAACAGGGTCAGCACGAAGGCCGCAGCGGCCAACAAGAGAGCGCGGGCCATATCTTGCACCAGCACCGCTCGTAGAACATCCAAAACTACTCCTCCTCTGGGCGGATTTGGAGTGCAGCAACAAGCTGCTCCAGTTCCAGCGCCCGTGATCCCTTCACCAATACATAGTCACCAGCCTGGAGCAACGGGGTCAAGGCGGTGATAGCATCGGCATTCGTTGTACAAGTAAGAACGTGATCAGCGGGCAATCCGGACGCCCGCGCAGCGGATGCAATCATTTCAGCTTGGGGCCCTACCGTCACCAAATGGGTTACCACCGTTGCGGCATGTTCACCGACCTGACGGTGGCCCGCTGCGCTGGCACTACCCAATTCCAGCATATCGCCCAAGACTGCAATTTTACGGCCAGGCATTTCCGCCAGGAGGTCGAGGGCCGCCACGGTTGAGAAGGGCGCAGCATTGTAGGTGTCATCAATTATTATAGCCCCATTTGCGGCGCTCACGACAGCCACACGCGACTGCACCGAAGAATCTTGCAACCCGGCAGCAATCTCTTCCCAACTGAGGCCCAACACGAGGCCAGCGCTTGCGGCGGCCATGGCCGTGTAGACGCTATGGCGACCGAGCATGGGCAGGCGCAGGGTTACGCTGCTGCCAGCGTGGTGGGCTTCAAAGGCGATCCCGTCGAGGCCAAAGCTCTCGATGTGTTCAGCCCGCAGATCGGCAGTAGGGCTACAGCCAAAGGTGAAGACGCGCGCGCGGGTACGTTTGGCCATTGCCGCCACCAGCGGATCATCGGCATTCAGAATACACCAGCCCTCGGCGGGCAGCGATTCAGGCAATTCAGCTTTGGCATGGGCAATCGCCTCAATACTGCCGAGCCGCTCAAGGTGGGTCGGGCCAACATTAGTAACAATCCCGACCGTGGGGCGGGCGAGCCCCGCCAGAAAGCGGATTTCGCCCGCAGCCCACATGCCCATCTCCAGCACAACCGCCTCATGGTGCGGTCGTAAGCGGAGCAGGCTGGTCGGTAGCGTGGCCTCGCTATTAAAACTACGTTTGCTTTTTAAGGTGCGGAAACGCCGCCCCAAGACGGCGGCTGTGACCTCCTTGACGGAAGTCTTGCCCACGCTACCGGTGATACCAACAACAGTTGGCGTGAGCTGTCCACGATGGTAGACGGCCAAGCGCTGAACCGCCATCAGCGGGTCGTCCACGGCGATGAGTAAGCAAGCATCGGCGGGCGCTTCGGCGAGCCCCGCGCCAGTGGCGGGGTCTACGAGAACCCACGGGCGCTCAAGGCGACGCAGCGTCGCTTGTTGCGCCTCAACCGCAGCACGGGTAACGAGCGCTGCCCGTGCGCCGCCTGCTATCACATCGGCCAGAAAAAGATGCCCATCGGTACGTTCCCCCTGAAGGGCGAGAAACAGTCCCCCCGGCTCTACATCGCGTGAGTCGGTGACCACTTCACCAAGCTGTACCCCCTGCCACTGCGGTGGCAGATGGGGCAATGCCCGTGCCCATCGGGGTTGCACACCATATAGGACTTCGCTGAGTCGTAGCACATCGCCCTCCATGATCCCATTCTGCTTGTGTGGGACATCTAGGGCAATTATAGCACCTCCTGAGAGTATACGTAGGCATTTGGTAGGATGTATAGTAGCGGGGGTTGGGGGGAGGCTACGCCTCCTCCGAAGAATTTTTTTCGTTCGTGCGGAAGAAGTCCTAGGCCGCGCCGCTTGGCTTCGACAGGCTCAGCCAGCGGCGCGGTGGCGCGGTGGCCCGGTGGCTGAGCTTGTCGAAGCCAGCTTGTCGAAGCCAGCTTGTCGAAGCCAGCTTGTCGAAGCCAGTTTGTCGAAGCCACCGCGAGGCAGCCTGTCAACCCAAAGCTTTTTCGCGCTAACAACTTTGTTCGTTCGTGTTGACGGCTGCGCCGTCAACACGAACGAACAAAGAATCAAGATTGACATGCGCCTAAGGCCGGGCTTGGGACTGGGCTTGGCCCGGACTAAAGAGGTTCGGATCGGGCGCAATGCGCTCATAGCGCATCAATTCGTCCATAATGCGATAAAAGACCGGAATAGCCGTCGCTACGCCCCAGATGTCATCCTTGGGGCGATCAATCTTGACCAAGACCGCAAATTGGGCCTCTTCAGCCGGGCCAAAACCGAGGACGGAACCAATGGTATATTGTGGATCATAGCCCCCTCCGGGCAATGGAATGCTCGATGTGCCCGTCTTGGCCCCAATCTGGTAGCCAGGAACAAGCCATTGATCCGCATAGCTGCCCGTGCGTGGCCCCCAGACCACCGGGGCATAGTGGTTGGCTGAGTGAACCATCATGCGCCGGATCGTCCAAGCTACCCCTGGTTCGATGGGCCGTCCGGCCTCAACCGGCTCGGTTGCCACACACACAGCACCTTCGCAGCGCTGTTCAATGATATAGGGCCGCATCAGGATGCCATCGTTGGCAATTGCCGCCGCCGCCACCACCAGTTGCAGGGGGGTCACGGAAATACCCTGACCATAGGCATTGGTGAGGAAGGTGAGATCGTTATAGTTGGGGCCACCCCAGGCATTCACGATGCCTTGCTCTTCGCCCGCCAGTTCGATGCCGGTAGGGCGGCCAAAGCCAAAGTCCGCAATGCTCTGGTAGAAGGCTTCAGGGCCGGTAAGTTCATTGAGCAGCAGGGCACCCACATTGCTAGAGTAGTACATGATCCCTGCCGAGTCGAGCATGCCATTACCGGCAGCATTCCAGTTCTTCAGGGTAAAGCCGTGGCGTGCAATCACCCCGGTATCGTGTACCAGCGTATCGGCACTAAAGGCGCGGCTCTGCAACCCCGCCGCCACGGTGAACATCTTGAAGGTACTGCCTGGCTCATAGAGATCACTAATCGCCGGGTTGCGCCCATAGACTTCGGGGGGGTAGGCGGTGTAGTTGTTGGGATCAAAGGGCGGCCATGAGGCCATGCCACGCACGGCACCGGTCTGCACATCAAGCACAATGATCGAACCACCATCAGCGCGGTGGCGCTCGACTGCACTATGCAGTTCATGTTCAACGAGGTACTGAATCCGTGGATCAATGGTTGTCTGAAGCTGCACTCCATCACGCGGAGGCACTTCACGCATTGGTGCAATCGCAATCGGGCGCTGGAGACTATCAAATTCGCCTTCGCGCACCCCTGGAACGCCTTTGAGGGCACTATTGAAGAAGCCTTCAATCCCACTAATCCCATCACCATTATGGTTGACGGTACCAATAAGTTGGGCGGCGAAACTACCTTGAGGATAGACGCGATGGGGATCATACTCAAGGCGCAAGCCTGGTTCTGCAAGGGCCGCAATCTGGTTGGCGACTTCGGGTTCGAGCCAACGAGCCACGCGCACCCAGTAGCGATCACGGGCCGTGAGGGCCGCCTCAAGTTCTTGTGGTGAACGCTGCACCAGTGCTGAGAGCGAGAGTGCTAAGGCGGGCACCCGCTCGGCCTGCACTTCACCCGGCACCACCCAGAGGCTCTTGCGATCCACATCCATCGCCAACACATTGCCCATACGGTCGGTAATGGCCCCGCGTGTGGGCGCAATGGGCAGTTGCAGTTCAATCAGGTGCTCGGCCTTTTGGCTCAATTCCGCATGGCGCACAACTTGAAGCTCAACCACGCGCACCAGCACCATACCCAAGAGGAACATCCCAAACAAGAGCAGCCCATGAATACGCCAACGCTCCAAGCGCACCTGTTTTGGTGCGCTGGTGCCACGGGCACTGACCCGTGGTTGCGGCGGATTTGGGATCCGCAGCTTGCCAAGCAGAGGCGTGCGGATGCGGCGTTGCTGCTCGCTCCTACTCATTATGCAAGCCTCCACGCCAGACGGGAGCATTAGCGGCCATCATGCCGGGCGGAGACTGCACTTGCGGCAGACTCAAGTAGCGCACCTGGTCGGGCTGCACGGGGCGCAAGCCCAACTGTTCAGCCTGGTAGCGCACCCGATCCAGCGATTGAGCACGGGCTTGGCGTTCAAGCAGAATGGTACGCTCACGCAGCAGTTGGGTCTTCTCCGCTTCCAAACGCGCAATCGCATACCCTCGCGTCGCCACCGCCCCGGTCTGCAACAGCACAATTAGGCTCATCAGGCTCAGAATGGCAACTAAGCCCAACAGGTAGCGACTTCCCTCCAAGCGCAGGTAGTGCGGCAACTCTAGGCGGCGGGCGCGCGCCCCGGCAATCGGCGACATTCGCTGTGTATTGACGGCCATGCGTTACTCCATACTGAGGGTCTCTATACAACGTTCAGCGACACGCAGTTTGGCACTACGCGCACGAGGGTTGTGGGCCACTTCTGCGGCAGTGGCCTCTACGGGCTTTTTGGTGATGATGCGCAGTTGGGGAGGAAGGGGATTGGCGCTTCCGCCATAGCCCGATACTGCACGAAAGTAGTGTTTGACAATGCGATCTTCCAGCGAGTGGAAACTGATTACGGCCAAGCGCCCACCGGGACGCAGCAGGGTCACTGCTTGAGGCAAAGCGGCCTCAAGCTGATCCAGTTCAGCATTGACGGCGATGCGCAGCGCTTGGAAGGTACGGGTAGCCGGATGGATCCGCTCGCGCCCGCCTCGCCCCAGCGCACGCGCCACCAGTGCGGCCAATTCAGCCGTGGTACGCAGCGGTGCCTGGCGTCGTTGGGCCACAATCTGGCGCGCAATGCGCCGTGAAGCGCGCTCTTCACCATAGCGATAGATCAGATCAGCCAGCACCGTCTCCTCCAGATCATTAACCAGATCAGCCGCCGTAGGGCCACAGGTCGGGTCAAGGCGCATATCCAACGGGCCATCATTGGTAAAACTAAAACCACGGGCCGGGGTGTCGAGTTGATGCGAAGAGACCCCAAGGTCAAGCAGGATGCCATCTACCTGCTGCACACCATCTTGGTGGGCAATATGGGCCAACTGAGCAAAGGGAGCATGGTGAAGTCGAAAGCTCTCTGGGGGGAGGCCGGCTGCCAAGAGGCGGGCTTGAGCCGCCACGAGGGCCGCCGGATCGGCATCAAGGCCCAAGAGCCTGCCAGCGGGTTGGGCCGCCTGCAGAATAGCCTGAGCATGGCCCCCACCACCGAGCGTACCATCAAGGTAGACCCCGCCAGGTTGGGGCTGCAACGCCTCCAATACGGCATCAAGCAGGACTGGAACATGGTGAAACGCCTCTGACACCAACTAAATCCCCAGATCGGCCATCTGCTCGGCAATGGCCGCTCCACTACCATTCAACTCCTCCTGGAGCGCACGCCAGCGTTGGCCCGACCAGAGCTCAAAGTAGGTATTCATCCCGGTGATCAAGACCTCCTCGCTCAACCCAGCATATTCGCGCAGACCTTGGGGGATAAGAATACGCCCCTGGCGATCCACTTCAACTTCAGTCGCAGGAGCAAAGATCAGACGCCGCATGGTGCGTGCTTGCGGGCTTCCCAGGGGCAAGCGGTCAATCTTGAACGCCAGTTGCTCCCAGAGCGGCTTGGGAAAGGCTTGAAGACACGGCTCAAAGCCTTTGGTGACGATAAACCCCTCAGCAAGCTCCTCACGAAAGCGGGCGGGGATGGCAACACGGCCCTTGTCATCTATGGAGTGTTCAAACTCGCCCAGAAACACTGACCGCTCCATTGACAGACATTTTTAATTGAACGTCTGTGCTAATTCCCCACTTTTCCCCACTTTCCCCCACCGCGAAGGCCATTATATACCACTTCCCCCCCCATTTCAAGCCTTCTGCGCGGGGGTATCTCCCAAATGAGCCATTGTTCATAAAATGTAATCTTTTACACTTTGGAACCAGAATGGCGTTGATTTGCGGGTATGATTATGTTAAGAACGCAAGTTCTGTAAAAAAGGGGTAGGGCGAGGAACTAGGTTCCTCGCCCTACCCCATACGTATGGCGCTACGCCTACCGGCGGGGGTTACGTTAGTAGTTCATCGGTGGCGCTCAAGAGGGCGTTAATGCGTTCGGGGGCAAGTGGCGGCTGTTTGCTGTTGAGGTAGAGTTCTAGGGCACGGCGTGGCGTTAGGCCATCGAGTAGTTCTTGCTCCATACCGGCTAGGCGTCTACGCCCACTGCGTTCGACATGGACGTTGATCGCGGCGATATAGAAAGCCCCGGCGGCTTCCAAGAGTTCGCGGATGCGCTCTTCGCGCAGGTTCGGCACCTGTTCGCGTTCGGCGCGTAGCTCGACGCGCACTACCGCTTCGTGCAGATCGTGGCGGCCAATCAGGATGCGTACCTGTTCAAGCGGATCGCTGCTGGCACGCACATCTTTCTCGATGCTCACAAAGGGGCGTGCTGGCAAGGCATGGAACTGCCACGTCGCGCGCCCGCCCGTGATTTCCACCATCACGCAGCCCTTGGGTTCATCGCGCTCGCCAAAGTCTACCCGCTCGATGCTGCCCGGATAGACCATGGGCGGATCGTGGCTGAGGGCCTGATGTTTGTGGATGTGGCCCATTGCGACATAGGCAACCCCTGGTTGAGCCATGAGCGAACGGGGCAGCACAAGGTCTTGGCCAAGAGTCATGCTGCGTTCCGCACCAAGCTGGGCGCCATCAAGGCTGCCGTGGAAGGCAATCAGGGCAGGATAGGCCGGATCGAGGCGTTGGGCGGCATCTACGACAAACGCCTCCAGCCGTCGGCGTACTTCATACTCAATGCTCGCAAAATTGGCCCCACGCATCTCCTCGCGGGTCATCAGGCTATGGCGCGTCACCCAAGGCAGCGCAATAATCTGAATGATCCCGGCGGGCGTCTCGATCTGATGGAGCCGCGGACGGTCGGCAATGGTTACCCCCTCAACCCCCAAGGCCGCAAAAATCTCGACCGAATGGGCGCGGCCTAGGGCGGGCGAGATGTCGTGGTTGCCCGTAAGAATAAAGACCGGCACACCCGCCGAACGCAGACGATAGATGCGCCGCGCAAACTCACGCTGGTGGGTCGGATTAGGCGTGCGATTCTTATAAATATCGCCCGCAATCAGCACCAGATCAACACCCGCGTCCAACGCGAGGGCCAGCGCAGCATCAAGGCGGGCGAGGTAGTCGTTGAAGCGCGAATGTAAGCCCGTGGCCGCATCAATCCGTCCATAGTTCTCGACCCCCAGGTGCAGGTCGGCAAGATGCAGAATCCGCATACGAAGAGCCTTATACCAACATTTAGAAGATCGAAAAGACAATGAACATGATCACGAGTGTACCAATGTAAGAAAGCACCAACGTAAGCAGCGCTTGGGTGCGATCAAACAGGTTCATGCTCGACTGCACCGCAATGTAGGCGTAGTAGACCTGAAAAACCAGGACAATCAGACGAACAAAGAAGCCAAGTAGGGCTACGATCAGGTTAAGCAGGGGAATCCATGCGAAAAAGCTAACAATGAGGCTAATCAGGGCACTCACCACGATCAGTGGAGCAATGAAGAGCGAAAAGGTATAGGCCACTTCGTCCCATGTGCCGGTACCAGCATACATCTTCTTGCCCACGAAATAGACCATGCCGGTAAAGACGAAGAACTGGATGAGCGCCGCGATGAAGCCGGTAATGAAGCCACCGAAGCCCCCAACGAGGCCGAGGAGCCCGGAGATAAAGGCAGCGATGCCCACATAGATGGCCGCTTCTTTCATCGTGCCGTGCTGTTCGTAGCGTTCAAAGGTTGAAACACCTGGGTGCAGTATAACGTCACGGCTCTGGTTGATCATTTCGGGCAGTGATGATTGTTTCATCATGGTTGGTAGTATCCCTTAGACTATACGTGTGAGGCTATGCCTCCCATCTGCACGACGTTTAGGGCAGCAGCACCCCCGTCGTCTCTCCCCATTATACGGGGCATGTCTAGTCTGTGTTGCGTATTGTTTTACACAAGTGGCCGCTTTTATCCCACACTATCCCACATATATCCCACATGAATCCCCCATTGCAATGGGTTAGACATATGTTCTGTTTTGTATATACTGTGCGATGGGCGGTGTTAAGGATTTTTGGCACTTACGTTCTATATGTGAACTCATGAGTTGTAGTATACTGCTGCAATGAACAAACGGATCGTCTATCTTGATCATGCGGCGACGACGCCGCTCGCTCCGGAGGTATTGGAGGTGATGCTGCCCTATTTTTCGCTCCAAGCGGGCAATCCCTCTAGTATTCATCAGTTGGGGCGGGCTGCGCTGCATGCGCTTGATGATGCGCGTGAGCAGGTGGCGCTGGTGTTGGGCTGTACGCGCCGTGAGGTAATCTTCACGAGTGGTGGGAGTGAAGGGGCTAATTTGGCGCTCAAGGGTGTGGCGCTGGCCCAACGAGCGCGTGGGCGCGGTGCCCATTTGATTGTGAGTGCGATTGAACACCATGCGGTACTGCATGCCGCTGAGGCGCTGCAAACGCTTGGCTTTGAGTTGACGCTGCTGCCAGTGGATCGCAATGGTCTGGTGCAACCAAGCGATCTGCAAACTGCGCTACGCCCCGATACGGTGTTGGTTTCGGTGATGTATGCCAACAATGAAGTGGGTAGTATCCAGCCCATTCCTGCATTGGGTGCCATCTGTAGAGCGGCGGGGGTGTTCTTCCACAGCGATGCGGTGCAGGCGGCGGGGGCGCTGCCACTTGATGTGGAGACGCTCCATGTCGATCTGCTCAGCCTCACGGGGCATAAGTGCTATGGCCCCAAAGGGGTCGGGGTGCTCTATGCCCGCCGGGGCATTCCGTTGCAGCCACAGATCAATGGAGGCGGTCAAGAGCGCCGTCGTCGCGCCGGAACCGAGAATGTGCCTGGAATTGTGGGCTTCGCTGCGGCCCTCAGCCAAGCCGAGGCGCAACGGGGCGCAGCGAGCCAGCGCCTGAGCCACCTGCGCGACCACCTGATCACCAAGGTGCTTGGCACCATTCCAGACAGTTGGCTCAATGGCGACCCAACGCAGCGCTTGCCCAACAATGCCAACCTGGGCTTCGCCGGGATCGAAGGTGAGAGCCTGCTGCTGCTGCTCGACCAAGTGGGCATCTGCGCCAGCAGTGGCTCGGCGTGTACCTCCGGCTCGCTCGAACCCTCCCATGTGCTGGTCGCTATGGGCTTGACGCCCGAAGCGGCCAATGGCTCGGTGCGCTTCACCCTGGGCCAAACGACCACGAGCGACGAAGTTGCCTATCTGCTTGAGGTTCTGCCGCCGATGATTGCGCGCCTGCGCGAGGTGAGCCAATAGC
This sequence comes from Candidatus Viridilinea mediisalina, assembly GCF_002532535.1. GTDB lineage: Bacteria > Chloroflexota > Chloroflexia > Chloroflexales > Chloroflexaceae > Viridilinea > Viridilinea mediisalina. Next base: position 108,299 of record NZ_NQWI01000003.1, read on the forward strand.
TGCTTAAGGAGTTTTGAGTGACAGATACCAAAATCATCTATTCCATGATCCGCGTCGGGAAGGTCATTCCGCCTAAGCGCGAAATTCTTAAGAATATTAGCCTCTCCTATTTCTACGGGGCAAAGATTGGTGTGATTGGGGCTAATGGTTCGGGTAAGAGTACGCTGCTTCGCATTATGGCTGGCATTGATCGGGATTTTAATGGCGAAACCACGATGTCGCCCGGTTTTACGATTGGCATGCTGGAGCAGGAGCCCCATTTGGAGGCGGGTAAGACGGTGCGCGAAGTGGTGGAAGAGGGCGTTGCCCAGACCGCTGCGCTACTGCGGCGCTTCGATGAGATCAATGAGCTCTTTGCAGCCCCCGATGCCGACTATGATGCGCTGTTGGCCGAACAGGCGCAGGTGCAGGAACAGATTGACCATTTGGATGCCTGGGATCTCGACAACAAGCTTGATCTGGCGATGGATGCGCTGCGCTGTCCGCCGAGCGACGCGCAGGTGGAGGTGCTGTCGGGGGGCGAGCGGCGGCGGGTAGCACTCTGCCGTCTGCTCTTGCAGACGCCCGACATCCTGCTGCTTGATGAGCCAACCAACCACCTTGATGCCGAGTCGGTCGCTTGGCTCGAACGCCACCTCCAGGAGTATAAAGGCACGGTGATCGCCGTGACCCACGACCGCCACTTTCTCAACAATGTTGCGGGCTGGATTCTGGAGCTTGAGCGCGGCCACGGGATTCCGTGGCGCGGCAACTATGCCAGTTGGCTGGAGCAGAAGAAGCAGAAGTTGGCCAGCGATGAGAAGAGCGAGAGTCAGCGCCAGAAGGCGCTCCAGCGCGAGTTGGACTGGGTGAACATGGCACCCAAAGGCCGCCACGCCAAATCGAAGGCACGCCTGAGCGCCTACGAGAAGCTGCTCAACGAGAGCCAAGAGCAGCAGGATCGCAACCTTGAGATCTTCATTCCGCCCGGCCCGCGCCTCGGTGATGTGGTGGTCAAAGCAAACAATGTGAGCAAAGCGTATGGCGACAAGCTGCTCTATGAAGCAATGACCTTCGAGTTGCCGCCTGGTGGCATCGTCGGCGTAATTGGGCCCAACGGTGCAGGCAAAACCACCCTCTTCCGCATGATTGTCGGCCAAGAGCAGCCCGATAGCGGCAGTCTCACCATTGGCTCTACGGTGACGTTGGGCTATGTGGACCAGAGCCGCGACGTTCTCGACCCGCAAAAGAGCGTTTGGGAGACGATTAGCGCAGGCAACGAAGTGTTGGTCTTAGGCAACCGCCAGATCAACTCGCGGGCCTACTGTGCGCGCTTCAACTTTACTGGTTCTGATCAGCAGAAACTGGTAGGCACCCTCTCGGGCGGCGAGCGCAACCGCGTCCATTTGGCGCGCATCCTCAAATCGGGGGCCAACCTGCTGCTGCTCGACGAGCCGACGAACGATTTGGATGTACACACCCTGCGGGCGCTCGAAGAGGGGCTTGAGAGCTTCGCCGGTTGCGCCGTGATCATCTCGCACGACCGCTGGTTCTTGGATCGGGTAGCGACCCACATTCTCGCCTTCGAGAATGACAGCCAGGTGGTCTGGTTCCCTGGAAGCTACTCAGAGTACGAAGCGGACTACCACAAGCGCAAGGGCAGCGCAGCGGATCAGCCCCACCGGGTGGTGTATAAGAAGTTGGTGCGTTGATAGAGTTTTTGCAGAGATGCAGAGGATTGCACCACAGAGACACAGAGAACACAGAGAGATGTAGGGCATGGACAGCACCATTGTTGGGCATTCTCTCCGTTTCAACCTCTGTGCTCTCCGTGCCTCTGTGGTGCAATCCTCGGTACTTCTTTTCGGAGTTACACGATGACCGCCCAAGCCAAACCAGAGGTAAGCGTTGAAGCCTACCTAGCCACCGAGCGCACCAGCACTGAGCGCCATGAATACTATGCGGGGGCAGTCTACGCGATGGCGGGGGGCAGTGCGCGCCACAACCGGATCGCGGGTAGCACCTATGCGGCACTCTATGCCCAATTGCGCCAGCGTGATTGCAACGTCTACCCCAGTGATATGCGCGTCAAAATCGCAGCAACAGGTCTCTATACCTACCCAGACATCACTGTTGTCTGTGGCACGGAGGCGTTTGAAGACAGCAGCGAAGATACCTTGCTCAATCCTAGTGTCATCATCGAGGTTCTTTCGCCTTCGACCGAGAAGTATGATCGGGGCAAAAAATTTCAACACTATCGCAGCATTTTGTCGCTACGTGAATACCTGCTCATTGCCCAAGACGCCTACCATATTGAACAGTTCGTGCGTCAAAGTGGCGACACATGGCTCTTTGCAGAAGCGCATGGCCGTGATGCAACCTTGGTTTTGCCTACGCTTCAGTGTAGCTTGCAGTTAGCCGAGATCTACGAAAAGGTAACGCTGGAGGTGCCATGAAAAAACCGCAGATCAGAGGGCTCTACTATATTACGCACATCAACAACCTACCCTCAATCTTAGAACACGGCATCCTCTCGCATGCAGCGGTTGTGGCCCAACGGCATGCCTCTACACCGATCTATGACAGCCAGATTGTGACCAACCGCCAGCAACGTAAGACTCCTGATGGGCGCAGTCTTTGGGAGTTTGCCAATGTCTATTTTCAGGCGCGCAATCCGATGCTCTACCGGGTCATTCAAGGCCAAAAGCAATCAATTGCGGTACTGCATCTGCGTCCGGATCTGCTGCGTGAACCCAACATTTTTGTGACCACGGGCAATGCAGCGAGCCAGCCCACCGCCATCCTACCTGTCGAAGCAGGACTTGAGCAGCTTCGGCAGATGTGGAACATCGTTACCAGTGAGTGGTGGAAAGAAGAAGACGGTTCCAAGCGCAAGATCATGGCCGAATGTCTTGTGCCGGATCGCATTCCGCCCCATTTCATTGACACCATCTATGTGGCGCATCATGCGGCAGCACAGCAGGTCAAGGCGCTGATTGCGCCAGCCAAGCTTGCGGTTGTTCCAGAACCACATATGTTTTTTCAGCCTCGTCAGATCCATAAAATTACCGAAAAACTTAATCTTTTTGAAGGTGATATGTTCTTCTCTCAGATGCAAACACTTACCATCAGTGTCAACACCGTAGGCATAATGGGCAAAGGGTTGGCTTCGCGCACCAAATACCAATTTCCTGATGTGTATGTCTACTACGAAGATCTCTGCCGCAAAAAGATTCTGACCATGGGCCAACCAGCGATCTACAAGCGTGAAGGCCACCTTGATCAACAACTTGCCGACGAGCCTACGGGGTTATCAGAGCTCAATTCTAACAAGTGGTTCCTGCTCTTTCCCACCAAACGGCACTGGCGCGAAGGTTCGGATCTGGCCGGGATCGAGCAGGGCTTGCAATGGGTCGTAGCAGCCTACGAGCGGGAAGGCATCAGATCATTGGCACTGCCCGCACTCGGTTGTGGCCTCGGTGGGCTGCCATGGCAGGATGTCGGGCCACTCATGTGCCGCTACCTCGCCCAACTCCCCATCCAAGTGAGCATCTATCTTCCCAGAGAGCAGGTGATACCAGCGCACGCGAAGCAAGCGGAGTTTTTATTGGGTAGCCTTTAGGGATGGTTTCAGAAACGCGCTTTCAGCTTTACTGTCGTAGTGCCGACTTTAGTCGGCATCCCATCGCTTCCAAAGACCTCAGCCGACTAATGGTGTTCCAGTAAATAATCCGGTATAATAACTCGCAGAAGTGTCAAGCCTTTCTGAGGAGGTTCTCATGCCTGCA